>NZ_WTYH01000001.1:942857-1257142 GCF_009827335.1 Aurantiacibacter arachoides | reverse complement strand
GCTTGCCCGACTGGATGCCGGCGGGGATCTCGATGACGTTGACCTCACCGTCGAGGCCGGGGATCTCGATCGTATCTCCTAGCGCGGCGGTAGTGAAGCTGAGGGGAACGCGCGTGAACAGCGACGTGCCCTCGCGTTCGAAAACCTTGTGCGGCTTGACGTGCATGAAGATGTACAGATCGCCCGCCGGCGCGCCGCGCGGCCCGGCCTCGCCCTTGCCCGACAGGCGGATGCGCGTGCCGTTGTCGACGCCCGGCGGCACCTCCACCGCGTAGGTCTGCTCGCGGTCGACCCGCCCCTCGCCCCGGCAATCGCGGCAAGGGCTCTCGATCACCTGCCCTGCCCCGTGACAATTGGGACATGGCCGTTCGATCACGAAGAAGCCCTGCTTGGCGCGCACCTTGCCCGCACCGTGGCACAGCTCGCATCGGCGGCTGCCGGTGCCGGGCGTCGCGCCGGTGCCAGTGCAGGTGTCGCAGGTTGTCGAAACCTCGACCTCGATATCGGTCTGCTTGCCGTGAAATGCCTCTTCCAGCGTGATCTGCATGTCATAGCGCAGGTCCGCGCCCCGGCGGGGGCGAGCCCGGCCGCCTGCCGCCTGTCCGGCAAAGGCACTGCCAAAGATGGTTTCGAAGATATCGCCGATATCGCCGAAATCGGCCGAGCCCGGTCCGCCGCCCTGCTGAAAGGCGGCATGGCCATAGCGATCATACGCCGCGCGCTTTTGCGGATCCTTCAGCACCTCGTAGGCGGCGCTGCATACCTTGAACTGGTTTTCGGCTTCGGCATCGCCCGGATTGCGATCCGGGTGAAACTTCATGGCCATCTTGCGATAGGCGGACTTGATCGTCGCGCCATCGGCCGTGCGCTCGACACCGAGCACTTCGTAGAAATCGATTTCAGCAGACATAGGCGATCCCCCAAACGGTTCCGCCACCGGCGCTGTTCGCGACGGTGGCGGTTTCGTTGTCCATCGGGATGATTATCCCTTGTTCTCTTCGTCGACTTCGGTGAACTCGGCCTCGACCACGTCCTCGTTGGCGGACGTGTCTTCGGCGGAGCTCGCAGCCGCATCAGCAGAGGCTGCGGAGCCCGCGTCCTGTTCCTGCTGATAAATCGCCTGGCCCATCTTCATCGCGACTTCGGTGAGCTTCTGGCTCTTGTCCTTCATCGCGTCGATGTCCTCGCCTTCCAGCGCGGTCTTGGCCTCGGCCACGGCACTCTCGATCTCGGACTTGAGACTGGCGTCGATCTTGTCGCCGTTATCGGCAAGCTGCTTTTCGGTGGCATGGACCATGCTGTCGAGCCCATTGCGAACCTCGGCTGCCTCGCGGCGCTTCTTGTCCTCGTCGGCGAACTTCTCGGCATCCTGCACCATCTGGTCGATGTCGGAATCGGAGAGACCACCCGAGGCCTGGATCTTGATCTGCTGTTCCTTGCCGGTGCCCTTGTCCTTGGCATTGACGTTCACGATGCCGTTGGCGTCGATGTCGAAGGTCACCTCGATCTGCGGCACCCCGCGCGGAGCAGGCGGAATGCCGACAAGGTCGAACTGGCCAAGCATCTTGTTGTCCGCCGCCATTTCCCGCTCGCCCTGGAAGACGCGGATGGTGACCGCGTTCTGGTTGTCCTCGGCAGTGGAATAGACCTGCGTCTTCTTGGTCGGGATCGTGGTGTTGCGGTCGATCATGCGGGTGAACACGCCGCCCAGGGTCTCGATACCGAGCGACAGCGGCGTCACGTCGAGCAGCAGCACGTCCTTGACGTCGCCCTGCAACACGCCCGCCTGGATGGCCGCGCCCATGGCTACGACCTCGTCGGGGTTCACACCGGTGTGCGGCTTGGAGCCGAAGAACTCCTCCACCACTTCACGCACCTTCGGCATACGCGTCATGCCGCCGACCAGGATAACCTCGTCGATCTCGGTCTTGGAGACGCCGGCATCGGTCAGTGCCTTCTTGCAAGGTTCCAGCGTGCGCTTGATCAGGTCGCCGACCAACTGCTCCAGCTTGGAACGGGTCAGCGTTTCGACCAGGTGCAGCGGGGTGGACGAACCACCTTCCATGCGGGCGGTAATGAAGGGCAGGTTGACCTCGGTCTGGGCCGAGCTGGACAGCTCGATCTTGGCCTTTTCCGCGGCTTCCTTCAGGCGCTGAAGAGCGAGCTTGTCGGTCTTCAGGTCCATGTTTTCCTTCTTCTTGAACTCGGCCGCCAGATACTCGACGATCACGCCGTCAAAATCCTCGCCGCCGAGGAAGGTATCGCCGTTGGTCGACTTCACCTCGAACACGCCGTCGCCGATCTCCAGGATGGAGATGTCGAACGTGCCGCCGCCGAGATCGTAGACGGCGATGGTCTTGCCGTCGTTCTTGTCCATGCCATAGGCCAGCGCGGCCGCGGTCGGCTCGTTGATGATGCGCTCGACCTCAAGCCCGGCAATCTGGCCGGCGTCCTTGGTCGCCTGGCGCTGCGCGTCGTTGAAGTAGGCAGGCACGGTGATCACGGCCTTGGAGACCGTCTCGCCAAGATAGCTCTCGGCGGTTTCCTTCATCTTCTGCAGGATGAAGGCGGAAATCTGGCTGGGCGAATAGTCCTCGCCGCCGGCCTCGACCCAGGCGTCGCCGTTCTTGCCCTTGACGATGTCATAGGGGACGAGGTCCATGTCCTTCTTGGTGGTAGGATCGTCGAACCGGCGGCCGATCAGGCGCTTGATGGCGAACAGGGTGTTGTCGGGATTGGTTACGGCCTGGCGCTTGGCAGGCTGGCCGATAAGGCGCTCACCATCCTTGGTGAAGGCGACGATGGAAGGCGTGGTGCGCGCGCCTTCGGAATTCTCGATGACCTTGGGCTTGCCCCCCTCCATCACCGAAACGCAGCTGTTGGTGGTGCCGAGGTCGATACCGATAATCTTGCTCATTTACGTTCCCATTCTCTTTACTGTTGGACGCTGCGCATTCGGTTTCCCGTCCCTTGGCGAAACCGGTCGGCAGCTCGGATAAAGCTGTGTAACGAGGCGGGATATAGGGCTGCTTTGGCTTGGCACAAGAGACCTGCCCGGCTAGAAAATCGCCACTGTCCACTGGGGGTACACCATGACCAAGACGCCGTTTTTCGCCACGCTTTCGCTCGCCGCCGCCGCGCTGACGCTCGCTTCCTGCAGCGAGGAACCGGCGCCCGAGGTGGCCGACGCCGCTGCCGACGGTGATTGCGTTGCCGGGATCGCGGTGACCGATGGATGGCTCTCGCTCCCGGGCGTCGCGGGCAATCCCGCCGCCGCCTATTTCACCATCACCAACACGGGCACCCAGCCCTGGACGATCCGCGGCGCGGACCTGCTGGGTGCGCAAGGCGCCATGCTGCATGAAACGTCGGAATGGAGCCGGCAGGAAGACATGCAGGAACTGGTCCAGCAGTCCGTCGAACCAGGCGAGACCCTGGCCTTCGCCCCGGGCGGCAAGCACGTGATGGTCATGGGTCTGCCGGCAGACATGGTGGCCGGCGGTCAGGGAGAGATTACCCTTACCGACGTGCGCGGCGACAAGTGCAGCTTCCCGGTCGAGATCCGCGCGCCCGGCGATGCGCCGGAAACGACAGCCACGGCAGAAAACGCCGCCGGGTGAGCGAAGCGGCGCAATCCTGCCCGGTCGGAGGGGAGCGCAAGCTGAGTGCGGGCGAGGTCGCACTCGCCCGCACCATGTTCGGCGATGCAATCGTATATGAAAAGGTCACCATCCGGCGGAAGAAATGGGCTTTCTTCCAGCCCCGACGCGTGACCATGGCGCCCCGTGGGCACATTCATTTCCATCCGCTGGCGACCGCCTACTGCGACGATTTCACGCAGGTATCCCTGCGCCGACAAGGGCTTTTCATCCACGAGATGACCCACGTCTGGCAGACGCAGACGCGGGGTGACTGGTATCTGGTTACCCACCGTATGCCCTGGGCGCGTTATGACTACGCCCTGAAGCCGGACCGGAAGCTGGAGCAGTACGGTATCGAGCAACAGGCGCGCATCGTCGAGCATGCTTTCCTGCTGCGGAACGGGCTTACGCTCGCAGGCGTGGCCGACGTGGCAGCTTATGATGCGCTGGTAAACTTCCCCGGGGCGACCGGGTAGCTGATCTGGACCGGCGCCACCCGTTCTCGCGGGGTGACTTGACGCAATGTGTTTGTCGCCTACACCTTGATCAGGCTGGGCGGAAGCAAGGGGGCGTTCAGGCAGATGGGCTCATGGCTCAACGCATCGGGTCGCACCGCTAGGTCTTGATTGACTTATTCAGGGGGACTTTCATGAAAAGATTCGGATTTTTCGCAGCCTTCGGTGCCAGCGCGCTCGGGTTAGTTACGCCGGCCCTGGCGCAAGACCGGTCGGCGACGCCTAATTACGGCACCGTTCGGCTCAATCCCGGTTTTTCCAACGATCCGTACATCGTCAACGTCAATTCGGGCGGCACGATCGAGGCGACCGGCATTTCGGGCGACTGCCGGGGATACATTTCCAACGCGCCCGACGTCCGCCTGAACTACGGTTCTGGCAGCGGCACACTGCCGCTCATCATCGGGGCCCAGTCCGATTACGATACGACGCTGGTCATCAACGCGCCAGATGGCTCGTGGTATTGCGATGACGATCGCGGCGCCGGCGTCGATCCGCTGATCCGCTTTCATCAGCCGATGGCCGGGCAGTATGCGATCTGGGTCGGCACCTATGGGGGGTCGGACAATTACGAAGCATCGCTCGTCATAACCGAACGCGAATCCTCTCTGCCGGATGACGAGGCGGTGGATACATCCGGCCCGCAGCCCATGCCGAACCCTGGCGGCGGCACCTACGGCAGCGTCAGCCTGAGCGGCGGGTTCTCGCCCGACCCGTACATGGTGCGGGTGCAATCGGGCGGCGACTACGCGGCATCCAACTTCAGCAGCGACTGCACCGGGTACATTGCCAGCAATCCCGATTTCCAGCTCAATTACCGCGCCAGTTCCTTCCCGCTCTACATTTCCGCCGACGCGATGGCCGACACCACGTTGGTGGTGCGTGCGCCCAACGGCAGATATTATTGCGATGACGACAGCGGCGAAGGCAACAACCCGCGCGTGTGGATGGAAACGCCCATGAGCGGACAGTATGATATCTGGGTCGGCACCTACGGCAACAGCGAGATGCACGCGGCCGAACTCAACATTTCGGAACTTTACAGCGAGTAAGGGTGAAACTCACCAAACGAACGGGCTCGCCGGCATTGCCTGGCGGGCCCGTTTCGATTCAGCCGGTCAGAAATACCGGCGGTAGCGGTCGTCGCTCCGGCAGTCGTCGTCCACATATCGGCCATCGTAATAATAGCCGTCGCAGTCGTCATCCTTGTCGGAAACGTAGCCGACCACGGCGCCCACGGCCGCGCCTGCGAGGGCATAGGTGGTGATGTCCTGATCGGTGATCGCAGCCACGGCCGCACCCGCGGCGGCGCCTGCAAGACCGCCCTCGACGGCATAATTCTGGGCGCAGCCGCCAAGGCCGAAGGCGGACGCTACCAGCGCGGGTGCAATCAACATCTTGCTTGTCATCGGTTCTCTCCGTTTGCCCCCGCTGGAAGGAAAACGGATCAAACCGGGCGCCGTTCCGACGCTGGCGTCAATCGGGCTTGCGCGCAACGCCGACCATGCTCGGCCGCAACAGACGGTCGCGGATCATGTAGCCCGCCTGCATTTCCTGCACGATCGTTCCCGGCTCCACGTCGTTGGATGGAAGTTCCAGCATGGCCTGATGCTGGTTCGGGTCGAGCGGCAGGCCCATCGCGGCAATGCGGGTGATACCTTGCTGGGCGAATACCTTTTCGAGCTCGCGCTGGGTCGCCTCGATCCCGGCGACCAGGCCGCGGAACTTGTCGTCCTCGCGCAGTTCGACCGGCACGGCGTCGATGGCACGGGCAAGGTTGTCGGCAACGCTCAGCACGTCGCGGGCAAAGCCGGTCGCGGCATAGTTGCGGGCATCCTGGACATCACGCTCCATCCGGCGGCGCTGGTTCTGCGCTTCGGCCTTGGCATAGAGCGTTTCCTGCCTCGCCGTCTCCAGATCGGCGCGCAGCGATGCGAGCGCATCCTCAACGCTCTCGTCGTCGTCGTCGTCAGCGTCGGACAGGAATTCCTCGGGCACACCGTCGAGTTCGCGCGCGACTTCCGCATCGCGGTCCACATCCATGTCCTGGCCGTTTTCGGCCGTCTCGTTATCCGTCATTGCTACCTGTCTATCCGATGATCCTGCCCAGTGATCGGGCGGTGAAATCCACGATGGGCACGACGCGCGCGTAATTCAACCGCGTTGGCCCGATTACGCCCAGTACGCCCACCACCTTGCCCTCGCGGTCACGATAGGGCGAGGCGATGACCGAGGAACCGGAGAGCGCGAACAGGCGGTTCTCCGCCCCGATAAAGATGCGCGCCGATTCGGCTTCGCGGGCGGAATCAAGCAATTCGGCAACGCTCTGCTTGTTCTCAAGGTCGTCGATCAGGGAGCGGACACGCTCGATATCGGTCAACGCGGTCTCGTCCAGCAGGTTGAAAGCGCCGCGCACGATCAGCACGGGGCGCCGGGTGGCATCTTCGCTCCAGGTGGCGATGCCGGCCTCCACAAGCTGACGCCCGGCTTCATCCAGAGCGCTGCGACCCGAGGCGATCTCCGCCTGCATCGCCCGCGCCGCCTCCGCCAGTGTGCGCCCGGCCAGCCGCGCGGTAATGTAATTGCCGGCCTCGGCCAGGCTGGTGGCGGAGGCGCCCTGCCCCAGATCGAGCACGCGGTTTTCTATGCCACCATCCTGCCCCACCAGCACCGCCAGCGCCCGCGTTTCGTCCAGCGCCACGATCCGCATCTGGGCAAGGCGTGGCTCCCGCCGCGGCACCATCACCATGCCCGCCGCGCCGGATATTTCCGAGAGAATGGCGCTGGTCTTCTCCAGCGCGCTCTCGATCGGTCCGGGCTGACTGATCTGGTGCTCGATCGCGGCTCGCTCGCCCGCGGACGGTTCGGCCACCTGCATGATGCCGTCGACGAACAGGCGCAGGCCGCTCTCGGTCGGCATTCGTCCGGCGCTGGTGTGCGGCGCGGCGAGCAGGCCCAGCATCTCCAGCTCGCTCAACACGGAGCGAATCGATGCCGGCGACAGGTTGACCGCCCCGCTCTGCGCCAGTGCCTTCGACCCCACCGGCTGCCCGCTGGCGAGGTAATCCTCCACCACCAGGCGAAAGATATCGCGCGCGCGCAAGGTCAGATCGGTGATGGTCGGGGAAGCCATGACAAGACCCACTCTAGGCGCTACGGCCCGCATCGCAATATCTGGAGACATTCATGCGACCTTCCGGCCGTGCGCCTGACGAAATGCGCGCTATCACTATCGAGACCGGCTTTACCAAGCACGCCGAGGGCAGCTGCCTGATCAGCTTTGGCGACACGCGGGTGCTGTGCACCGCCAGCGTCGAGAACAGCGTGCCGCCGTGGATGCGCAACAAGGGCCGCGGGTGGGTGACCGGCGAATATTCGATGCTCCCTCGCGCCACGCATACCCGCGGCAGCCGCGAGGCGGCGCGCGGCAAGCAGAGTGGGCGGACGCAGGAAATCCAGCGGCTTATCGGGCGCAGCTTGCGCTCGGTGGTCGATCTGGAGAAGCTCGGCGAACGGCAGATCACGCTCGATTGCGACGTGTTGCAGGCCGATGGCGGCACCCGCACCGCGTCCATTTCGGGCGCATGGGTGGCGCTGCGCCTGGCGGTGAACGGCCTCATGGCATCGGGCGCGCTGAAGGCCGACCCGATCACCGCCAAGATCGCCGCGGTATCCTGCGGGATTCACCAGGGCACGCCGGTCCTCGATCTCGATTACATCGAGGATTCCAATGCCGATGCCGATGCGAATTTCGTGCTGATCGAAGGCGGCCAGATTGCCGAGGCGCAGGTCACCGCAGAAGGTGCGACCTATGACGAGGAAGGGCTGCTTCGTCTCCTCCGGCTCGCCCAGATGGGCTGTGCGGAGATCTTCCGGGCGCAGGACGCAGCGGTCAGGTGACCCGGGCGCTCGGTTCCGGCAAGCTGGTGATCGCCACGCACAACGCCGGCAAGCTGCGGGAGATTTCCGCCCTGCTCGCGCCGCACGGGGTGGATTGCGTATCGGCCGGCGCGCTTGGCTTGCCCGAACCGGCGGAAACGGGGCGCACGTTCGTTGCCAATGCGCTGATCAAGGCGCGCGCGGCGGCGGAGGCTTCGGGCCTCCCCGCCCTTGCCGACGACAGTGGCCTGTCGGTCGAGGCACTGGGCGGGCGGCCCGGCGTCTACACCGCCGACTGGGCCGAGCGGCAATGGTTCGAGGGCGATCCGGGGCGCGACTGGTACATGGCCATGGGCAAGGTGGAGGGGCTGCTGCAGCAGCAGGGGCCGGACACGTCGCGGGCCTGTGCCTTTCACTGCGTGCTCGCGCTGGCCTGGCCAGACGGCGAGCACGCGATCTACGAGGGCACGGTTGCCGGGCAGTTCACCTGGCCGCCGCGCGGCGATCTGGGCTTCGGCTACGACCCGGCCTTCGTGCCCGAGGGGCGTGAGCATACCTTCGCTGAGATCGACCCTTCCGAAAAGCACGGCATCAGTCACCGCGCCAACGCCTTTGCCAAGCTCAGGGCCGACCAGTTCGGCGCCTGATCCGCATGGCCCGCGCCCTCTACATCCACTGGCCGTTCTGCCTCGCCAAATGCCCGTACTGCGATTTCAATTCGCACGTCCGCGAGGTCGTGGACGTGGCAGCCTGGCAGGCGGCCTTGCTGGCAGACCTGCGGCACGAGGCGGAAAGGGCGGGCGGTGAAAGGCTCGAATCGATCTTCTTCGGTGGCGGCACGCCGTCGCTGATGCCGCCGGCGCTGGTCGCCGCGCTGCTGGCCGAGGTGGAGAGGCTGTGGGGCTTTGCACCTGACATCGAAATCACGCTGGAGGCCAATCCCAGCTCGGTCGAGGCGGCGAAGTTCGCTGACCTTGCGGCGGCGGGCGTGAACCGCACCTCGCTCGGCCTGCAATCGCTGGAGGATGAAGCCCTGCGCTTCCTTGGCCGGCTGCACGACGCGCGCGAAGGGCTGGCCGCGTTGGAGGTGGCGCAGCGGGTGTTCGGACGCGTCAGTTTCGACCTGATCTATGCCCTTCCCGGCCAGAACGTGGACGACTGGGACAAGCAACTGACCCGTGCGCTTGGCCTGGGCACCGGGCACCTCTCGCTCTACCAATTGACGATAGAGCCCGGCACCCGTTTTGCCACCGATGTCCGTCTGGGCGGTTTTACGCCGCTGGATGATGACGCGGCGGCGGACCTTTTCACGCTGACCCGCGAAACTGCGACCGCGGCGGGCCTTCCGGCCTACGAGATCAGCAACCATGCCCGCGCGGGCGAAGAAAGCCGGCACAACCTCGCCTACTGGCGCTATCGCGACTACGCCGGCATCGGCCCCGGCGCGCACGGACGGCGCGGCGGTCTTGCCACGCTGCGACACAAGAAACCCGAGAACTGGCTGTCCGCCGTAGGGCGCAACGGCCACGGGTTGCAGGAAGAACGCGCACTCGGCGCGGCAGAGCAGGCGAGCGAGGCGCTGCTGATGGGCCTGCGCCTGGCAGAAGGCATCGACATCGCAGCGCTCGCCGGGCGCTTCGGTATGGCGAGAGACAGGCTGATCGACCCGGATCAGCTCGAGCACCTGTGTGCGATCGGCCTTGCGTGGCGCGCAGGGGAACGGCTTGGCGTGACCGAGCAGGGCATGCCGCTGCTCGATGCCATCCTGCCGCGCCTCGTCGCAGACGCGCTCGTCACGGCATGAGCGAGGCCGCCGACCTGCTCGAGCAGTGGCGCCATCATCTCGCCATCGGGCAACGTCGCTCTCCCCACACGGTGCGGGCCTACGTCGCCACCGCGGCGCGGCTGCTGACACGCTGGGACGCGCCCGACTGGCAGCAGGTTGCCGCCCTCACCACGCGCGATCTGCGGGGGCAGCTTGCCGCCCGGCGCGCCGAAAGTCTGTCGAACGCGTCGGCGGCGCGCGAACTGTCCGCGCTAAAGGTTTTCGTCACCTACGCCCGCGAACAGGCGGGCGCCGATGCAGGTAGCGAGCCGCGCCTTCGCGGGCCGCGCATCAAGAAGGGCCTCCCCCGCCCGGTCACGCCGGACGAAGCGGCCAACCTTGCCGCCGTCGTTGCCGAAAGCGCCGCCGAGGACTGGATCGGCAAGCGCGACGTGGCGGTGCTGTTGCTGATGTACGGCGCGGGCCTGCGCATTGCCGAGTCCTTGTCGCTCAAGGCAGAAGATCTGCCATTGAGCGAAACGCTGATGGTCACCGGCAAGGGGAACAAACAACGGCTCGTCCCGCTGCTGCCGGTAGTGCGAGAGGCGGTGGCGGCCTACGCCGTCGCCTGTCCCTGGCCCCTTGAACGGGGACAACCGCTGTTCCGCGGGGCCAAGGGTGGGCCGCTAGGCCAGGGCATGGTGCAAAAGGCGATGGCGCGGGCGCGAAAGGCGCTCGGCCTGCCCGATACCGCCACGCCCCATGCGCTGCGCCACAGCTTCGCGACGCATTTGCTGGGCGCGGGCGCCGACCTCAGGACCTTGCAGGAACTGCTGGGTCATGCCAGCCTTGGCTCGACGCAGATCTACACGAAAGTCGACGCGGCCGCGCTGCTCGATGCGTATCGCGGAGCGCACCCACGGGAACGGGACTAGTCCGCCGATCGCTTCTCCCGCGGCACCCAGGTAATTACCCGCCAGATGTAGAAGATGATGCCCAGCCCGATCAGGCCCAGGATGATCCAGGCAAGGATTTCCTGCGAATCCTCCAGATAGCTGCCTAGCCACTGCCCGCCCTTTATCAGCAGCGCATTCCAGATCAGCGAGCCGGCAAAGGTGTAGCCGAAGAACTTCCACAGCCGCATGTGCGCAAGGCCTGCCGGCAGCGATACGATGGTGCGCAGAAAGGGCGAAAAGCGCAGGAAGAAGACCACCCAGTGACCCTTGCGAACGAAGAACAGCTGCGCCGTGACAATGTGCTCCCAGTCCAGCGTCAGCCAGCGGCCCCATCGCTCCACGAAAGGTTCGAGCCGCTCGAAGCCCCACTTGTCACCGATCCAGTACCAGAAATAATTGCCCGCCGTGGTGCCGAGCGTGCCGATCAGAAGCAGCGGCCAGAATTCCATCTTGCCCTGGTGGACGAGCAGGCCGCCCACCCCCATGATGACCTCGCTGGGCACGGGCGGAACGACGTTTTCCAATGCCATCAACAGGAAGATGCCGAGGTATCCGCCGCGCTGGATGAGGTCGATGATCAGATAGTCCATTCGCCAGTAACGGCCAAGGCGCTGGTTCGGTCCTAAGCGCGTTCGCCGACCATCGCCGCGTGGCGGCGCTCCAGCGCATCCCAGATAAGACCCGGCGTGTCGGTGCCGTTAAACGCGTCGATGGAGACGATGCCGGTGGGGCTGGTGACGTTGATTTCGGTAAGCCACTCACCGCCGATCACGTCGATGCCGACAAAGGTCAGGCCGCGGCGTTTCAGGTCCGGCCCCATGGCGTCGCAGATTTCCTGCTCGCGCTCCGTCAGCTGCGTCGCCTCGGCGCTGCCGCCTTGCGCCAGGTTGGACCGGAACTCCCCTTCCCCCGGCCGCCGGTTGATCGCGCCTGCCACTTCGCCGTCGATCAGCACGATGCGTTTGTCGCCCTGGCTCACGCTGGGAAGGAACGGCTGCACCATGTGCGGTTCGGGCCAGGTCTGGTTGAACACCTCGAACAGGGCAGACAGGTTGGTGCCATCGGCATCGATGCGGAAGATCGCCTTGCCACCGTTGCCGTGCAGCGGCTTGACCACGATGGCGCCGTGTTTGCGCTGAAAGGCGCGCACGTCGTCCAGCACACGGGTGACGAGCGTGGGGGGCATGAAGCGCGCGTAATCCAGGACGTACATTTTCTCGGGCGCGTTGATCACCTCGCGCGGGTCGTTGCTGACAAGCGTCGTGCCCTTCAACCGGTCGAGCAGGAGCGCCGCACTGATGTAGCCGAGGTCGAACGGCGGATCCTGCCGCATGAGGACCACGTCGATGTCTGCGGCAAGATCGATCTTCTGCCGCTCTCCGGCGCGGAAATGCTCGCCCGGCACGCGCTGCACATGGCTGACGGGCCGCGCCCAGGCGCAGACCCTGCCGTCCTGCCAGCTCAGCGTCCTGACGTCATACTCCCACAGCGCGTGCCCGCGCGCCTGTGCCGCCAGCATCAGCGCGAACGAACTGTCGCCGGCGATGTTGACGGTTTCCAGCGGATCCATCTGGACAGCTACTCTTAGAGACATGGGTTTTCCGATCATCTTGCGCCGGGCGAACCCCTATGGCTGCCAGGCGTTGACGATGTGGCGGGGCTCCATGCCGGGCGCAAGCAGGATCACGTCGATGCGGATGTCTTCCCCGCCGGTAGCGTAGAGATGCGCCACGGCCCCGGTCGCGGCGGCAACGCGGGCGAGGCGGTGTTCGTCGATGGCGAAGTCCAGGTCGGCGGCGCGGTGCCGCCACTTGACCTCGACGAAAGCGACGAGGCCATGCGTCCGCGCGATCAGGTCGATCTCGCCCGCCTTGGTCTTTACCCGCCGGGCCAGCACCTCGTAGCCCTGCTGTTCCAGCCAGCGCGCGGCCCGGGCCTCGGCATCGCGGCCGCTGCTCTCGGCAAGCTGGCGCTTCATTCGCCCTTCAATTCCATCGCGCGGGCATAGAGCGCCTTGCGGTCGAGCCCGGTCACCCGGGCGACCTCGGCGACTGCGCGTGACGCCTTTTCGGTGCTGAGCAATTCGCGCAACATCGTGTCGGCGTCATCCTCGCTCGACACGGTTTCCACGGGCGGGCCGACGAGGAGCACGATCTCTCCCCGGGGCGGGTGCGCGGTGTAATGGTCAAGCAACGCTTCGGCGCTGCCGCTGCGACATTCCTCGTACAGTTTGGTCAGTTCCCGCGCCACGGCCACCTCGCGCCCCGGAAGGACGGCGGCAATGGCGGCGAGACTCTTCACCAGGCGCGGCGCGGTATCGAAGAAGATCAGGGTCGCCTGCACCCTGCCAAGCTCGGCCAGAACGTCTTGCCGGGCCTTGTCCTTGGACGGCAGGAACCCGGCGAACAGGAACCGGTCGTTGGGCAGGCCCGACAGCGCCAGCGCGGTAAGCGGCGCGTTTGCGCCCGGCAGCGCCGTGACCGGCAGGCCCGCGGCCCTCGCATCCTGCACCAACCGATAGCCGGGATCGGACACCAGCGGCATGCCCGCGTCGCTTACCAGCGCCACGGCGCGGGTCTTCATGGATTCCACCAGCCGCGCGCGATCGTTGGGGGCACTGTGATCGTCATAGCGCCACAGCGGTTTCGAAATGCCGAGATGACGCATCAGCTTGTGCGTGACGCGGGTATCTTCGCAGGCAATTCCGTCGCATCGCGCCAGCACGTCGGCGGCGCGCCTGGTGATGTCGCCAAGATTGCCAATCGGCGTCGCGACGATATACAAGCCGGGCGGGAGGGTCGCACTTTCATCGTTCACATGCGGACCCTTGGACGCGAGGGCAGGAGACGGCAAGCATGTTCGGCAAGGTGAAACGTCTCGTGATGGCCAGCCTGGGCGCGGTGACGCTGGCAGGCTGCGCGGTCATTCCCGGTGGTACCGATGCCCCGGTCTACAACGAACCCGTGGCGAACACGCCGCCGCCCGCACCATCCGCGCCCGATGCCGACCTGCTGCCGGCCGATACGGAGCGGCATCGCGTGGCGCTGCTGGTGCCTTTGTCGGGCAGCAACAGCGAGGTCGGCCAGTCGATCGCCAACGCTTCGACGATGGCGTTGCTCGATACCGGGGCCGATAACCTTCGCATCACCACCTACGATACCGGCAGCGGTGCGGCAGAGGCCGCGCGCCGCGCCGTGGCGGACGGCAATCGCCTGATCCTGGGCCCCTTGGTGCGGGACAACGTGGATCCGGTTCTGGCGGAGGCGCGCGGTGCCAACGTGCCGCTCATCACCTTTTCCAATGATGTATCGGTCGCGCAGGATGGCGTCTTCGTGATGGGGCACGTTCCTGACCAATCGGTCGCCCGGACCGCCGCCTTTGCCATCGCCCAGGGCGCGCGCACCTTTGCGGTGCTGGCCCCGCGCGGGGATTATGGCGACCGGGCGCTCAACGCGCTCGAGCAGGCGGTCACCGCACTTGGCGGACGCGTGGTGGGGATCGAGCGATACGATCGCAACAATACCTCGATCCTGTCCTCCGCAGACCGGCTGCGCGCGGCCGGGGGCTACGATACCGTGCTGATCGCCGATGGTGCGCGGCTTGCCGCGATGGCGGCCCCGCGCCTGAAGAATACAGGCGACGCGCTGCCCTCGATCATCGGCACCGAACTGTGGAGCCGGGAGGATGCCCTTACTCGCACCGGCGCCCTGCGCGGAGCCTGGTTCGCCGCCGTGCCCGATGCCCGCTATCGCCAGTTCGCGCAAAGTTACGCCTCGCGCTTCGGCGACCAGCCCTACCGCATCGCCACGCTTGGGTATGACGCGGTGCTGCTGACGCTGCGTCTCAGCCGTGACTGGCAGCCGGGCCGCGCGCTTCCCGCCGGGCTGCTGACCGACGCGGGCGGCTTCCTGGGACTGGACGGAGCGATCCGCTTCATGCCCGACGGCGTGGGCCAGCGGGCGCTGGAGGTCCGTCAGATCGGCAATGGCGCCTTTACCGTGGTCGATCCGGCGCCGACCGGGTTCTAGCGCCGGAAAAGCGCGTCCCCCGTCTTGAACGGAAGGATTCCTGCCGCCTATAGCCGGTGCCATGAGCGATGACCTGTTCCAGACCCTGCCGGCTTCGGGCGGCGATTACGATTCTTCCGCGATCGAGGTGCTGGAGGGGCTGGAGCCCGTTCGCCGTCGCCCCGGCATGTACATCGGCGGCACCGACGAGCGTGCCCTGCACCACCTCGCCGCAGAGGTGCTCGACAACTCCATGGACGAGGCGGTGGCCGGCCACGCCAACCGTATCGAGATGATGCTGGACGAAGGCAACCGGCTAACCATAACCGACAACGGCCGCGGGATGCCGGTGGACGAACACCCGAAATTTCCCGGCAAGTCCACGCTGGAAGTCATCATGACCACGCTGCATTCGGGCGGCAAGTTTTCCGGCAAGGCCTATGCCACCAGCGGCGGCCTGCACGGCGTTGGCGTCTCCGTCGTCAACGCGTTGTCCAGTCACACGCGGGTGGAAGTGGCGCGCAACAAGGAGGTCCACGCGCAGGAGTTTTCCCGCGGCAATCCGCAGGGTCCGCTGCACAAGGTGGGTGACACGCCCAACCGCCGCGGCACCAGCGTGACCTTCGTGCCCGACACTCAGATCTTCGGCGACCGCGCGTTCAAGCCGAAGCGGCTGTTCCAGCTCGCCCGGTCCAAGGCCTATCTCTACGCCGGGGTGGAGATCCGCTGGAAATGCGCGGCCGCGCTCGTCAGCGACGACGTGCCGGCAGAGGCGGTGTTCCAGTTCCCCGGCGGCCTTGCCGATCACCTGCGCGAACAGATCGGCGCGCGTGAATGCGTAACCGCGGATTTCTTCACCGGACGGCAGGACTTTGCCGACGATCAGGGCCGCGTCGAATGGGCTGTCGCCTGGCCGCTGTGGTCGGACGGCTCGACCAGCTGGTACTGCAACACCGTCCCCACGCCCGATGGCGGCACCCACGAGGCGGGCCTGCGCGGCGCGCTGACGAAGGGCCTGCGGGCTTTCGGTGAACTGACCGGCGTGAAAAAGGCCAAGGACATCACCGCCGACGACGTGATGACCGGCGCGGAGATCATGCTCAGCGTGTTCATCCGCGACCCGCAGTTCCAGAGCCAGACCAAGGACCGGCTGACCAGCCCGGAAGCCACGCGCCTGGTAGAGAACGCGGTGCGCGATCATTTCGATCATTTCCTGGCAGACAACATGGATCGCGGCCGCGCCCTGCTGGGCAGCGTGATGGAGCGCATGGACGAACGTCTGAAGCGCAAGCAGGAACGCGAGATCAAGCGCAAGACGGCGACAAATGCCAAGAAGCTGCGCCTGCCCGGCAAGCTGACCGATTGTTCGGGCGAGACCGATGCCGAGACCGAACTGTTCATCGTGGAAGGCGACAGCGCCGGTGGCAGCGCCAAGCAGGCGCGCAATCGCAAGACCCAGGCCATCCTGCCGATCCGCGGCAAGATCCTGAACGTTGCCAGCGCCAGCGCCGACAAGATCCGCGCCAATTCCGAGATCGCCGACCTGACGCTCGCCTTCGGTTGCGGCACGCGCAAGGATTATGACGAGGAAGCGCTGCGGTACGACAAGATCGTCATCATGACCGATGCCGATGTCGACGGCGCGCACATCGCCACGTTGCTGATGACGTTCTTCTTCCAGGAGATGCCTGAGCTGGTGAGGAACGGTCACCTCTACCTCGCCCAGCCGCCGCTTTACCGCCTGACCGCCAACAAGGAGAGCATCTACGCCCGCGACGACGCGCACCGCGCGGAAATCGAAGCCGGGCTGTTCAAGGGCAAGAAGGTGGAAGTCAGCCGGTTCAAGGGCCTCGGCGAAATGAACCCCGCCCAGCTGCGCGAGACGACGATGGACCCGGCCAGCCGCACCCTCACGCGCATCACGCTGCCCGCCGAACACCAGGATCGGCACGCGGTGAAGGAACTGGTCGACCAGTTGATGGGCCGCAACCCCGAACACCGTTTCAACTTCATCCAGAACCGCGCCGGCGAAGTGGACCGCGACCTGATCGACGCCTGATTATCCCTGCGGCATCGGCAGGTAATGGCGCGCCCAGGCGGCGATCATGCCGGCGGCGAACTCAGCGTCACGAGCGCTCAGCAGCAAGTGGTCCGCATTGTCGAGGCTGACGAAGCTCTTGGGATGCATGGCCGCGGCAAACAGCTCTGCGGCGTTTTCGACGCCCACCGTCTGATCGAGCGGGCTGTGCAGGAACATCGTCGGCACCCGCAATCGCGCAACCTCGGCGACGAGATCGATCCGCAGCGCATCCTCCACGAACTTGCGGGTGACGGCAAAGGGCCGCCCTGCGATGCTGACGTGGCCATCACCGTCCCGGCGAATGGCAGCAAGGTCGCCCTCGATCCGTTCCAGCACATGCGGCACGTCCGCCGGGGCCCCGATGGTGGCCACCGCGGCCACGGCGCCTTCCCCGATTTCGTCCACGGCGCTGAGCACCGCCGAGCCGCCCAGGCTGTGCCCGACAAGCAGCAATGGTCCGCCGAACCGCTCGACCAGGAAACGCGCAGCCGCCACCAGATCGGCCACGTCGCCGACAAAGCCGTCGCGACCAAACTCGCCCTCGCTGCCGCCAAGGCCGGTGAAATCAAAGCGCAAGGTCGCCAGCCCCTCTGCCGCCAGGGCGCGGGTCACGTTGACCGCTGCAAGGCTCTGCCGGCCACAGGTGAAGCAATGCGCAAACAGGGCAGCACCGTGCGGAAGGCCATCCGACAACTCGAGCGAACCGGCCAGCTCCTGTCCGTCGGCGCCGGTAAAAGTGACGGATTGCGACGGCATCGGGTTTCCTCGCGTGGGATGGGAACGGGGGGTAACTAGCAGGCCCTGCCACCAGCGGAAACGATCGGCATTGACCCGTCCGCATCGGCAGCCGCATATCAGGTTGCTGCAACGGGAGGAAATGTGCCGATGATGTTTCGTGTTCTGGCGCCACTGGCGCTGATTGCCACACCCGTGGCCGCGCACGCACAGGACGTGAACCAGCGCGCTGCGGACATTGCGGCCGTCATGCAAGGCGATGCGTCCTATGCCGAGGTGTTCGATGCCGCCTTTACCTCGCAGATCGCCGAACCGCAGTTCCGCGCCCTGGTCGATCAGCTGGAATCGCAGCACGGGGCTCTGGTCGGTGTCGAGAGCATCGAGCCCATCTCCGCCACGATCGCCAACGTCTCGCTCCGGTTCGAGCGCGCGATTGCCGCGGGCGTGTTCCAGCTCGCCACCGATCCGCCCTATCGCGTGGTCGGCTACCGCATCACCGGCGTGACGCAGACTGACGATAGTGCGGAGGCCTTGCTGGCGGACGTGCAGGCGCTGCCGGGCGCTGCCTCCATACTGGTCACACCGCTGAACGGCGGCCCGCCCCTGCTCTCCTACAATGCGGATCGCCCGCTCGGTCTCGGCTCGACGTTCAAGCTCTACGTCCTGTCCGCGCTTGCCCGGCAGATCGCAGACGGGCAGCACAGCTGGGATGAGGTCGTGCCGCTGACCGTTCGCAGCTATCCTTCCGGCGTGACCCAGTCCTGGCCGCAGGGCGCGCCTGTCACGCTGCATACTCTGGCAACGCTGATGATCTCGATCAGCGACAACACCGCCACCGACCAGCTGATCGCTGTCGTGGGCCGGGAGGCGGTGGAGGCCGAGGTCGTCGCATCGGGCCATGCGGATCCCGCCTTGCTGAGCCCTTTCATGACCACGCGCGAACTGTTCGTGATGAAGTCGGCGTCGGCACAGGATCGCGTCGACCTTATCGCCAACTATCGCGCCGGCGATGCCGCCACGCGCCGCCAGATCCTGGCCGGGCTTGCCGGGACGCAGCGTGATCTTGCCGCGATCGAAGCTGCCTTTTCGGGCAATCCCGTTGCCATCGACGTGGAGTGGCTGGCATCGGGGCAGGACGTGACGAACGTCATGCGCCGCCTGGCCGCGCTCGACGATCCAACCGCGCGGGAGATCATGGCGGTGAACCCTGCCGTTAGCCCGGCCATCGCCAGCGATTTTTCCTACGTCGGCTACAAGGGCGGATCGGAACCCGGCGTGCTCAACATGAGCTGGCTGTTGCAGGATCGTGACGGAGCATGGAAGGTGGCGACGCTAGGGTGGAACAATCCTGACGCGACGGTCGACCTGCCGGCATTCAATGCCCTCGCCCTGCGCGCGGTTGCGCTGGCCGGGGGTGAGTAAGGTTCAGAGCCCTGGATCCGTCCCCGTCCCGCTCCCCGAAAGAACGTTAGAAGGCAATTGTCTCTACAGCGTCTGGCACTGGCGTCGATCGCATCGACGTGCGCAAGGCGCGTAGCTGACCGGTTTGCGTCACAGGCCGCTCCATGATAATTTCGTCGGCAAGAGGAGTTTACGCATGCCACACCTCATTCCCGTCATCACCATGCTGGCCGCCGCGCCGATGCTGGGCGCAAAGATAGCTCCGCAAGAAGCCCCTCAGGCCCCCACCTTCGTGCCACAGTTCGGGCCCCAACTTGGCGAGCTCACCCTAGCCGAGGTGCAGTCGCTCGTGCGTGAGTGCGATGACCGGACGTGGCAGGCCGTGCAACGCGATCGCGGCCAGCCGTTGCTGGACCGTCGCCCTGCCGATCCGGACGAGCCGCTCCTGTTCAAGGCCGTCGACCATGAGGTCGAAGGTTGCGCTGTCCTGCTGGTCGGCGATGGCGACATCCGCCCCCTTCCCGCCCCGCAGGAAGGTCCGTTGCTGCAGCCCGCTCAGTAAAGCAGCAGGTCCGCGATTTCCGCACGCCAGTGCGCCTCGTCAGGCGCAGCCAAGGCGTCCAGATCACCGGGGGTAGACGCCGCGTCATCCACCCATGCGCGCAACGCGGGCCCGCCGTTGATCACATCGATGGCGAGCACGTCGTCGGTGTATTCATACTTGAAGTCCTTGCCGCGCCAGATCGGATAATCCGGATAGAGCCTGCGGATGGCCTTGAAGGCCAGTGCCTGCAATCGCCACGGGCGGAAGGCGTCGTGATCGTAGAACGGTCCTTCGGCGTGGATCATCAGGGCATTGCACAGCCGGTGTGCGTGCTTGTGGAACGTCGGCTCGAACCAGCACTCGCGAATGGCGGACCCTGCAAGCCAGGCCGGTGCGAAGCGGCGCATTTCGGCGAGCACGGCCTGCGCGTCGATGTCCGGGGCGCCGAACAGCACCTCCAGAGGCCGCGTGGTGCCGCGCCCTTCGCTCAGCGTCGCGCCTTCGATCATTACCGTGCCGGCATAGGCGCGCGCCATATTCAGGTTGGCAGCATTGGGCGATGGGTTGATCCACACCCGGTCGGTCGGCCATCCGTGCCCCGGCCCCTCGGGCAGCCAATGATGCATCGCGATGACGCGGTAATCGACATCGAGGCCGAAGTGGCGGATGAACCAGTGGCCCATCTCCCCCATCGTAAGCCCGTGGCGCATGGGCATGGGCGCAGCGCCCACGAAGCTTTCGTGGCCGGGCACCAGCAGCGTGCCTTCCACCGGGCGGCCCGCGGGGTTGGGCCGATCCAGCACCCACACGCTCTTCCCATGCCGTGCCGATTCTTCCAGCAGATAGAGCAGCGTGGTGACAAAGGTATAGATGCGGCAGCCCAGGTCCTGCAGGTCGAACAGGAACACGTCCGCGCTCGACATCATCTGACCCGTAGGCCGCCGCACCTCGCCGTAGAGGCTGAATACGGGGATACCGTAATGCGGATCGGTCTCGTCCGCCGTTTCCACCATGTTGTCCTGCTTGTCACCCTTCAGCCCGTGCTGCGGGCCAAAGGCGCTGGTGACGTTGACCCCTGCCGCGATAAGCGCATCGAGGCTGTGGGTGAGGTCAGCCGTGACCGAGGCGGGGTGCGCGACGAGCGCCACCCGCTTGCCGGAAAGCTGGTTCAGCAGATCAGGTTCGGTGAGGAGCCGGTCGATTCCGAATTTCATGCAGCGCGGGTTCGCGCAAGACCGGCCTCGAAGCAAGCCGGATCGTGGAAATCGGGCTTTTCCTTGTGATGCGACAGTGCCCAGTAGCTTTTCACCCCACCCGCTTCCTCCAGCACGGCGGCAAGGCCGATGGAGCACGGCGGGCCGGGCAGCTGGATCCGGGGCAGCGCGGCATCGAAGATGGTGATCGACTGGCCGGTGCGGATGGAACACGCGGGTTCGCGCGCGAATTCGCGCTGGCTCATCCCTTCGCGATAATCGGTGAAATCATAGGCCGCCCAGCGTTCTGACGGAGACAGGTTGAACTCGCTGTAACCAGGCGTGCCGTCCCTGGGCATGATAAACAGCTCGAAACAGGTGGTCTGCCACAGATCGTCCGCGCGGCCCTTGCCAGCGAACGAAGGCACCACGAGTTTCTCCGACCCGTCGATGCGCCAGCGCACGCGCATCCACGCGTCCGTCATCGACAGGATCTTGGCTTCTACCCGGCGAATGCCAAGCGGTGAGTGCGCCGCATGTGCGACCAGTTCATGCGTTTGCAAGCAGGCAACCCCGTGCTACCGCCCCCCGTCCCTAACCCATGTAAAGACGCCAAATCCCCCGACATGACGACCTACGATTCCGATTTGCTGTCGCTGCTATCCGAACGCGGATATGTCCACCAGTTAACGAATGCTGCGGGACTGGATGCCCTGGCCGTGCGACAAACCGTGCCCGGCTACATCGGGTTCGATGCCACCGCGCCCAGCCTTCACGTGGGGTCACTGGTGCAGATCATGATGCTGCGGCGTTTGCAGCAGACCGGGCACAAGCCGATCGTCCTGATGGGCGGCGGCACCACGCGCATCGGCGATCCGACCGGGCGCGACGAAAGCCGCAAGATGCTGAGCGACGAGGCGATCGAGGCCAACATCGCCGGCATCCGCACCGTGTTCGAGAAGCTGCTGACGTTTGGAGACGGGCCGACCGACGCCGTGATGGTCAACAATCACGACTGGCTAGGCGGGCTGGGCTACATCGAGATGCTGCAGAAGGTCGGCACGCATTTCACCGTCAACCGGATGCTGTCGTTCGATTCAGTTAAATTGCGGCTCGACCGCGAGCAGCCGATGACCTTCCTCGAATTCAACTACATGATCCTGCAGGGCTACGATTTCCGGCACCTGGCGCAGGAAATGGGCGCGCGGTTGCAGATGGGCGGCAGCGACCAGTGGGGCAACATCGTCAACGGCGTGGAACTGGGCCGGCGGATGGACGGGACCGAACTGTTCGGCCTCACCACCCCGCTGCTCACCACGGCGGACGGCGCCAAGATGGGCAAGACCGCCGCAGGGGCCGTCTGGCTGAACGAGGCGCAACTGCCGACCTACGATTTCTGGCAGTTCTGGCGCAACACCGACGACCGGGACGTGGGCCGCTTCCTCAAGCTGTTCACCGACGTGCCGCTGGACGAGATTGCCCGGCTCGAGGCGCTGACCGGCAGCGAGATAAACCAGGCCAAGATTATCCTGGCGGACGAGGTGACCAGGCTGGTTCGCGGCGACAGCGCCGCCGCCTCCGCCCGCGCAACGGCCGAGCAGACGTTCAGCGGCGGGGGCACCGGGGACGATCTGCCAGTGCTGGTGGTGCCAGCCGACGGCATCCGCATGGCGGCGGCCCTGACCGATCTCGGCTTCACCGCCTCCAACGGCGAGGCAAAACGCAAGCTGGCAGAAGGCGCGGTCAAGCTGGACGGCGAGACGATCACTGACGCCGCACACCTGGTGGAAGTGGCGCCTGGCGCGGAGCTGCGCCTGAGCCTCGGCAAGAAGCGGCACGCGGTTCTGCGCAGGGGCTGACTTTAGCAAAAATTCACATCTGCCTGCCAAACCGGTTCCGGATCCAATACAAGGGAGTTTGTGGACCATGGCAGGGGGAGCCCAGTTGTCGGTTACCGACATGCGCCGCGCATCGCGCCATCCGGTCGACTATCCGGTCATTGCCGAACATCTGCTGCACGGCGATATCAAGCTGCATGTCTCGAACATTTCCGCTCACGGCTTCATGGTCGACAAGGCCCCAGACCTTGATCGCGGAGACCGGCTGATCATCCGCCTTCCCTCCGTTGGCCGGATAGAGGCCTATTGCATCTGGAAGACCGAAGAGCGCGCGGGCATGCAGTTCGAACGCATCATCCGGCTCGACGATTTCCAGGCCATGATCCAGGAAATGCAGCCCAATCCGGCGTTGCGCCGTCGCCATTGACACGCGCGGCTGAGCTTCGCCCCTTTCAATTTTAGCTAGCTTGGCATTGCGACAAGGCGGTGCCATTGGCGCTGGCGTGACCGAACCCACCAGCCCGCTGCAAATCCCCGATTATCGGCGCTACTGGGTGGCCCGGTTCCTGGCCGTGTTCGCCACCATTTCGATGGTAGTGCTGCTGGGTTACCAGACCTACGACATGGCCCGTGCCGACTATGGCATGACGCGGCCTCAGGCGGCGTTTCAGCTGGGCCTGCTGGGCCTGGTGCAATTCGTGCCGCTGATGCTGCTGACCCCGCTGGCCGGGCTCGCCGCCGATCGCTTCGATCGCCGCCGCGTGGTGCTGGCGGCGAACCTGGTGGACTGCTTCATCGCCGCCGCGCTCGCCTGGATGACCTGGCAGGATGCGCTGACACTGCCGATCATCTTTTCGCTCGCCGCGCTGCACGGCGGGGCGCGGGTGTTCAACGGTCCGGCCCTGTCCGCCATCGCGCCCAACATCGTGCCAGCCCGGCTGCTGCCGCGGGCGATCGCGTTCGGTTCGATTGCCTGGCAGGCTGGCTCGGTCATCGGACCGTTCGCTGGCGGACTCATGTTCGAATACGAGCGCGCCCTGCCCTACGGCGTATCAGTCGTCCTGCTGCTGCTGTCCGGCGGCCTGATCTCCACCATTCGTCCCGTGCGGGCAAAGCACGAAGGGCCGCCCATCCACCCCTTGCGCCAGATGGCGGACGGCTTCCGCTTCGTAACGAAGGAGCGCTTCCTCCTGGGCTGCATCACGCTGGACCTGTTCGCCGTCATCCTTGCGGGGGCGACGGCCCTGCTGCCGGTCTATGCCCGCGATATCCTGTATGTGGGCGCGGACGGGCTCGGCCTGATGCGCGGGGCCATTGCGCTGGGCGCGGCGCTGGTGGCGCTCGGCCTCTCGTTCCGCCCGCTGGAGAACAACGTCGGCGTCAAGATGCTGTGGGCGGTGGTGGTGTTCGGCGGTGCGACCATTGCCTTTGCCGTGTCGGAGAACTTCTATCTGTCGCTGGCGTTGCTCGTGGTCCTGGGCGCGACGGACATGATTTCGGTCTTCATCCGCACGTCGTTGGTGCAGCTTTACACGCCGGATCACATGCGCGGGCGGGTCTCCTCAATTTCGGGGCTGGCGATCTCTGCCTCCAACGAACTGGGCGAGTTGCAATCGGGCGTTGCCGCGGCAATGCTGGGAACGGTCGGCGCGGTGATCTTCGGCGGAGTCGGCGCGATCGTGGTGACGGCGCTGTGGGCCGTGATCTTTCCGGAACTTCGCCGCGCGCGAACCTTTGCCGTCAAGTACGATGAGGCACCGACCAGACGGACCGCCGAAGCCATCGAAGAAAGTGAGCCAGCCCCATGAAATTCGACAATGTCCTGCAATCCATCGGCAACACGCCGCACATCCGCCTTTCGCGCCTGTTCCCCGATCACGAGGTCTGGGTGAAATCCGAACGCGCCAATCCCGGCGGATCCATCAAGGACCGGATCGGCCTCGCAATGGTGGAGGCTGCGGAGCGCGACGGCACGCTCAAGCCCGGCGGGACGATCATCGAACCGACCAGCGGCAACACCGGCATCGGCCTCGCCATGGTGGCAGCCGTCAAGGGCTACAAACTCGTCCTCGTCATGCCCGAAAGCATGAGCATAGAGCGCCGCCGCCTGATGCTGGCCTATGGCGCCAGTTTCGACCTGACGCCTAAGGAAGGCGGGATGAAGGGCGCCATCGCGCGCGCGCAGGAACTGGTTGCTCAGACCGAGGGCGCATGGATGCCCAGCCAGTTCGACAACGAGGCGAACTACCGCGTTCATGCCGAAACCACGGCCCGCGAAATCCTCGCCGATTTCGCCGACAGTCCGATCGATGCGATGATCACGGGCGTTGGCACCGGCGGCCATATCACCGGCTGTGCCGAGGTGCTGAAGGCGCAGTGGCCCCGGATGAAGGCCTTCGCGGTGGAACCCGCGCTTTCGCCCGTCATCGGCGGCGGCCAGCCCGGTCCGCATCCGATCCAGGGCATCGGTGCCGGGTTCATTCCGGGCAACCTGCACACCCAGGTTATCGATGGCGCCATCCAGGTGGATGCCGAGGCGGCCAAGGACATGGCGCGGCGCTGCGCGGCGGAAGAAGGCATCCTCGTCGGCATCTCCAGCGGAGCGACGCTGGCCGCGATCCGGCAGAAGCTGGGCGAACTCGATGCCGGCTCGCGCGTGCTCGGCTTCAACTACGATACCGGCGAGCGGTATCTGTCCGTGCCCGACTTCCTGCCGACCGAGTGAGCGGCCCGGGCATCGATCGGCGCCACCTCCTCGTGGGCGGTGGCGCTGGCCTGCTGACGGCGTGCGCCCCGGCGGTTGTCAGCCGCCCCGGCCTTGCGGTGCCGGTCACCACGCCCGCACTTGCCCCGATACGCTTCGATCCGGCGCGGCTGATGCGTGTGACGGTATGCCTGCGCCCGTTTCGCGCCGCCGGACCGCGGCTCGAGGCGGAGCGCATGGCCGACAAGCTGGTGGTGCACAACTATGGCCATGGCGGTTCGGGCTGGTCGCTCAGCTGGGGATGCGCCGAGGAAGCGGCAACGCTCGCCCTGTCAGGCGAAGCGAGGCTGGTGGCGGTGATCGGTGCGGGCGTGATCGGCATCACGACCGCGCTGCGCCTGGTCCAGGCGGGCGCCCAGGTAACGCTGTATGCAGCAGAATTATTGCCCGACACCCGCTCCGCCCGCGCCACGGGGGTCTGGTCGCCATCCAGTCGCATCGGGCTGACGAGTGCGATGGACGATGCTGCTCGCGCGCGATGGGAAAGCTGGGCACGGCGATCGTGGACGGTCCACCAGCAATACGTTGGCCTGTCGGGAAATCCGGTCGAGTTTCTGACGCAGTACAATTTTTCCGGCGGGGAGGAGCCAGACGTATCGCCCGCTCGGCCATGGGCACATCTCGGCAGCCGCCTGCGCGACATCAACCCGCGTTGGCCCATGCTGGAGGGCGCCGCGAGCCCCTTCGCACCGCACGATGTGCGCAGTGGGGAGACGATGGTGTTCAATGTCTCCGAATACGCCGACCGGCTGCAAGCGGCCTTCCTGGCGCACGGGGGAAAAATGGTGCGCCGCCGGTTCCCGGACCGCGCCGCCATCCTCGCCCTGGCCGAGCCGGTCGTCGTCCACTGCACCGGTTACGGAGCGCGTGAGGTGTGGGGCGACGAAAGCCTCGTCCCCGTGCGCGGCCAGATCAACTGGCTGATGCCACAGCCAGACGCCCGCTACGCGATCTACTACGATGCGGTGCAGGCCGTTTCGCGCCGCGATGGCGTGGTGGTGCAGTATCTCGGCCCGAACGACGACTGGGGCTATGGCGATCCCGAAGAGGTGCCAGATCCAGCGGAAACCACGCGGGCGCTATCCCGGTTGAGGAGACTTTTTACATGACGGCGGAGCCCATTGCCTATGCTGACGGGGAAACCTCGCTGACCGGGCACCTCTATCGCCCCGCCGGCAATCCTCGCGCCGCCGTGCTGGTGTTCCCGACGATCATGAACCCGACGCCTGCCGTGGAGGCCAAGGCGCGGGCGCTGGCGGAGGCAGGCTACCTGGCGCTGGTCGCCGATTTCTACGGCAAGCGGCCTGGCGACCTCGACGCGGCGCGGCAATTCGCGCTGGAGATACGCCACACGCCACTCGCCTATCGCCAGCGCCTGCGCGCCGCGCTGCGTGCCCTGGTCGCACAGGCGCCGGACCTGCCGATCTGCGTGATCGGCTTCTGCATGGGCGGCCAGGCCGCGCTCGAATTGGCGCGTGACGGTGCGCCGGTGGCGGCCGTGGTCAGTTTCCACGGCCTGCTCGACACCCAGTTGCCCGCCGAGCCCGGCACGGTTACGGCGCGCATCCTCGTCTGCCACGGCGATGCCGATCCGATGGTGCCGCGCGGACAGGTGCTTAAATTCTGGGAGGAAATGGACCGCGCCGGGGCCGACTGGCATTTCCATTCCTACGCCGGTGTGCGCCACGGCTTCACCAACCCCGCGCCGACCGAGAACCCCGCCACCGGCTACGACGCCAGCGCCGACCGGCAGAGCTGGGCCGCGATGCTAAGCCTGTTCGATGAGATATTGGCCTAGCTTCGCGCGAAAGCCTCTGCGGGCAGGGCCATCAGGTTCTCAGAGCCCGCCTCCACCCGCCGCCGCAGCACTGCGGTCTCTGGCAATGCGCGCTCGGCATAATGACGGGCGGTGATCGACTTGGCGCGAGCGAAATCATCGTCTCGGCCCTCGGCCCAGCGCGCCATTTTCGCCCACATCCACCCGGTCGCCAGCACGCCGATCATCTGCATGAAAGCATATGCTCCTGCGCCAGCGTTATCAGGATCTTCGCCCGCGTGGGCGAGAAACCACGCGAGGGTGAGGCGAGCATCCTCCAGGCTGTCGCGTAGAGGGCGGCGCACGCCATCGGGCGCTTCGTACGCGGCTTTCTCGACCAGATCGAAAAAGAGGCGAGCCGTCTTGCCACCTTCCCGCAGGACCTTGCGGTTGACGAGGTCCATCGCCTGCACCCCGTTGGCGCCTTCATAGATCATGCCGATCCGCGCATCGCGCACGATCTGCTCGATGCCCCACTCCTTCACATAGCCGTGCCCGCCGAAGACCTGCTGCATCGCCACCGCCGTCTCGAACCCGCGATCGGTGCCGTAGGCCTTGATCACGGGCGTCAGGAAACCGACCAGCGCGTCCGCCTCGGCATCGCCGCCATGGGCGCGGTCGATCTGCATTGCGGTCCATAGCACCAGCGCGCGAAAGCCCTCGGTAAAGGCGCGCGCATCCATCAGCATCCGGCGCACGTCGGGATGAACGAGCAGGCTGTCCGCCGCCTCGTCCGGGTCGGAGCGCGGGCCCGCTGCCCTGCCCTGCATCCGCTCGGTCGCGTAGGATACGGCGCGCTGGTAGGCGTGCTCGGCGTTCGCTAGCCCCTGCACGCCCACGCCGAGCCGGGCGGCGTTCATCATGATGAACATGGCACCCAGCCCCGCGTTCGCCTCACCCACCAGCCACCCGGTCGCGCCGTCGAAGTGCATTGCGCAGGTAGCCGATCCGTTCAGCCCCATCTTGTGCTCGATCCCCGCACAGGCGAGCGTGTTGCGCTCCCCATCGGGCAGGACCTTGGGCACGAGGAACAGCGATATTCCGCGCGAACCGGCGGGTGCATCGGGTAGACGTGCCAGCACGAGGTGGACAATGTTCGCGGTCAGATCGTGTTCGCCGCCCGAAATGAAGATCTTTTCACCCGTGACGGCGTAGGTGCCGTTTCCCCGCGGCTCTGCTCGGGTGCGCATGAGGCCGAGATCGGTGCCCGCGTGCGCCTCGGTCAGCGCCATGGTGGCCAGCCACTCACCGCTGACCATCTTTGGCAGGTAGGTGTCCTTCAGATGCTCGCTGCCGGCCGCCATCACGGTACTTGTCGCGCCCGGCAGAATGCCCGGGTACATCATGAAGCCGGGGCAGGCGGAATTCATGTACTCCTCGAACACGGTGCCCAGCACATGGGGCATCCCTTGCCCGCCATACTGTTCGGGCAGGGTCAGTGTCTGCCAGCCGGCCTCGACCAGCATGGCATATGCCTCGGGGAAGCCCTGGGGCGTGGTGACGCTGCCATCGGCGTGGCGGGTGCAGCCTTGCGCGTCTGCCACGCGGTTGAGCGGAGCGATCACATCCTCGCAGAACCGGCCCATGCCCTCGCAAAGCGCATCGAGCGTGGTCGCGTCGAGCCCGTCGTAGCCGTGCAACGCCTGTTGGTCCGGCACGCCGAGAATCTCGGTCAGCACGAACAGGGTATCACGCACGGGCGCAGTCCAGCCGGTCATGCGGCGACAGGCGCCGGCGCCAGTGTCTCACCATCCAGCCTTCGATAGAAGCAACTGCGCGCTCCGGTATGGCAGGCGGGGCCGGCCGGCGTGACCTTCAACACCAGCGCATCCTGGTCGCAATCGACGCGTATTTCCATGACGCGCAGGATGTTGCCCGATGTCTCACCCTTCTTCCACAAGGCGTTGCGGCTGCGCGAGTGGAAATGGGCAATCCCGGTTTCCTGCGTGGCGGCCAGCGCCTCGTCATCCATGAAGGCAACCATCAGCACTTCGCCGGTATCCGCGTCCTGCACGACGGCACTCAGCAGCCCGGCGGCATCGAACTTCGGCATGAAGGCGGTGCCCTGTTCTCTCGTCACATCAGTGGAAATTGGCCTGGCCTTTCACATTCGTA
The DNA here is from genome assembly GCF_009827335.1 of Aurantiacibacter arachoides. Classification (GTDB taxonomy): domain Bacteria; phylum Pseudomonadota; class Alphaproteobacteria; order Sphingomonadales; family Sphingomonadaceae; genus Alteraurantiacibacter; species Alteraurantiacibacter arachoides. The sequence goes on along the minus strand of NZ_WTYH01000001.1, from coordinate 1,227,893 downwards.
AAGTGGGTTGCACATCGCATACGCGAATGTTGCACGATAATCACAACAGGCCTTCAAAATCCATCCCAGGTAACGAAGCCGGTTTGCTTACGTACCTTTCGGTGGAATGAATGGCTCTCGGCCTGACGAGCCGGACTTCGTTGAAGTGCCAGTCATGGCCGAGGACGGGGGGAGACGGAGCCGGGATACCGGCCCGAATCATGAGGGTTTGGAGCTGCCGCACCTGCTGGGGGGCAGACGCGAGGCTCCAGCGTTTTTCGTCACGCGAACGCCCGGGGGGAAACCTCCGGGCGTTTTGCGTTTCATTCTGCCATTGTGGTTATATGGCCTCTTCCAATACGCGGGAAAAGCACGCAATTCGCACCTTGCTCGCGCCGGCGCGCTTCAGGGCCGTAACGCACGCATTGCTGGTTGCCCCACTGGTGAGCACGTCGTCGACCAGCAACACCTTCGCCCCCGAAAGGCGGGAGCGCTGCCTGGGGTTGGCGGTGATTGCACCCTCCAGCGCCTTCGCGCGGGCAACCCTGCCCAGCCCGCCGAGCGATGGCGTGGGCTTCGGGCGCGAAAGCCCTTCGACCAGCACCCGGGACCCGGTCAAACGCGCCAGCTCGGCTGCCAGCAGCGCCGACTGGTTATGTCCCCGCTTCCATAATCGCCAGCGATGCAACGGCACCGGCACCACCAGCCAATCTTCATCCAGCGCGGGCAGCCGTGCCGCTATCAGCCGGGCCAGCATCGGCGCGAGCGCGATCTTGCGGCCGTGCTTGAACCGCAGAACAAGTTGCCGGGCGGTGTCGTTGTAGAGCGTCCCCGCGGTGATTCCGTCGTGTTGCGGAGGGTGGGACAGACAGGGGCCGCAGGTTTGGCCATGGTCGGGCAGCCGATCGCCGAAGGGGCGCTGGCAGGTATCACATGCCGGCTCTCCGGGAATTGCCAGTTCGCGCCAGCACGCCGTGCACAGACCGCTCTGCGCCGCCAACCCCTCGCCACACAGGGGGCAGCGCGGGGGGTAGACCAGGTCGACCAGCGGGGCGAAACTTTCGCTGACTATCTTGGCAACGGACATCGGCCCTATGCTGGCGCGGCGAGCATCTCTAGGCAAGCACCATGAGCAGCGCCCCGCCCACTATATTCGATCCTGCCCGCCGTGTTGCCCGTTATGCCCGCGTCGCCGGATTGCAGAGGCGCGAGGACGCGGCCCGCTATGTGATCGACGACATGATCGACGAGGTGACGGAGCGCCTGGCCTTCGTGCGCCGCCCGGCGGGCACGGCGGCCGTGGTGGGCGACTGGACCGGCGCGCTCGCCACCGCGCTCGAACGCGCGGGCCATGCGGTGACCCGGTTCGGCCCTGCGACGCTGGACGAGGAACGGCCGTGGCCGGTGAGTGGGTTCGATCTGCTGGTCAGCATTGGCACGCTCGATACCGTGAACGACCTTCCCGGCGCGCTTGTCCACATGCGCCAGGCGCTGGCACCCGGTGGACTGGCGATCGCCAGCATGGTTGGCGGGGCGAGTTTGCGGAACCTGCGCAGTGCGATGCAGGATGCCGACGGGGACCGCCCGGCGGCGCGGATGCACCCGCTCGTCGATCCGCGCTCCGCGCCCGGCTTGCTGCAACGCGCCGGGTGGACCAACCCGGTGGTCGATATGCAGCGGTTGATCGTGCGCTATTCCTCGCTCGATCGCCTGGTGGCCGATCTTCGCGCACAAGGCCTGGGCGGGGTGCTGGCGTCCCCCGCTCCGCCGCTGACACGCGACGGTCGGGAGCGTGCGCGCGCGGCGTTCTTGGCCCGGGCAGATGACGACGGAAAGGTCAGCGAGACCTTTGAGATCGTGACGCTTACCGGCGGGCGTTGAGGGCGGCCTGGGCCGCGGCAAGCCTGGCGATGGGCACGCGATAGGGGCTGGCGCTGACGTAATCGAGGCCGACCTTTTCACAAAAGGCGATGCTTTCCGGATCGCCGCCATGCTCTCCGCAAATTCCCAGCTTGATATCGGGGCGGGTTGCGCGACCACGCTGAACGGCGAGCTCCACCAACTGGCCCACACCGTCGATGTCCAGGCTTACGAAAGGATCGCGGGCGTAGATGCCCTGCTCCACATAGGGTGCAAGGAACCGGCCGGCGTCATCCCTGGAAACGCCGAGAGCTGTCTGCGTCAAATCATTGGTACCGAACGAAAAGAACCTTGCTTCCTCGGCGATTTCGCCCGCCATCAGCGCGGCGCGCGGTAGTTCGATCATCGTTCCGACGAGGTAATCCAGCGTGATGCCGCGCTCGGTAAAGACGTCCTGCGCCACGCGATCCACCAGCGCGCGCAGGATTTCCAGTTCCTTGCGGGTGGCGACCAGCGGGACCATCACTTCGGGCACGACCGACTCACCGCCCTCACCCGTTACTTCGCAAGCCGCCTCGAAGATGGCCCGGGCCTGCATTTCATAGATCTCGGGAAAGGTAATGCCGAGCCGGCAGCCACGATGGCCGAGCATGGGATTGAATTCGTGCAGCTCGGCGGCGCGGCGCCTGAGGTGATCGATACCGACGCCAAGATCCTCCGCCAGCCCCTCGAAGTCCTCGTCACGGGTCGGCATGAATTCATGCAGCGGCGGGTCGAGCAGGCGGATCGTGCACGGCAGCCCCGCCATGGTGCGGAAGATCTGCGCGAAGTCGCCCCGCTGTTCGGGCAGCAACCGCGCAAGGGCGGTGCGACGACCGGTTTCGTCGTCGGCCAGGATCATTGCACGCACGGCGCTGATGCGCCCGGCGTCGAAGAACATGTGTTCGGTGCGGCACAGGCCGATACCCTCGGCACCGAACTGGCGGGCGGTGCGGCAGTCGGCGGGGGTTTCGGCATTGGTGCGCACGGCCATGCGGCGATGGCGGTCGGCCCATTCCATGAGGATGCCGAAATGGCCGGCAAGCTCGGGTTCGATGGTCGGCACCTCGCCCGCCATGACCTCGCCAGTCGACCCGTCGAGCGTGATGGTATCTCCCTCTTTCAGATCGCGGTTGCCGATGCGCAAGGTGCGTTGCTTGAGGTCGATCGAAACGGCGGAGGTTCCGCTGACGCAGGGTCGGCCCATGCCGCGTGCCACCACGGCGGCGTGGCTGGTCATGCCGCCGCGCGCGGTCAGGATGCCGCGGGCGGCGTGCATCCCGTGGATGTCTTCCGGGCTCGTCTCGACCCGCACGAGGATGACGGCCTCCCCTCGCCCGCTGCGCGCCTCTGCTGTATCGGCGTCAAGCACGATGGCCCCGCTCGCCGCGCCCGGCGATGCCGGCAAACCCTTGGCCAGCACGTCGCGTACCGCATCGGGATCGAGCGTGGGATGCAGCAACTGGTCGAGCGCCATGGGATCGACGCGGCAGATCGCGGTCTCCTCGTCGATCAGTCCTTCTTCGACCATCTCCACCGCCATGCGCAGCGCCGCCTTGGCGGTTCGCTTGCCGCTGCGCGTCTGGAGCATCCAGAGCTTGCCCTGCTGCACCGTGAACTCGATGTCCTGCATATCGCGGTAATGTGTCTCAAGCAGGTCGAACACGCGGGCAAGCTCGGCATAGGCGGCGGGCATGGCCTCCTCCATGCTGGGTGCCTGCGCGCCAGCCGCCAGCCGCGCGGTGCGGGTGAGGTACTGCGGGGTGCGGATGCCGGCCACCACGTCCTCCCCCTGTGCGTTGACCAGCCATTCGCCGTAATAGGCGCGCTCCCCGGTCGAGGGATCGCGGGTAAAGGCGACGCCGGTGGCGCTGGTTTCGCCCATGTTGCCAAAGACCATGGCCTGCACGTTGACCGCGGTGCCCCAGTCGCCTGGGATGGCGTTCAGCCGGCGATAGACCTTGGCGCGTTCCGAATCCCAGCTGTCGAACACGGCAGCGATGGCGCCCCACAACTGCTCGGTCACATCCTGCGGGAACGGCTTGCCCAGCTCACGTGCGACGATGGCCTTGTATTCCGCGGCCAGCGCTTGCCAATGTTCGCACTGCATCTCGGTATCGCTGTAGAAACCGTTGTCTTCTTTGACGATTTCCAAGGCTTCTTCGAACAGCCCATGGTCCAGCCCCAGCACCACATCGGAGTACATCTGGAGGAACCGGCGATAGCTGTCCCAGGCGAACCGCGGGTCCCCCGATGTGGTAGCGAGGCCCTCTACCGTGGCATCGTTCAGGCCGAGGTTGAGGACGGTGTCCATCATGCCAGGCATGGAGACACGCGCGCCGGAACGGACAGACACGAGCAAGGGGTCGCCAGCATCGCCGAAACGCTTGCCGACTGATTCTTCTATGTATTGCAGGGCTTTGCCGACGTCAGCTCGCAGGGCGTCGGAAAAGTCGGCGCCGTCTTTGAGATAACGGACGCACTCCTCGGTGGTGATCGTGAAGCCGGGCGGAACCGGCAGGCCGATCGCCGCCATGTCCGCCAGGTTCGCGCCCTTGCCGCCCGTGACTGTCTTGTCCTGCTGCCGCGGGTCGTCTTGCGCTGCGTCTGCGCCGAAGGTGTAGACGGTTGCGGTCATGGAAAGCCCCTCAGGCGGTTGGTTTGCAAGGATGGGGCGTCAGCCCTCGATCTTTGAGAAGTCCGCGACGTTGTGCACCGCAGCACGAAAGCGCGCAAGCAACTCCAACCGTGTGCGTCGCTTCGCCTCGTCCGTGTCATTGACCGTCACCTGGTCGAAGAACGCGTCAATCGGCGCTCGCAGGGATGCAAGGGCCGCCATCGCCCCGGCGAAATCCTCGGTGCGAATGGCCGCCTCGACGCGGGGTTCGGCCGCCTCCAGCGCTTCGATCAAGTCCTGCTCGGCGGGCTCGGGCGCATAGGGCATCCGGGTGGCGCGGCGCTCCGCCATCTTGGCATCGACGACGGCCTTCATGTCCGGATCGTCGACCAGGGCCAGCGGATCCTCCTCGCCGGTCTGGGCGATCTCGCCCTCCACGCCGTGCCAGTCTTCCTTCTTGAGGATGTTGGCGGCGCGTTTGTATCCGGCAAGGAGGTTGGCGCCGTCCGGCGTGTCCAGAAAAATCCCCAGCGCACGGGCGCGCGTTTCGATGCGGTCGGTGCGGGCATCGACCTGCCCCGCCCAATCGCGCGAGGCGGCGATGTGATCGTGGCGCATGCCCTGGTCCTTCATCTGCACGGCAAGCCTGTCCGAAAGAAAAGCCGCGACTTGCGTTCCGAGCTTGGCATGACCCAGCCCACCCCACGCCTGCGCTGCCTGTTCCAGCGACAGTTCCAGTCCGTTGGCCTGCACCAGCCGCAGGTAGCCGAGCGCCGCACGGCGCAGCGCAAAGGGGTCTTTCGACCCTGTCGGCAGGATACCGATGTTGAAGAAGCTGAACAGGTTGTCGAGCTTGTCGGCAAGACTGACGGCAACGGTCAGCGGCGCGGTCGGCACCGCGTCATCCTGGCCCACCGGCCGGTAATGATCGCGGATGGCATCGGCCACGGCATCGGGCAAACCTTCGGCGCGGGCATAATAACCGCCCATAAGCCCCTGAAGTTCGGGAAATTCACCGACCATTTCCGTAACCAGGTCGGACTTGCTGAGCTCGGCTGCCTGGCGTGCCAGGTTGTGGTCGCCATTGGGTGCGCGGGCATCGGAAACCAGCCACGCCGCCAGCTTGGCCACCCGGTCAACCTTGTCCGCCACGGTGCCGAGCTTCTCGTGAAAGGTGATGCGCTCCAGCTTTTTCGCGTGTTCGCGCAGAGAGGTCTTGCGGTCCTGTTCCCAGAAGAAGCGCGCGTCGGACAGGCGCGCGGCGAGCACCTTGCGGTTGCCTTCGACCACAACGGCAGGGTCCTCGGCCTCGACGTTGGCGGTGCAGACAAAGGCGTTGGCGAGTTTGCCGTTCGCAGAGTTGCACACGAAATACTTCTGGTTCACCCGCGCGGTGAGCTGAATTACCTCGGGCGGCACGTCGAGGTAGCTTTCGTCGAACCGGCCGAGCAACGGCACGGGCCATTCGGTGAGGCCGGCGTTCTCGATCACCAGGCCTTCGTCCTCGACCAATGCAAGGCCTGCCTCGGCAGCGACGCGCGCGGCGCCATCCCGGACGATCGCGGCGCGTTCCTCTTGATCGACGATGACGTGGCCGGCGCGAAGTTTGACGGCGTAATCGTTGGCGTTGCCGATGGTGATGTCGCCATGATGGTGGAAGCGGTGGCCAAGCGTGACGGCGCCGCTCGTCACCCCGTGGATTTCGCAGTCGACCACCTCGTCCCCCAGCAGTGCGACAATGCCGGAGAGCGGGCGCACCCAGCGCAAACTTTCGGTCGATAGCGACGCCTGCCCCCAGCGCATGGACTTAGGCCAGGCAAAATCGCGCACGATCGCCGGGATTGCGTCGGCCAGCAGGGATACCATGGCCCGGCCCGGCTTCGCGATCACGGCGAAGTAGGTGGCGCGCCCCTTCACGTCGCGCGTTTCGAGCGAGGCGCGTTCGAGGCCGTTCTTGCGACAGAATCCCTCCACCGCCGCATCCGGCGCCCCCACGGGCGGGCCCTTGGCCTCTTCGCTGACCGCATTGGTCGCATCGGGCAGGTCGCGTGCGATCAGCGCCAGGCGGCGCGGCGTTGACCAGACGGTCAGATTGCCCACCGCGACCCCGGCAGCGTCCATCTCGCGACGGAACAGCTTTTCCAATTCGGCACGCGCGCCGGCCTGCATTCGCGCGGGAATTTCCTCGGAACGCAGTTCGAGCAGGAAATCCGTCACAGCGTCCACCCCGGATAGTCGGCTTGCCATTTCGGCGTCATCAGTTCGGCATATTTCTCGGCCGAGCCACGCGCCAGGTCGCGCACGCGGCCCATGTAGCTGGCCCGTTCCTGCACGCTGATGACGCCCCTCGCCTGTAGCAGGTTGAAGAGGTGGCTTGCCTCCACCGCCTGCTCGTAGGCAGCGATGGGCACGTCATGGGCAAGCGCGTTGCGGCATTCGGCCTCGGCCTTGGCGAACAGGTCGAAAAGGGCATCGGTATCGGCGACCTCGAAGTTCCACTTCGACATCTGCCGCTCGTTTTCCAGGAACACCTGGCCGTAGCTGACGCCCTGCCCGTTGAAATCGAGATCGTAGACGTTGTCGACGCCCTGGATATACATGGCCAGCCGCTCCAGCCCGTAGGTCAGTTCGCCCGCGACGGGCTTGCAATCGAAGCCGCCCATCTGCTGGAAATAAGTGAACTGCGTCACCTCCATGCCGTCGCACCAGACCTCCCAGCCCAGACCCCAGGCGCCGAGTGTGGGCGATTCCCAGTCATCTTCCACGAAGCGGATGTCGTGCTTCATCGGATCGACCCCGATGCGGCGCAGGCTTTCAAGGTAGAGATCCTGGATGTCCGGCGGGCTCGGCTTCAGGATGACCTGGTATTGGTAATAATGCTGGAGCCGGTTGGGGTTCTCGCCATATCGCCCGTCGGTCGGGCGACGGGAGGGCTGGACGAAGGCAGCCTTCCACGGCTCGGGCCCCAGCGCACGCAGGGTGGTGGCGGTGTGGAAGGTGCCGGCGCCCATGCGCATGTCATAGGGTTGCAGGATCAGGCAGCCCTGCGCACTCCAGAAATCGTGGAGGGCAAGGATCATGTCCTGAAAGCTTGTGGCGGGGTTGCGTTCGGGGCTCATCATCGCGCGGCGGCAATGGCTGAAGGGCAACAGGGCGTCAATGCCGGGCCCGGTCGCCACCTGCTTGACACAGCCGGGGGCAACGTGTGTCAATGCCGCCGAAATGGCATCTTTCCTCCCGCGCACCGCGCTCGCCCCTCTGGTCATGGCCCTGGCCGGTTCGTTTCTCGCCGCTGCGCCGCTGGCCGCGCAGGAAGCGGCCGCCCCACCCGATCGCTATGCCTTTACACAGGACTATCAGCCCTCGCCTGCACTGTGGCGCCTGGCGGACGAGGATACCACGATCTACATGCTGGGCACGATCCACGTCCTGCCCGCGGGTTTCCGCTGGCGCAGCGCCCAGCTCGATCAGATCATCGGCGAGGTCGATATGCTGGTGGTTGAAACCAGCGACTACGCCGAAGTCGAAGGAGCGATCGACCTCGACGGCAAATTCATCAACCGCGTGGCCAACCGGGTGCCGACGTCGGAGCGCCTGTCACCCGAGGGCGCGGAGCGGTGGCGGGAGCTGATCGAGCGCAGCGGCGGCGACTTTGCGACATTCGACAACCTGCCGATCCTTTTTGCGCTTCTCAACATGGGCATCGGCGGTGACAGCGGCGATCCATCGTCGACCGAATACGGCGTCGAAACCGTTCTGGAGGATGAGTTCCTGAGGTCCTCACGACCAATCGAATCGCTCGAGGACGGGGGAGCGGTAATGTACTCGCTCATCCGACAGGATTCCGACGAACTGATCGATGAGCTCGATGCGCGTTTGATCGCCTGGCCAGGCAAATCGGTAGGCGCCTTCTTCGACCCTGATTTCGTGCAGCGCCGCGGGGATGCCTACTGGGCCGAAGAGCACGATTGGGCGCGCGGCGTAGTGCAGGACCAGTTCGATATCGGTTTTGGCGACGGCGCCATCGGGCGCGCCTTCAACGCGATGCTCCTCGACCGCCGCAACACCGCCTGGGCCGAATGGCTCGACCAGCGACTCGATTCGCCCGGTGCCGTGCTTCTGGCCGTCGGTTCAGGGCATTTCGAAGGCAATGTCTCGCTGCTGGTCAAGCTGCGGGAACGGGGTTTGCTGGCTGAGCGACTGAATTAACTTTCGGCGAATCAAAAGCTTGATCTACTGCCAGGTCATGCACGCCTGTCCTTTTGTCAGGTCTTGTTGACACAGTCATTAAGACGCGACATAAAGTCGCTACAACCTGACATAACGGAAGGTTTACCAGACAAAGCGACAAGCTAGAAGGACCCGCCACATGATGAAATTCTCCACCATCGCCGCCGCACTCTCCGTCGCCGTTGCCGTACCGGCCGCGGCGCAGACCGCCGACCCTGTCCGCATCATCGTTGCGATCGCCGATCTCGACCTCGGCAATGTTGCCGACCAGTCCCGCCTAGACGCCCGCGTCGACCAGGCGATCTCCCGCGCGTGCCGCACCGGGGGCCGTGACATGGCATCGCGCCGCCTGGAGGATGCCTGCCGCGCCGATCTTTCCGCCTCCTTCTCCCCGCGCATCGAACTCGCCATCGCCCAGGCGCGCACCGAACGCCTCGCTTCGCTCACCCTGGACAACCGGGGCTGATGTGGCGCGGGACGGGGGGTGGCGCGCTGCCAGCCCGGAGTGCCACCCCCACTTTCCGCTTGTTCGTCTTCAGCTGACAGGACTTACCCCGTGACCACAGCCACACGCCGCCGGGATTGGGCATCCGTCAATCTCTTGATGGGAATCGTCGGCCTGCTGGGCATCGCCTTTGTCGGCTTTGCCGAATTGACTGGCCTGCCCCGCCTTTATGTGAACGCCGCCGCGCTCGTTTTGATCGTCTCGCTCCCGATCATGTTCTTCACCCGCAAGGCCGACGAATACACGCTGAGCCTGTGGTCGTCGGGCACAAACGCTGCCTTTGCCATTGTGATAGTGTGGTTGGTGGGCGCGCCCGCCATCGAAGGTTTCTTCGATGGCCTGTTCGGCATCGAAGGTGGCCAGGATTTCCCCGACCGCGGCGCATCCGTGGCGGCGCTGTTCGCATTTTACCTCGCCTTCAATGGCAAACGCCTCTTGGGAGCACTGTGATGCCTTACGAACCATCCGGCGGGTATCGCATCGATCACGATCGCAACCAGCGCGAGCACCGGGAGCGCCTTTACTGGCTCACCCTCGCCAGCGGGGTAATCAACGCGGTCATGGTCCCGCTTCATCTTGCCGAACTGGAAACCGCCTTCGTCGGTCCGCTGATCGGGGGCGTAATCGGTTCGCTCCTCGTCGCCGGGATGAAGGGTTCCACGGACGGCTATTTCCGCTCGCTGGTCGACACCGGCCTGTCGTGGATGGCCTTCGGGCTGGGCCTGGCGATGCTGCTGCTGTGGATCGACAGCAATACAAGCCTGATGGACCGGCTAGTTCCCGGCTTCGACCGTCTGGCGGGCAACAGCCTGTTGCTCGCGCTGGTTCTCGGTCTGCTGTTTCATGCGGGATATGCGTTCGCCTATATGCGTGATCGGCTGCCTTTCGGAGGCGACGACGTTGCCCAATGACCCCAATCGCCTGGGCCAGGAAGGCCGCAAAGCAGCCTGCTGGCAGGTCCGCGCGACCGCCGCGCTGAGCCTGCTGGCACTGGCCCCAAACGGCCCGCCACTTGGCCCGCACGTCGAAGGATCGGCAATATGAACGCCGCGGGAAAGCAGCGCGCCTCCACGCGCGAACGCCGCCACAGATGGTATTTCCGGTTGATGGACCTCTGCCTGCTGGCTGCTGCCATCGGCACCGCCGACTGGTTGAGAGACGACGTGATCGGCTGGAAACCGTGGTCGGACACCAACCCGGTCTACCTTGCCGTCGGCACGATGGCGCTGTTCTTCAGTTTTTTGGTTGGCCCGATTCTCATCCTCGTGCGTCCGCTGCGGGATGAATATGCCGAGCAGCTGTGGAAGCGGACAGCGGAGGTGATGATCTATTTCGTCACCCTGGCGCCGCTGGCGATCCTTGCAGCAGCCTGGGCGAATTATCTCGACCTCGCCCCTGCGGCCATGGACAGCGCTTTGCGTCCATTCGACACCCGGCAGCCCTTCTTCGACTTCATGTGGTATGCGTGGATGTCCCTGATGTTGCTGTTCGTCGGCATCTTCCAGTTCCTGCGATGGAAGGACAGCCGGTGATCAACAAGCTGAAGGTTCTTCGCGCAATGCGCAACTGGAGCCAGGCGGAGTTGGCGGGCCATCTCGATGTCTCGCGTCAGGCGGTCAACGCCATCGAGACCGGGAAGCACGATCCTTCGCTGCCGCTGGCCTTTCGCATTGCCCGGCTGTTTGAAATGCCGATCGAGGAAATTTTCGACGACGGACAGTAATCCGCCGCGCTCGTCACCCGCCTTGCGCAATCCGCGCGTTAACCGTTCAACAATATACAGGGAGATCCCACCATGATCCGACAAGCTCTTCTCGCCGCGACCGCCCTTGCCCTTTCCGCCTGCGCCACGACCGATCAGATGTCCGCCGCGACCGCATCGACCGCCGCGCCATCGGAAACCGCCACGTCCAGCGGCCCCGCACTGTGGCGGGTGAGCGACGAGGATACGACGATCTACCTTTTCGGGACCGTCCATTTCCTGCCCGAGGGCGTGGAGTGGTACAACCCGACGATCCGCGCCGCGCTGGAGTCCTCGGACGAATTCGTGAGCGAGATCGACACCAGCGCCATTCCCGAGGTCGTACCCGGCGAAACGCCTCCGCCCGAGGTCATGGCCATCGTGCAGACGCAAATGCGCCTTGCCCAGCTTACCACCGGCGGCACGGTGCGCGACCTGATGACCGATGAAAACCGTGCCCAATACGAGGCGGCCCTGGCCGGCGTCGGCGTGCCGGTGGCGGCACTGGACGGCTTCGAGCCATGGATGGGCATGATGACGCTGACACAGATGGGGCTGGTGCAGGCCGGCATCGATCCCTCCACCGGCGTCGAACGCACCCTCGATCCGCTGGTTGTGGACAAGACCCGCTCCGCATTCGAGACCGTGGAGCAGCAGTTCGGATTCTTCGACAGTCTGCCGATGGAAGCCCAGCTCGCCGGGCTCGACCAGACGGTGGAGATGATGGAAACCCCCGAGGACCTGCGCACCAGTTTCGCAGCGATGGTGACCGAGTGGATGGAAGGCGATGCCGCCGGCCTTGCCGCGCTGGTCAATGACGAGATGGCCGCCGATCCGGCGCTCTACGCCACCTTGATCAGCGATCGCAACGCGCGCTGGGCCGAGTGGCTGGAGAAGCGCATGGATCGCCCGGGCACCGTATTCGTCGCGGTTGGCGCGGGCCACCTCGGGGGCAGCGGAAGCGTGCAGTATTACCTGCGCGAACGTGGGCTGACCGCCGAGCGCGTCGCATATTGAGGCGGTTCCTTCTGGCCATCACCGGGCCGCTGTGGCTGGCTGGCTGCGGCGCTTCGGGCGATCCGGCGCATGACTGGCCGGAGCCGGAGCCCGCACTGTGGGCGATGACCGCGCCATCGGGCGAGCAAGGCTGGCTGTTCGGGACCATCCATGCCCTGCCCGGCACCGTTCGCTGGCGCACGCCCTCTCTCGAACGTGCGCTGGCGCAGAGCGAGGTGCTGGTGGTCGAGGTGGCCAATCTGGGCGACTCTGCGGGCGCGGCGCTGCTCAGCGACATGGCCGAAACGCCTGGCCAGCCACCGCTGTCGCAGCGCGTGTCCACGCCTGAGCGCCCCGCCCTGCTCGCCATGATGGACGCGGCGGGCGTGGAAGACGGGGACTTCTCCCGGATCGAAAGCTGGGCAGCCGCGCTCATGCTCAACGCCGCCACCCGCACCGGCGATGGGGCAAACGGGGTGGACCGGGCGCTGATTGCCGAAGCCGATGACATCATCGGTCTCGAAACCTATGCCGGGCAGCTCGCCCTGTTCGACACTCTGTCGCAAGGTGCGCAATCCGCCCTCCTCGCCGGCACCGCGCGCGACTGGCAGGCGGGCAGGGGCGAGGCCATGCTGGTGGCCTGGCTGACCGGCGACGAGGCTCGCCTGGATGCGCACGTCAACGGCGAGCTCTTGGCGAATGCCGAATTGCGGCGCGTTCTGCTCACTCTCCGTAACGCGGCGTGGACAGGACGCATCGCCGCGCTGGTGGCGGACGGGCGCAGGCCACTGGTGGCCGTGGGCGCAGCACACGTGGTGGGCGCGGAGGGCTTGCGCGCACGATTGGAGCGACAAGGCTTCACCCTGCGCCGTATCCAGTAGTTGCAATTTTGCCTCGCGCTGCTATTGGCGCGCCTCCCTGGCGGCATGGTCATCCCTGGAGGTGTGGCGGCAGGTGCAATACCACGCAATCGAAAGGCAATACCCATGAGCGATGCTCTTGAACTGTCGGCCGAGATGCGCGAACGGGCTGGCAAGGGAGCCTCCCGTGCGCTGCGTCGCGAAGGCCGCGTACCCGCCGTCATCTATGGCGGCAAGGAAGAACCCACGACGATCCACATCGGCGAAAAGGAGCTGCGCAAGCAACTCGGCACGGGTCACTTCATGAATTCCATCGTCATGATCGACCTTGGCGGCGATACCCTGCGCACGATCCCCAAGGACGTGTCGCTCGATCCGGTAACCGACCGTCCGATCCATGTCGATTTCCTCCGCCTTTCGAAGGATGCCAAGATCCAGGTTGCCGTTCCTGTGGTGTTCGTGAACGAGGAAGAGAGCCCCGGCCTGAAGAAGGGCGGCGTGCTCAACGTGGTTCGCCACGATCTGGAACTGGTGTGTGAAAACGCCAAGATCCCGAGCGAGATCGCCATTGACGTGACCGGCCTCGAGATCGGGGATTCGATCCACATCAGCTCGGTCACCCTGCCCGATGGCGCCGAAAGCGCGATCACCGATCGTGACTTCACCATCGCCACGCTCGTCGCCCCGTCCGCGCTCAAGCGCGCCGAGGGTGAAGCCGGTGACGACCAGACCGGCGAAGGCATAGAGCCGGGTGAAACCGCTGCCACCGAACTCGGCCCCGATGCCGATGCTGCGGCTGAGCAGGAAGCGAAGAGCGAGTAATCGTGCGGCGCGCGATACTCTCGCTCGCCGCAATGGGCCTGGGGCTGGCCGGCATGTCCGTGCCAGCCCCCGCGCTCGCCCAGCAGAGCGCCGTGCTGCCCGCCGATCCGCAGGACTTCCAGTGCTTCGTGCTGCTGCAGCAGCGCCGCGCCGCCTTCATGACGAACCAGCAGATGCCCATCGAACAGCGGGCCCAGTTCGTGGATAACCTGACGATCATCTCGGCATTCTATGCCGGGCGCATCAGCCACTATTCCTCCGCCGAGGCGGTGCCGCAATTCCGCAGTGCGACGGCCGAGATAGCGTCTGCAACGCCCGAACAGCGCGATGCCTTTGCCAATGTCTGCGCCAATTTCTACGTCTCGGTAATGAACGTCCTTACCACCACCGGCGAACAGGCCGCGACGCAGCAGCAGTAGGAAGGCGGTCCGGATGCAGCTCTGGGTCGGCCTCGGCAATCCCGGTCCCGGGCACGCCATGCAGCGGCACAACGTCGGCTTCATGGTGGCGGATGTGCTGGCCGACATGCACGGGTTCGGCCCGGTGCAGAAGAAGTTCTCCGGCTGGCTGCAGGAAGGCCGCATCGGCGGCGAAAAGGTGCTGCTGCTGAAGCCTGCCACCTTCATGAACGAAAGCGGCCGCAGCGTGGGTGAAGCAATGCGGTTCTACAAGCTCGGCATAGAGGTCCTGACGGTGTTCCATGACGAGCTCGATCTCGCCCCCTTCAAGATCAAGGTGAAGACCGGCGGCGGGCACGCGGGGCACAATGGTCTGCGCAGCATAGACCGGCATCTTGGACCCGATTTTCGGCGCGTGCGGCTGGGCATCGGGCATCCCGGCCACAAGGACCGGGTCCATGGCCACGTGCTGGGCAACTACGCCAAGGCGGAAATGGACGGTCTTGCCGACATGCTCGGCGCGGTCGGGGCCGAGGCTGCCTGGCTGGCGAAGGGCGACGATGCCCGCTTCATGAGCGATGTCGCGCGCCGGATGCAGGACCAGGAATAGACCGGAGGGTTAGCGCGCCCAGCCTCAGCCTCAGCCGCGTGCCGCGCGCTCCGCGATTTCGCGGTCGAGTTGGATCGCATACCGTCCGTTCAGCACCGGTGCGATCACCCGTCCCGCTTCCGCAAGATCGCCCGAGGCCAGCAGGATACGCGCGTATGTCCGGCGATAGCCGAGGTTGTCCGGTGCTGCGCGATAGAGCGGCAGTATCATCGCGCGCGCCAGTTCGATCTGCCCAAGTTCGAGCATCGCCTGGCCGTACAACAGCCGCGCCGGGGCAAATTCACCGACCTCTCGCTCGCTTTGCTGCAACCGTTCGCGCACCGCTTGCCACCGGCCCGCGTCGGCGTCGAGCAGCGCGGTGTGGTAGATGAACGCAACGTCACCCGGATAGGCCGCGGCCCCTCTCGCAACCAGCGGTGCTGCAAGGTCGGCACGACCGATGTTGCGGGCCGAGGCGATTGCGCCGAGCAGCGCAGGCCTGTCCGTCGGCACGATGGCAAGGATGGCCATATAGGCACGCAAGGCGAGCGTATGTTCGTCCAGCAGGTTGGCAAAGCGGGCGGAAACGAACAGCGTCTCCACCGCATCGGGCGCAAGCTGCTGCACCTGGCCCACGGCGTAGCGCGCGCCTTGCACGTCTCCGCGATCGAGATGCCACGTGGCCTCCAGCGTGAAAAGTTTGCGCTGATCGCCTTGCGCGCGGCGGCCGCGGGCAAAGGCGTCTCGCACCATCGCCTCGTCCCCTTCGAGGATCGCCGCCTGCGCGCGGAGGCGCCAGCTTTCCGCACTCGTCTTGCCGGACAGGATGGATCGTGCACGGGCAATCTCGCCTGTTTGCAGCAGCGCCTCGGCACGCAACAGGCCATCTTCGGGCGCCGCCGCGCCAAGCGCATCCAGACGCGAAAGCGTCGTCAGCGCTTCGGCCCCTGCCCCCGTCAACAGCTGGATGCGGGCCAGGAGTTCGAGCGCCTCGGGATTCGACGCGTCCTTTGCCAGGGCAGTCTGCACCAGGTCGCGGGCGGCGGGGTAATCCTGCCGGGCAAGGGCGCCGCGCGCGTTCTCCAGCGGCCCCGGCGCAATAACGGAACACGCGCCAAGCGCCAGAAAACTGACGAGAAAGAGGAGCGAGCGAAGCGTCATCCGAGCCGTTGTAGAAACAATCCGCAAATAATCCGTGAAGCGTCGGGTTTCTTGACAGCCGGGATATGGATAAAAACCCGTTAACCATGGGAATGGCGGAAAACCGCGATTGGCACGCGGATTGCTTACCAGACTGTCAACCAACCTCGAGGGGCACTCTAATGTTCAAGCAGTTCGCTACCGGCTTCGTCGCCTTTGCCAGTCTCGCCTTTGCAGCACCGGCCCTCGCCGACCCGATCACCCTTGATGCCGGCGATGTCGGCACCACCTTCAGCATCGACCTGAACGGCTTTTCGGGCGACAGCGGCAGCACGGTCGACGGTCTGACCAGCACGCTCAACCTGACCCTCGAATCGACCGACGGCTCCAGCTACGTGTTCAGCTACTCGGTGGACAACACCACCAGCGGCGGGCTCACCTCCAATGTCTCCAGCTTCGCCTTCAACGTGGATCCTGACATCGTCGGTGCCAGCGTGGACGGTGCCTACCAGTACACCTTCGTGACCGACGGACGGGGCAGCGACCCGAGCTATCCCAACCAGATCGGCGCGGTCGACGTGTGCTTCAAGGCGCGCAGCAGCGGCTCGTGCTCCAACGGCGGCGGCGTTGCCGAAGGGGAAAGCGGCAGCGGCACGCTGACCCTGTTCTTCGATCCCGAAGCGTCGCAGATCAACTTGAGCGATTTCTTCGTGCGCTATCAGGGCATCACCGGTGCCGGCGGCGTGACCTCGGCCACCGGCGGCCAGACCTCGTCGACGACCACCTCGACGACCAGCGGAACGCCGGTTCCCGCACCGGGTATGCTGGCCCTGCTCGCCCTCGCCTTTGCCTCGCTCGGCCTGATGCGTCGCCGCCGCGTTCCGGCCGCCGGCCGCGCGCAGCCCGCCTACGCTTAAGTATTTTTGTTAAAACGGGGACGCGAAGGGCGTCGCTCCTGACCGGAGCGGCGCCCTTTCGCTATTCATCGTATACCTCAAGTGTTGCGCGCGGCGCGCAGATGGTCGGCGATGGTGGTATTGTCCGGCGCAAGTTCGGCCGCCTGTTCGAGCAACCGCAACCCCCGCGACCGATCGGACCCGCTCTGCACCAGCAGCCAGCCTGCGGTATCCATCACCGACGGATTGCGCGGGGCAAGCTGCAAGGCGGATTCCGCCAGGCGCAGCGCCTCTTCCGTCTCGCCGGTTCGGCTGCGGGCATAGGCGAGGTTGTTGAGGACCATCGCATTGCTGTCTCCCGTCCAGCGCCGCAGTTCCTCGTAGGCATCGATAGCCGCGCGCCAGTTGCCACCGCGCAGCGCGGCATCGCCCTGCGACAACAACGTGCCGACGCGTTCGGCGGGCGGCGCGGAGGCGCGGGCCTGGGCAATATCGGCGCTGCGACCAGAAGCGCGGGCAGCGGCGGAGAAGATCGCCAGGTCCTGCGCATTGCCACCGGCATTGCTCGCCAGGGGGCGTATGGTGGCATAGGCGGCAACAGCATCGCCAGCGTCCAGCTGTGCTTGTGCCAGCAGCCGCCGGGTCGCCGCGTGATTGGGCGAGCGACGCATGAGCGAGGTCAGCCTCGGCAGGGCCTGTTCCGGCAGGTCCAGTTCCACCAGCGCGCGTGAATACAGCAATTGCAGACGCGGATCGTCCTCGCCCTCGAGCGGCTGCAGCATCTCGCGCACCTCGGTCCAGTCGCCGTCCTCGGCAGTCAGCCGCGCTTGCAGATAGACCACATCGGGATCGCCGGGCGTGCGCCGCGCGACGTCGGCGATCAATGGCCGCGCTTCTGCAAGCCGTCCAAGATCGCCAAGGATACCGATCTGTCCGAGCAGGGCGACCCGGCTTTCGGGCCAGACGGCGGCGGCCCGTTCGTAAAATTCCAGCGCCTTTGCCAGGTCACCGCTCGCCTGCGCGACCCTGGCGCTGGAGACAAGCGGGTCGAGCCCGTCTGGCGCGGCGTCTCGGGCCGATGCGGCAAGCTGCGCGGCGCGCACCGGATCGCCGTTCCGCAGGGCAAACAGCGCATAGTCTGCCAGCAACCGCGAGGCATCCCCGCGCCTTTGCGCCCCTGCCGCGAACGCGGCACGGGCAGCGTCGGTGTCGCCAGCGCCGATATGTGCGAGTGCCGCGATGCGCGCGGCTTCTGGCGTGTCGCTATCCGCGACCAACGCCAACGCCTCGTCCAAACGACCGCGCAGCAATTGCGCCTCTCCCATCAGCAGCGCAAAATCGGCGGGCTGGCGACCGGCAGCGGCCAGCCTTTCCAGGGTAGCGACCGCGCCCTCCCCGTCGCCCAGATGCAACTGCGTGCGGGCCAGCAGTTCCAGCGCCACCGGGTCTCGCTCGTTCTCCTGCAACACGGTCGCGAGGTCGAGCCTCGCCTCGGAAAAGCGATGCTCTGCAAAGGCAGTTTCGGCGCGCGCCATGCGCTCCTCCGGCGAAAGACCGCAGGCGGCAAGGGCAAGGGCGAGCGCTGCTACCGAGAGGGTGCGCTTCCAAGAGATGGTGGACCAGTTTGCCATGCACGGTCGAATAGCGGCAATGGGTTGAAAAGCCCTTTACCCTGCCGCCCCGCTGGCAATTGGCGCGCCGCGCAGCTAAGGGGCGCGGCAACGCCATTCCGTCAGACGAAAGATTGCATATCATGGGATTCCGCTGTGGGATCGTGGGCCTGCCCAATGTCGGCAAGTCGACCCTGTTCAACGCCCTTACCGAAACGCAGGCTGCGCAGGCTGCGAACTATCCGTTCTGCACGATCGAGCCCAACGTCGGCCAGGTCGCCGTGCCGGATGAACGGCTGGAGAAGATCGCCGCCATCGCCAAGAGCGCCAAGGTCATCCCCACCCAGTTGGGCTTCGTCGACATCGCCGGGCTGGTAAAGGGCGCGAGTGCGGGTGAGGGATTGGGCAACCAGTTCCTGGGCAACATCCGCGAGGTGGACGCCATCGTCCACGTGCTGCGCTGCTTCGAAGACGACGACATTCAGCATGTCAGCAACAGGGTCGATCCGATCGCAGATGCCGAGGTGGTGGAGACGGAATTGATGCTGTCCGACCTCGAAAGCCTGGAAAAGCGCGTGGACAACGCCGCACGCCGGGCGACCGCGGGCGACAAGGAAGCCAAGGCGCTGGCCAGCGTGCTGGGCCAGGCGCTGTCCCTGCTCAAGGAGGGCAAGCCCGCTCGCCTGACCGAGCCGAAGGACGACGAGGAAGCACGCCTGTTCGCACAGGCGCAGCTGCTCACCGCCAAGCCGGTGCTGTATGTGTGCAACGTGGCCGAGGAAGACGCGGCCGAAGGTAACGCGCTGTCCGCCCAGGTCTTCGCGAAAGCCGCCGCCGAGGGGGCAGAGGCCGTCGTGGTATCTGCCGCGATAGAGGCTGAACTGGTGGCGATGGAAACGGACGACCGTGGTGAGTTCCTGGCCGAGCTGGGCCTCACCGAAAGCGGCCTCGCCCGGGTGATCCGCGCGGGTTACAAGCTGCTCGGCCTCAAGACCTTCTTCACCGCCGGCCCCAAGGAATCCCGTGCCTGGACGTTCCCGGCAGGTGCCAGGGCACCGCAGGCAGCGGGCGAGATCCACACCGATTTCGAACGCGGCTTCATCCGTGCCGAAACCATCGCCTATGACGATTACATCGGCCTGGGCGGCGAGAGCGGTGCGAAGGATGCGGGCAAGCTGCGGCAGGAGGGCAAGGAATACCTCGTCCAGGATGGCGACGTGATGCTGTTCAAGTTCAACGTCTAGCCGGCTCGTTTCTTCGGCGGCGAAACCAGCGCCGAATGGGGGTTGCGAGCGCGGCGGCAAGCACCAGAAGCGCGACACCGATCGGTTGCGCAAACTTTGCCAGCATCGCCAGCAGGCCGACGTTCTTGGCCACCGCGACACCGGCACCCGTCGCTATCAGCCCGGCAATACCGTAGCCTGCGGCCTCGTCCCGCTGCGCGTCGAAATCGGCGTACCGCGCGCCGGGATCGAAGCTGACCCGCGTCGCGAGATCGTCGGCGGCTGCGCGGATTTCCCCGAGCTGGTCGATCTCGCCGACAATATCGAGGCTGAGCACGCCGCGCCGGCCCAAAAGGCGCAGATCGTAATGCAAGCCGTTGGGGCCGCCATCGGCGAATGCCAGTTCGCGGCCCCAGGTGACCGAATGGCGCACGCTGTCGTGTCGCGGCGCCTGCGCCCAGCCGATCAGTGTCACCGCAGGAAAGCCCCGCGCCCGGCGGGCATCGTTGGCGCGCAGCGTTTCGCCCTGCATCCGTGCGAGCAGGGCGTCGGTGTCCGCGCTGCGCATGGCCTCACTGGATACCCAGCCGATCGGCTCCCACGTCACCACCGCGCCCCATGACTTCTCCCGCGGGCTGCTGCCGGCAGGCATGACGAGCCCCAGCACGCCATCAGCCTCGGCTGGAGGATTGCCCCAGATATCGACCAGGATACGGCGGGTGTCAGCGGGGCCGTAGAAGGCGTAATCGCGCCCCAGTTCCATCCGCGCCTGCGCCTGCTCCAGCACGACCGCCCCCGTTTGCGGGCGCAGGCCGTCCTCTCCCTGCGCGTGGGCAGGGGCTGACAGGCTGAGGGCAGCGGCGATGGCCAGGAGATTGCGCGCAATCGTCATGCGCTCTTCTCTAGCAGCCAAACCTTACTACCCCGTGGAAGGTCGGAACGCGGGCACGAAAACGGCGCGAAAGGGGGTAACCTTTCGCGCCGCCCTGGGTCGCATCGTTGGCAGGATCAGCTGGCCTGCGAGTTGATCCATGCAGTCCACATGCGGGCGATCGGCTGGCGTTCGCCGCTCACCTGCGCAAAGGTCGCCAACGCAGCGGCATTGTCACCGCCCAGCGACTGCACCATGCCAAGGCGCGTGCGCGCCAGGTCGGCATCGTAGCCACGGTCCAGCGCCAACTGGTACATGGCGGCAGCGCGGGTGTAGTCCTCCATCGAATAGAGGATGTCGCCCGCGTTGATCGCATCGAGCCCGTCACCGTTCTCTCCTTCGCGCACGATCGTCGCCAGGCCGCTGCGATCGGCGGAGGCACGGGGCGTGGCTACGGAAAGCACATCGGTGTAATAGGGATCGCTCGAGGTATAGACGTTATTGGCCAGGCCAAGGGCCAGCGCCCGCTGCACTTCCGTGCCGCGAACGCGCGCGTCGAGATCGTCGATATAGCGGCTGATGTCCTGCCGTTCGCGCAGCACGCCGGCCGCCAACATCAGGCGATACAGATCGATCCGCGCCTGGGGCGAGAACTCGTTGAGCTGGCTAACGATCTGCAGGGCGTTGGCAAGGTTACGCTCGGTCGGATAGTTGGTGACGACCATCTCGCCAACGTCGAGGGCCTGGACAGCCAGTTCGTTGTCATAGCTGAGCTGCAGGGCGTTCATCAGCCATGCCTCGGGCGGGGTTTGCCCGGCGGTGGTGGCGGCGGCCACGCGCTGCATCAGATAGTCGACGGCCTGCTGGGCATTATCACTCTCATCGACGTAGCTGTTGGCGATCAGCAGCACAGCATCACCCTGGTCGGGCTGGTAGCCCAGATCGACCGACTGCTGCAGATAACGGCGCGCGTCGGCATAGTTGTCGAGTTCGTAGGAGATATTGCCGGCATACCAATTGAACAGGCCCTGCTGGTCGGGCGCGACGCGCCCCGACTGCAGGCGCATGGTAAGACCCTGCAACTGCATCTGGCGATCTTCGAAGTGGCTGCCGATGTTGAGGATGAGGTTGCCGGCAAGGTCGCGGTCGGCATCGTTCTCTACCGCGGCGACGAGTGCCGGGATCGCGGCGCGGGCGCCTTCGTAATTGGCGGTCGCGGGCTGCACCATTGCGGCGACCGGCTGATAAGCTGCGGCAAAGCCCTGCGAATTGGTCTGCCCCTCTGCCTGGCTAGCCTCTGCATTGCGATTACGGTCGCGGTTACGCTGGGCATAGGCCGGTTCCGGCAGCATGGCCGTGGCAGTCATCGCAAAGCCGCCAACGAGTGCGACCGCGAGGGCATAACGCGCGGTCGTCCGGCGGGCGGTGTGGAAAACGGCTGGCATTGATCGATTCTCCTGAAAACTTCCTGGCATTCATGCTGCCATCGCAAACCCGATGGCGTTCTGCATACAACGCCCGTGATTGCAATTCTGTCCTGCCTGGGCGGCGCTGAATGGCGATTTAACGTGCCTGACAGGCAATACGGTGCCCACTTGCGCCAAGGTGTGGAAAAAGCGCGGCGAGACCCCATTTGAAAGGTAGGAAAACTGGTGCGCGCAGCACCCTTCCCCTACCCTGCCCCTTCCCGAAATTGCGACGGAACTAGACAGCTGCAGTGAGCGAAGAGACCGAATCCTTGCCCGCACCGGCAAACCCCGGCGAATTCCAGCGCATCGACATCGTCGAGGAGATGAAGACCAGCTACCTCGATTACGCGATGAGCGTGATCGTCAGCCGCGCGCTGCCCGACGTTCGCGATGGTCTCAAGCCCGTCCACCGCCGCATCCTGTTCGCCGCCAACGAAGGCGGCTACGTTGCCGGCCGGCCGTTCCGCAAGAGCGCGCTGATCGTGGGCGACGTGATGGGCAAGTATCACCCGCACGGCGACAGCGCGATCTACGATGCGCTCGCCCGCATGGTGCAACCGTGGAGCCTGCGCGTGCCGCTGGTGGACGGCCAGGGCAACTTCGGCAGCATGGACCCCGATCCGCCGGCGGCCATGCGTTATACCGAAAGCCGCCTGGCGCGCGTGGCGAACGCATTGCTGGACGATCTCGACAAGGACACTGTCGATTTCACCCGCAATTACGACGAATCGCGACTGGAGCCGACGGTTCTTCCGGCGCGTTTTCCCAACCTGCTGGTAAACGGTGCCGGCGGCATCGCGGTGGGCATGGCCACCAACATTCCGCCGCACAACCTTGGCGAGGTGATCGACGGCTGCCTGGCCTTCATCGCCGATCCGGGCATCTCCGACGATGGCCTCCACGAGATAATCCCCGGACCGGACTTTCCCACGGCCCCGCTGATCCTTGGCAAGCACGGTGCGCGATCGGCCTACACCACGGGTCGCGGGTCCATCCTGATGCGCGCGCGACACGCGATCGAGAAGGGCCGGAACGATCGCGAGAGCATCGTGCTCACCTCGATCCCCTACCAGGTGGGCAAGGCTGGCCTGGTGGAAAAGATAGCTGAGGCGGCGAAGGACAAGCGGATCGAGGGCATTACCGATATCCGCGACGAGTCCAGTCGCGCCGGCGTGCGCGTGGTGATCGACCTGAAGCGCGATGCGACGCCCGAGGTCGTGCTCAACCAGTTGTGGCGCCATACCCCAGCGCAGTCGAGCTTCCCCGCCAACATGCTCGCCATTCGCGGTGGCCGGCCCGAGACATTGGGCCTGCGCGACATCATCTCCAGCTTCGTGGCCTTCCGCGAACAGGTCATCACGCGCCGCACGAAGTTCGAACTCAACAAGGCGCGGGAGCGGGCGCACGTGTTGCTCGGCCTCGTGGTGGCGGTCTCCAACCTCGACGAGGTGGTGCAGATGATCCGCGGATCGTCCAACCCCTCCATCGCGCGTGACAAGCTGCTGGCCAAGGAATGGCCGATCGGCGACATCGCCCAATACATCCGCCTGGTCGAGGCGATCGACCCTTCGTCAGACGAAGAGGGCGGCACCTATCAGCTGTCCGAGCGGCAGGTAAAGGCGATCCTGGCGCTGCGCCTCTCCAGCCTCACTGCGCTTGGCCGGGACGAGATCGGCGGCGAGCTGGAAGAACTCGCCAGCAAGATCGAATACTACCTGTCGCTGCTGGCCGACCGCGCCAAGCTTTTCGGCGTGATGCGCGACGAGCTGATCGAGGTGCGCGACCAGTTCGCCACTCCGCGCGTCAGCGAGATAGCTCCCGCCTGGGACGGCCTGGACGACGAGGACCTGATCGAGCGCGACGAGATGGTCGTGACGGTGACCCACGACGGCTACATCAAGCGCACCCCGCTCTCCACCTTCCGGGCCCAGGCGCGCGGCGGCAAGGGCCGCAGCGGCATGGCGACCAAGGACGAGGACGCGGTGGTCGAGATGTTCGTCACCAGCACGCATAACCCGGTGCTGTTCTTCACCAACACCGGCCGCGTCTATCGCCTGAAGGTGTGGAAGCTGCCCGAGGGCGGCCCGCAGACCAAGGGTCGGCCGATGGTCAACCTGCTGCCGCTCGGTGCGGAGGAACGGATCACCAATGTCCTTCCCCTGCCCGAGGACGAAAGCGAGTGGGCCAACCTCAACATCGTGTTCGCAACCGAGCAGGGCATGGTGCGCCGCAATTCGATGGACGCCTTTACCAACGTGCCGACCGCCGGCAAGTACGCCATGGGCTTCGTCGAAGGCAGTGGCGACCGCCTGATCGGCGTGGAACTGCTGAACGAGGGGCAGGAGATTTTCCTCGCCTCCGATACCGGCAAGGCCATCCGGTTCAGTGCCACCGACGCGCGCGAGACCAAGAGCCGCACCGGCATCGGCGTGCGCGGAATGAGACTGCCGAAGGGTTCGAAGGTCGTTTCGATGGCCGTTCTCGACCCGCTTGAAGCCGACATGGAACGGCGCGAAGCGTACCTTCGCGCCGCCGTGTGGAAGAACAACGAAAGCGGGCATACGCTCGATGCCGAAACAGCGGCCGCGATGGAACAGGGGGAAGAGTTCATTCTCACCCTGACGGCGAATGGCTATGGCAAGATTTCCTCGGCCTACGAATACCGCACCACCGGGCGCGGCGGACAGGGCATCACGAATATCGGCGAACCGTCCAAGAGCCCGGATCGCAACGGCCCGGTCGTCGCCAGCTTCCCGGTGCGGCATAACTCGCAGCTCATGCTGGTCACCAATCAGGCCAAGCTGATCCGCCTGCCCATCCGCTTCCGCCATCTGGTCGAAGGAGGGTTCGATACCCTGGACGGCATCTCGATCTCGGGTCGCGGTTCGTCAGGCATCCGCATTTTCAACGTTGCCAAGGGCGAGCACATCGTCGGCGCGGCCTTGATCGACGAGACCGAGGAGCCGGAGAACGAGGCCGAGGAAGCCATCGCCGACGAGATCGCCGCGCGTGGCGGCAGCCTCAACCCCACAACCCCGCACACCACCGCCCATTCGGACGACAACATGGAAGACGAGCCGGACAGCGACTAGGCGCTGTCCGGGCTAGGGGCCAAGCGTCCCCTCGCGCGGCCGCGGGCCGAGGTCGAGCAGCAGGCACTCGTAATATAACCGCTCGCGCCCCTGCTCCACCGCGCCGGGCGTGGTCGGCCGGCTGTTATCAGGGGTGCATTCGCCTTCGCGCCGCGCGGTTTCCTCCGGCGTATCCTCGCGGACTGCCGGACCGCCGATAAGCGGCTGTGCGCGGTATTCCCGCGTCGGCGTGCCGTAAAGCGTGCGAAAGGCGTCGAGCGCCATCGGGTGGAACAGCGTGCCGTGGGTTTCGCTGTCCTCGACCGGCACGAATGTCCAGCCCAGGTTAGGGGGCGCACTCGTCCGCAGCGCATCCACCAGCCTTTCCACGCCCTCGCGGTGCCACACGCCCTCGTTGGCGACGGTGAGGTAGAGGCGCCGCGCCACGCCATCCTGCGGGAAGCGGTTCAGATAGCTTGCTGCCTCGCGTCCGTACTTCATCTCCTCCCACCACAGGCTGGGCGAGATGGCGATGTAGTCTTCGAACAGCGTCGGCTCTTCCAGCATTGTCTCGACCACGAACAGCGCGGCAAGCGATTCACCGATCACCGCATCGTGGCCGTCGGTTCGGAACGCGTTGTCCACCATCGGTTTCAATTCGTCGCGGAGGAAATCGCGATAGAGAAAGGTGCCGCCAGGTTCCGCGCCGAGCGCCTCGACATAGGGCGCCGGCTCGGCGGCAGGCGGCGCGAAGAAATGGCGGCGGTTGATGCTCTGCACACCGACGAGGATAAACTCGTCGAAGCTCCAGTTCATGTCGCGGCTCTGCACGATGCCGGCGATGTGGTCGAAGTCCTGCTCTACCCCGCCATCGAGCAGGTACACGACCGGGTAGCGGCGTGCAGGATCGTCGCCATAGCTCGTCGGCAAACGCACGGTGACGACACGCTCACCGCCCAGCGCATCCGAATGTACGGTATAGCTGGTGGCCGTGACGTGCGGCGTGCCGCCGCCCAGCTGCGCGGCGGCGGGGGCGGCGACCAGCGCGGCAAGCGCGGCGACAAGCTGACGGATCAATGCACGGTGTCCTTTCCACCCTGCACCACCCGCAGTTCCGGATCGCGCTTGCGCAGGCTCGTCATGATGCCGACGGTAATGAGGAACTGGCCGAGGTAGTAGATCGGCCACACCAGATACTGGGGGATCGGACTGCCTGAGAGCGGTCCCATTCCGCCAAAGATCAGCAAGTCCGACATCACGAACAGTATTGCCCCAGCCCCCACGGTGAAGCGCGGAAAGTCGCTCGCCCAGGCGCCCGCAGCCATCGCGCCCAGCGCCAGGCCATAGATACCGGCGGGCACGGCTACGCCCGGCACGCTGACGAGCCAGTATGCCGCCAGCGGCGTTGCCAGCAACAGCGCCAGGAAGACGAGGCTGTCGCTCCCTTCCAGCGGCTTGCCACGGTGGCGAAGGAACAGCGCGAGCATGATGCAGTGAAACACGAAGAACAGCGCGCCGCCGAACCGGATGTCCATCTCCATCGCCATGTCGGCAAGGCTGGCCACCGCCATCGCTCCGGCCAGCATCCGCGCGCTCTTGCTGCCGTGGCGCAGCCAGGCATAGATCGCCAGGAAGGCGCAGGCGCTTCCCTTCAGCGGAATGAGGTAGAGTTCGGGCAGCTCGCTGGCCGACAGGTAGTAGAACGCCATCGCCGCGACGAGGCTGAGCAGCAGGTAGGGCCGTTTCTGGGCAAGCGCGCGGCGTGGCATGGCGGCGGGATTAGCCGCCACTCGGCATTTGCGCCAGCGCGCCCTTGCACTTATCAGCCGAGCCCATGACACATCAGGTCCACATTATCGGCGGCGGCCTCGCCGGGAGCGAAGCGGCATGGCAACTGGCGCAGCGCGGCATGAAGGTCCGCCTCAGCGAAATGCGCGGCGGCGGCGGCGAAACCGCGGCGCATCATACCGATGGCCTGGCCGAACTGGTATGCTCCAACTCCTTCCGCTCCGACGACGATGCAAAGAACGCGGTCGGGCTGCTGCACCACGAGATGCGGCGGCTGGACAGCCTGATCATGCGCGCGGGCGAGGCGGCGCGGGTGCCGGCCGGGAGCGCAATGGCGGTAGACCGCGACCACTTCTCGCAAGAGGTGCAAAAGGCGCTGGAGGAACACCCCAATGTAATCGTGGTGCGCGAACTGGTCGAGACGTTGCCGGCGGAGGGCATGACCATCGTCGCCACCGGCCCGCTCACCGCCGCGGCACTGGCCGACAGCATCATCGCCGTAACCGGAGAGGACCGCCTGGCTTTCTTCGATGCCATCGCCCCCATCGTTCACCGCGATTCCATCGACATGGACAAGGCGTGGTTCCAGTCGCGCTGGAACAAGGTCGATACAGCGGGGGGCGACGGCAAGGATTACATAAACTGCCCGATGACGCGCGAGCAGTATGCCGCCTTCCACCAGGGCCTGCTGGATGCCGAGAAGGGCGAATTCCGCGAGTGGGAAGCCAATACGCCCTACTTCGAAGGCTGCATGCCGATCGAGGTCATGGCCGAACGCGGGTTCGATACCTTGCGCTTCGGGCCGATGAAGCCCGTCGGCCTCGACAATCCGCGCGATACCACGCCCGAATTTCCGCAAGGCCGCTGGGCGCACGCCGTCGTCCAGCTACGGCAGGATAACAAGCTGGGCACCTTGTGGAACATGGTCGGCTTCCAGACGAAGATGAAATGGGGCGCGCAGGTCGAACTGTTCCGCACCATTCCCGGCCTGGAGAATGCCGAATTTGCAAGGCTGGGCGGAATGCACCGCAACACCTTCATCAACTCCCCCATCCTGCTCGACCGCCAGTTGCGCCTGAAGAGCGCGCCGCACATCCGCTTCGCCGGTCAGGTCACGGGGTGCGAGGGATATGTCGAGAGCAGCGCCATTGGCCTGATGGCTGGCATGATGGCGGCCGCCGAACTGGCGGGGAAGGCCTGGACATCTCCTCCGCCGACCAGCGCGATGGGGGCCTTGCTCAGCCACATCACCGGCGATGCCGAGGCAAGCGACTACCAGCCGATGAACGTCAACTTCGGCCTTTTCCCGCCGCTGCACGACGTGAAGAAGAAGGCGCGCAAGGAAGCCTATACCGAAAGGGGCAAGGCTGATTTCGGCGCGTGGCTAGGCCGCGACCTGCAACCGGCCTAGCACCGGCAGGCGGGCGTCCGCCGCGGCGCGGGTGCGCTCGTCGCGAATTCGGCTGCGGTCAGTTCGTTATCGCGGTTGCCATCCATTTCGGCGAAGCGTTCGCTGGTGGTGATCGCCCATTCCTCGAAGGTCAGCAGGTTGTTGCCGTCGGTATCCAGCGCGCGAAACGCGTTCGTGCGCGTCGACAGCATTTCGTTGCGAGTGATCTTGAGGTCGCGATTGCGGTCGTAGCGGAAGAAGCGCTGCTGTTCACGCGTCAGCTCGCTCGCCTCGGGCGGCGCGGGGCCGCGCATGTCGGCAGGGTCGGCGCTGGGAAGCGCATCTGGATCTTCCAACGGCACCACGACCGGCTCGGGAGGCGGTGCCGCCTGTTCAACCTCGGCGCGGCCCTGCATCCAGAACAACCCGATCCCCACCAGCACCAGCGCGGCGACGGCCCCCAGGACAACGCGATTCATGGGCAATTTCCCCTAGCTTCCCGCACTCTAGCTCAACGACCGGCAAAGCCAAGCCGCGCCGCCGCCAGCATGGCCGCTGGCCCGTCGAGCGGTTCGCGTGATCCGCGCAGCAAGGCCCGCCGAGCCAGGCCGTGAAGGACGACCAGCGTTCGCAATTCGCGGGGCAGCCGTTCGTCGCCACGTGGCAGTGCCAGTGCAATCTCGCGCGCCGATGCGGCGACCTCCCCGCCCCCCAGATGCAGCGCCAGGTCAGCCAGGGCCCAGGCGGTGGCGATGGTGGACACCGCAGCGTATGGCGCGCCGACGTGAAAGGCTTCGGCCAATCCACTCCAGCCCAGCGCCCGACCCTCGGCAAACTCTTCAAGTTCGGGGCGGCCCAGTTCTTCGCTCAAGAGCAGTTCCCAGCCGTCGACCATTCCCGCGAGCCGCACCGGCTCCACCCCACAAGTGCGCATCAACGCGAGTAGCGGTTCGCCCGCCGGCCAAACGGCGGGATCCTGCGCCAGCCTATCCCGCCACCAGGCAAGCTTGAGCTGGGCAATCACCGGCTCGCCATGGCCCCGCACTATCCCCGCCAGGCGCGTATCCAGCGCGAGCAGGGCAAGGGTGGCATCGCGCGCGCACGCAGGGGCATACGAAAGCGCCAGGCGCTGTGCCAACGGCAGCGTGGAGAGCAGTTGCGCATTCATCCGGGGTGTCCTCGCCCGCGTGACCGGGCAGGTCAACCTGTCACGTGCCGCGGGCTGATCGCTGAACCCTACTCTCCGTAAACCAACGGTCAGCATGGCTTAAGCGGCGTTAACCCTGAAACTTTACCCGCCGGATACCACGCGTTCCGTAATGGTCCCGAACGCATATCAATTTCCCGGGGGTCAGCCATGGTCAGAAACGCCTTTCGCAAGACGATCACTCGCCTGACCGGCTGCGACAGCGGCAACGCCACCTTGCTGGTTGCGCTGGGGATGCCGATGCTGATCGGCGGGGCCGGTCTCGGCGTGGATGTCACCCAGTGGTACATGTGGAAACGCGAGTTGCAATTCGCCGTCGATCAGGCCGCCGTCGCCGGGGCCTGGGCCGCTGCAGACGAGGATACCGCAAGCACCTACCAGCTTCGCGCGCAGCAGGAATTCGACGCCAACATGCAGGTGGTCGGCGGCTTTGCCGACGAGCCGGAAATTCAGCTGGCGGACTATGCCTCAGGTAACGACAATTCAGTGGCCGTGGCTGTCACAGCCTACAAACCGCTGCCCTTTACCAGTATCCTCACCGACGCGACTTTTCCGGTCTCCGCCTACGCGCAGGCAAGTTTCGAGGAAGGGACGACCTTTACCAGCTGCCTGATCGCCCTAGACGATGACGACTACGGGGCCATCACCATCGGCGGCAACTCGGTCCTGACCGCGAGTTGCGGCTTGGCCGCGTTGTCTACCGATGCGCAGGCCATCACCGTCAACGGCAATCCCACGGTGGATGCGGGCTGGATTCTTTCAGCGGGTGGCATCGACCAATGGCTGAAAGACAACACCGACGACGTCATCATGGAATACATGAGCGGCCTGTACGATCCGTACGAGGAGTTGCAGCCGCCAACACCTTCCGCGTCGCAAATTGCCCGCACCTATTCCTGCGGCAGCGAGCCGGACACGACGATGGCTGACGTGTCGGTGCGACGCGTCACTGAATATTCGTACTGGATGAAAGCCAACAAGAGCCAGGCGTGGAACAATCCCAGCGGTAAGCCGAGTTCGACGGTAACGGCGCCCACTGTCAACCAACAGGTAGCCAATGGAACGCAGGCTGGGTCCACCACAGGTACGCCGACCGTCCAGTGGATCGATCTCGGCGGGAGTGGTAACAACAAGAAGTGGGAGAAGGTCACGACGACGACCACGACAACTTACAGCAACGTCGTCGTCACGCCCGGCGCGCAGGCGGGCAGCGTGCGGCCCGGCACCTACACCGACATCCAGGTGCGCTGTAATACGTCCTTTGCTCCCGGGGTCTACAACATCGTCGGTGGCGGTCTGAAGATTACCGGGCAGTATGAAGTCACCGGCTCGGCAGTGATGTTCGTCCTTTACGACGGTGCCTATATCGATGTGGCCGGCGGCTCGGACGTCAACCTTACCGCGATGCAGGCGTCCGATCTCATGGCCGTCGGCGTCGCGGCGGAAGATGCCAACAAGCTGGCCGGGATGCTGGTGTTCGAAGATCGCGATTCCCAGGGCAGCGGCAAGACCAAGCTCAACGGCAACGCCAACACCGTACTCAACGGCACGCTATATTTCCCCATCAGCAACGTGCAGTTCGCCGGCACCGTTGGCGTGACCAGCCAGTGCCTGATGATCGCGGCCAACAACATCACCATCACCGGCACTACCAACATGACCACGTTCTGCCCAGCCGGATCGGTCGAGGACACCACCGTCGCGTCGACTGAAGCGACGGTGAGACTGGTCGCATGATGTCCCGTCTGGCCATGCTCCCACGCCTCGGCCGGGACGAGCGCGGATCGATGGCCATCGAGACCGCATTCGTCGCGCCGATCCTGCTTGTCCTTGCACTGGGCGGGTTCGAGGTAAGTTCGATGGTCGCCCGCCAGACCGACCTGCAAAGCGCGGCGGCGGAAGCGGCCTCGGTCGTGCGGGCGGTCGCACCGGAGACCGCTGCCGAGCGGGAGACCATTCGCGGTATTCTCAAGGCCTCCACCGGCCTCACCGATGAACAGGTCACGATCACCCCGATCTATCGCTGCGGAACCTCGGACACCTATGCCGACGCGGCCGGCACCTGCGGTTCGGATGTGGAATACAAATTCATTCGCGTGGACCTGTCGGATACCTACGAGCCGATCTGGACCAGCTTCGGCGTGTCGGAAGGTTTCGATTACAACATCAGCCGCACCGTCCAGGTGGGAAGCGAAGGATGACAAGGACCCTCAGACGCCTGCGCGCCGATACCGCAGGTTCGGTGTTGGTCGAGTTCGCCCTGCTCGCCCCGGCGCTGCTGATCATGATGTTCGGTGTTTTGCAGGTCGGCATCGCATTGCAGAACTACAACGCCCTACGCAGCCTGACCGCCGATGTTTCGCGCTATGCGATGGTGCAGTACCAGACGGGCAACAATCTCTCCCCCTCCCAATTGCGCGCCTTTGCCCGGAACCAGGCCTTGGGCGCGCCCTACTTGATGACGTCAGATCGCCTTCGGGTCACTGTGGAAGAGGCGGACACCCAGCGCGTTGCCGGCGCCAAGGAAATCGAGATCGCGCTGAGCTATCGCATTTACAGCCTGTTGGGCTTCGCTGACATCGAAGCGCCTACGATCGACTATCAGCGCGCGATCTTCCTCGTCGACAGCAGCGCAGCCTGATTGCCGATCAAGCCGCGCCTGCTCGACATCGATTGCGAAAGAGCATAAATTTCTTAACCTTGTTCCTTGACGGTTATCTCAGCCCCGGCGCGTACCGCATCCAACATGGGTTCCCGCTCGCTCCGCCCCTGCCCCACCCCGCCGGGAGTCCTGTCGCGTCTCGCACGGGATAATTCCGGCAATGTGCTGGCGATCATCGCAGCCTCGCTGTTTCCATTGCTGGCGCTGATCGGCGGCGGGATCGACATGGGACGCGGATACCTGGCGCAAAGCCGGTTGCAGCAGGCCTGTGACGCCGGCGTCCTCGCTGCCCGCCAGCGCCTCGGCAGCGAAGTCGTCGTCGACGGCGCCGTTCCCGATGACGTGGCCGACACCGGCAATCGGTTCTTCAACGTCAACTTTCGCGAAGGGGCCTACGGCACCGAGGGCCGGCAGTTCGCCATGGCACTGGAACACGATTACGCCATCGCCGGCTCCGCATCGGTGGAGGTGCCCACCACGCTGATGCAGGTTTTCAATTTCGAGAAGCTGGATGTGAGCGTCAGTTGCGAGGCGGTGCTCAATTTCGGCAATGTCGACATCATGATGGTGCTCGATACCACCGGTTCGATGCGCCATACCAACCCCGGCGACACCATGAGCCGGCTGGACTCGCTCAAAACGGTGATCCGCAGTTTCCACGCGCAGCTGGAAGGCGCCAAGGCGCCTGAAACCAGCCTTCGCTATGGCTTCGTGCCCTACGCTTCCAACGTCAATGTCGGCCATCTTCTGGCCGATGATTGGGTGGCGGACACCTGGCAATACCAGTCGCGCACCACTGCGCCCGCTACGCTGCAGACCTACACCTGGTACAGCGGCGACGTTAACTGGCAGACCGAATCCGGTACGCGCTCGCCATGGGCCGCAGTCAGTTCCTATCCCGCAACATATCGGCCCGGCAGTCCGCCTGCCGAATCCTCGGGTGACGTGCAGACGGGGGGTTCAAGCGGATATTATACGTGCGACGGTGGCCAGCCAGCGGGCAACCGGACCCAAAGCGACGTGAAGTACAACGAGACGACCGAGCCGGTGACAAATCCCGACGGGCAGAGGGTCACGCAGTACTGGCGGCGCACGCAGAACGGCACGCATTACCGCACCACGCGCAGCGGCACTACCTGCACCGTGGAGAGCAGCACCGATACCGCGCTGGTGCAGACCTTCCAGCGCATCTGGGAACCGCGCACGCGGACGGTTACGAACTGGCTTTACAAGGCGCTCGACCGGGACGTGTCCGCCTGGCGCTCCACCACGCCGGGGTGCATGGAGGAGCGCGCGACATATGCCATCGGCGACTATGACAACGTCGATCTGAGCCGGGCACTCGATCTCGATCTGGACCGCATCCCGAGTGCAGGGGACGCCGACAGCCAGTGGCGACCGCATCACCCGTCAGCCATCTACGCCCGCGCCATCGCCACCAACGGCACGGGCAGTTTCTCACCCGCCGATGTAACCACCAGCCAGACGTTCCTCGAAACGGGGTCCTGGTGGTTTTCGCAATGCCCGGCGCGGGCGCGCAAGCTGGGCGAGATGAGCGATAGCGATCTCGACACCTACCTCGGCACGCTTTCCCCGCAGGGGGCGACCTATCATGACATAGGAATGATCTGGGGCGGTCGGCTGCTGTCGCCCACCGGCCTGTTCGCCGGCGAGAACGCCGACACAGCCAGCATTCAGCGCAGTCGCCACCTGATCTGGATGACCGACGGACAGACCGAACCCTACGATCTTGCCTACGGGGCCTATGGTGTCGAACCGCTGGACCGTCGCCGCTGGCAACCCGGTTCGTCGATGACCCTGGCACAGACGATCGAGGCGCGCTTCGGCGTCGCCTGCGAGGAGGTGAAAAAACGCAACATCACCGTGTGGGTGATCGCCTTTGGCACCACGCTCAACCCAATCATGGAAGATTGCGCGGGCGAGGGTCACGCGTTCGAAGCTGCCAACGCTGCCGAGCTCAACGAGGCTTTCTCCTCCATCGCGCAGTCGATGGGCGACCTCAGGGTTTCGCGATGAGCAATTGCCCCCCGCCCCATGGCCTGCAACGCAACCTGCGCCGCGACGAGTCCGGTGCGACCATCGCGGAATTCGCGCTGATCCTGCCCGCACTGGCGATGACGCTGCTCGCGCTGTTCGACTTTTCATACAACTACTACGCCGAGACGATGATCGAGGGCGCAGTGCAAAAGGCCGCACGCGATTCCACCATCGAGATCCACGCCGGCAATTACGACGCGCTGGATGAACGGGTCACGCGTGCCGTCCAGCGCATCGTCTACGATGCCGATATGCAGTTCACCCGCACGGCCTATGCCAACTTTTCCGACGTCGGACGGCCGGAGGATTACACTGACCTCAATACGGACGGCCTGTGCAACAACGGCGAGCCCTTCGAGGACGCCAACCACAACCGTCAGTGGGACGAGGACCGGGGCAGCGATTCCACCGGCGGCGCGCGCGACGCGGTCATGTACGAGGTTGTCGCCAGCTATGATCGCCCGTTTCCGATACCCGGACTGGTCGGTCTCGATCCCGAGGTAAAGGTCGTTGCCCGCACGATCCTGCGCAACCAGCCCTTTGGCCTGTCGGACGAGCCCGGCGTGGGGAACTGCCCATGATAATGCGGTCGATCCGCCGCCTGCTCCGCAGCGACACGGGCCTGGCGATGACGGAGTTCGCGCTCTCCCTGCCCTTGCTGCTGGTGCTCGGGCTGACAGGGCTGGAGACTGCCAATCGCGCCCTGGTGCAGATGCAGGTCTCGCAACTGGCGGTGCAGATCGCCGACAATGCCTCGCGCATCGGTGAGACATCGGTGCTGGAAGATCGCAAGATCTACGAATTCGACATCAACGACCTGTTCTACGGCGCCCATCTGCAAGGCGGCAGGGGCATCGGCCTGCTTGAGCACGGCCGCGTTATCCTCAGCAGCCAGGAGGTTGCGCCCGGAACGGACGACGACCAGTACATCCATTGGCAGCGCTGCATGGGCCGCAAGCAGTTCACCAGCAGCTACGGCGAAGAAGGTGCCGGCCTCGGCGGTTCGGCCTTTGCAGGGATGGGCCCCTCAGGCGAGGAGGTGCTCGCCTTCGAGGACGGCGCAGTCATGTTCGTCGAGATCGCCTACGACTATCAACCGCTTTTCGGAGAGCCCTTCGGTCTCGGCGATCAGGTGGTGGGCGCGGTGGCGAGCTTTACCGTGCGCACCGATCGCGACCTGACGCAGATCTACCAGCTGGATGACAGCAACCCCGACCCGGTTGCCCGCTGCGATACCTATGGCGGATCAAGCTACGCCGACGGCGCCAGCTGACGCCGTCCCTCCACGCAATTCGCGAGAGCCTCAGCCGGCGTAGCAGACCTTGCGGCAGGCCTCGACCACTCCCGCCTTGTTGATCAGCGCCAGCTTTTCCAGGTTCGCGGCATAGGGCAACGGAACGTCTTCGTTGCACACGCGGATGACCGGTGCATCGAGGTCGTCGAAGCCTTCCTCCATGCAGATCGTGACGATTTCCGAGGCGATCGAGCAGGTGGGCCAGCCTTCTTCGGCCACGACGACGCGGTTGGTCTTGGCGAGCGAAGTGAGCACGGCGTCCTTGTCGAGCGGGCGCAGGGTGCGCAGGTCGATCACCTCGGCCTCGATGCCCTGCTCGCTGAGTTCCTCGGCTGCCTGCAAGGCCACGCCGACCGCGATGGAGTAGGCGACGATGGTCACGTCCGACCCTTCGCGCATGATCCGCGCCTTGCCGATGGGCAGAACGTGGTCATCAAGCTGGGCGACCTCGAAGCTCTGGCCGTAGATCAGCTCGTTCTCCAGAAACACGACAGGGTCTTCGCTGCGGATGGCCGCCTTCATCAAGCCCTTGGCGTCCTGCGCGTCATAGGGCGCAATCACGATCAGGCCGGGCACGCTGGCGTACCACGGGCCGAAGTTCTGGCTGTGCTGCGCGCCCACGCGGCTGGCCGCGCCGTTGGGGCCGCGGAACACCACCGGGCAACGCATCTGGCCGCCGCTCATGTAGTTGGTCTTGGCCGCCGAGTTGATGATGTGGTCGATCGCCTGCATGGCGAAGTTGAAGGTCATGAACTCGACGATCGGACGCAGGCCGCCCATGGCCGCACCCGTGCCGATGCCGGCAAAACCGTATTCGGTAATCGGCGTGTCGATCACGCGCTTGGGACCGAATTCCTCGAGCAGGCCCTGCGTCACCTTGTAGGCGCCCTGGTATTCGGCAACTTCCTCACCCATCACGAACACCCGCTCGTCGCGGCGCATTTCCTCGGCCATGCCGTCACGCAAGGCTTCCCGCACGGTGAGTCTCACCATGTTGGTGCCCGCGGGAATGTCGGGGTCGGCGGCGCGGGGTTTTGCTTCGGGCCTGTCGCTCGCTTGCGTGATCTCGGCCTCGGCAGGCTCGCGGCCCACGTCCTTGCCCTCGCCTGCCACGTCCTCGGGCGCTGCTGGCGCGGCGGCAGCGGACACATCCTCACCCTCGGCCGCGAGGATGGCGATCACCGTGCCGACCTTCACGCCTTCGGTGCCTTCCGCGACCAGGATCTTGCCGACCGTTCCTTCATCGATGGATTCGAACTCCATCGTCGCCTTGTCGGTCTCGATCTCCGCCAGCACGGTGCCGGATGCGACGGTGTCGCCTTCCTTCACCAGCCACTTGGCAAGCGTGCCTTCCTCCATGGTGGGGGAAAGGGCGGGCATCTTCAGTTCGATCGCCATGGCTCAATACTCCTCCACCAGAACATCGGTGTAGAGTTCGCTCGCTTCGGGCTCGGGCGACTGCTCGGCGAAGTCGGCGGCCTCGGCCACCGTGGCACGGATGGCCTTGTCGATCTCTTTCAACTGGTCCTCGTTCACGCCGGCCTCGGCCAGGTCCTTCTTCACCCGTTCGATCGGGTCGTGGTGGTCGCGCTGTTCCTGCACTTCCTCGCGGGTACGGTACTTGGCCGGATCGGACATGGAATGGCCGCGATAGCGATAGGTGTTGCACTCCATCAGCACCGGGCCCTTGCCCTCGCGCACGTGGGCAAAGGCTATCTCTGCGGCTGCACGCACCTCGAGCACGTCCATGCCGTTCACTTCCATGCCGGGAATGCGGAAGGCGGTGCCGCGGCGGTAGAATTCGGTTTCCGCGCTGGAGCGGCGCACGGCGGTCCCCATGGCGTACTGGTTGTTCTCCACCACGAACACGATCGGCAGCTTCCACAGGCTGGCCATGTTCATCGTTTCGTAGACCTGCCCCTGGTTGGCCGCGCCGTCCCCGAAGTAGGCAAGGCACAGGCCGCCATCGTCATTGTACTGATGCGCCAAAGCCAGGCCGCCGCCCAGCGACACCTGCGCGCCGACGATGCCGTGGCCGCCGTAAAACTTATGTTCGGTGCTGAACATGTGCATCGAGCCGCCCTTGCCCTTGGAGATGCCAGCGGCGCGGCCGGTCAGTTCGGCCATGATGACGTTGGGGTCGATGCCATAGGCCAGCATGTGGCCGTGATCGCGATAACCGGTGATGACGCTGTCCAGCCCCTCGGTCAGCGCCGATTGCAGACCCACCGCGACCGCTTCCTGCCCGATGTAGAGGTGGCAGAAGCCACCGATCAGGCCGAGGCCGTAGAGCTGGCCGGCCTTTTCCTCGAAACGGCGGATGAGCAGCATCTGCTCGTAAAAGTTCAGGAGATCGCCATCGCCCGGCTTGAACCGCTTGTCATGGTCCAGCTGCTGCTGGAGACTGTGAAGGGCGAAATCGCTGGCGTCCTGGCCAGACGTTTCCACGGGAGTGTTCGCGCTCTTCGACGTGGCGGCATTGGCCAAGGCATATCCCCTGTTTCGGCCCATAGCGCGGGCTCTTGGAGTGAAGTGGGAATGCCTATAATCAGCAAATCGTTTCGCTGGCAACGCCGCGCGCGCACGATTATCCAATGCGGTTAGATTTACCCTAATGCATTACCGCGTTGGCATTTCTTCGAACTCGAAAACGTATTCGTCATCGTGGGCGACGTTCAGATCGCGCCGCACCAGTTCCGAGGCAAGATCCGCATCGACGTTGTCGGGATCCAGCAGGTCGACACGGTTTTCCAGCACTGCCTTTTCTTCCTCGAGCGCGGCAATGCGCCCGTTGTATTCCTCCAGCTGTACCGAATGGTCGCTCCACGCCAGAACGCCCGAAGGGCCGATGAGCGCAAGCAGGCCAACGATGACAAGCATCGCCAAGGCCCCAAAGTTACCGATTTGGGCCCGCAGCGCGTCACGCCGATTTCGCTTGATGCTCATGGTTTCGCTTGAATCACAGGACGCTGCGCGATTCAAGGGAATTGCGTGCGAACCGACGCGCTTTTCGCCTGCCGTATTGTCTTGACGACTGGGTGCAGGAAGTTACATCTGAAACCATGACTGACCTATTTGACAACCCCATCGGCCTCGACGGCTTCGAGTTCGTGGAATTCTGCGCTCCGGAAAAGGGCCTGATCGAGCCGGTGTTCAAGGCGATGGGCTTCAGCCACGTCGCCGACCATCGCTCGAAGGACGTGCAGCTTTGGCGACAGGGCCAGATCAACCTTATCGCCAACTACGAGCCGAAAAGCGCAGCGTGGTTCTTTGCCCGCGAACATGGCCCGTCCGCCTGCGGCATGGGTTTCCGGGTAAGGAATGCGGCGGCGGCCTATGACGAATTGATCGCCCGCGGGGCTGAGCCGGTTCAGGTCACGACCGGCCCGATGGAACTGCGTATTCCGGCCATCCGCGGCATTGGCGGCGCGATCGTCTATCTGATCGACCGTTATGCCGACGACGAAGGCAAGGGCCTGTCGATCTACGATATCGATTTCGAATACCT
The DNA here is from genome assembly GCF_009827335.1 of Aurantiacibacter arachoides. Classification (GTDB taxonomy): domain Bacteria; phylum Pseudomonadota; class Alphaproteobacteria; order Sphingomonadales; family Sphingomonadaceae; genus Alteraurantiacibacter; species Alteraurantiacibacter arachoides. Next base: position 1,189,070 of record NZ_WTYH01000001.1, on the reverse strand, counting down.
GGACGGCGTCGATCCGTGGCCCGAAGGTGCCGGGTTCGACCGGATCGATCACCTGACCCACAACGTCTACAACGGGCGCATGGCCTTCTGGGCGGATTACTACGAGCGCCTGTTCAATTTCCGTGAAATCCGCTTTTTCGACATCAAGGGCGAATATACAGGTCTCACCAGCAAGGCGCTGACCGCGCCCGATGGCAAGATCCGCATCCCCCTCAACGAGGAAGGCGAAGGCGGGAAGGGCCAGATCGAGGAGTTCCTGAAGGAATTCAACGGCGAAGGCATCCAGCACATCGCATTGATTTGTGACGATCTGCTGGTGGCCTGGGATCGGCTCAAGGAATTCGGCGTCCCGTTCATGACGGCGCCGCCCGAAACCTACTACGAAATGCTGCCCGAACGCCTGCCCGGACACGGTGAGCCCGCCGACGAACTGAAGGCACGCGGCATCCTGCTCGACGGCACGACTGAAGGCGGTCAGCCCCGCCTGCTGTTGCAGATTTTTGCCGAGGCGCAGGTCGGACCGGTGTTCTTCGAATTCATCCAGCGCAAGGGGGACGAGGGCTTTGGCGAAGGCAACTTCAAGGCCCTGTTCGAAAGCATGGAGCGCGATCAGATCAAGCGCGGGACGCTGAACGTCGAGGCCTGACGCAACCGGACGCAGTCAACGTGAAGCCCCTTGCGCGGCGCCCCCCTTCGCGTCATCTGTCGCGCGACGAGAGGAGTCCTTGATGGTTCGCGCTTCTGCCTTAATTCTGCTTGCCCTACCGCTTGCCGCTGTCACCAGCCCCGCTGCCGCACAGGTGAGCGACGAGATCGTGCTCAACATCCTCAGGAACTGTGCGCAGATCGACGATCCTACCGCGCGACTGGCCTGTTATGACAACAACATCCGCGCCGCGGGTGGTGATGCGAGGATTTCCGTGCCCGGGGCGATGCCGACACCCGATGGTGGTCGCGGCGGTCCGCTGGACAACGGCCGCGCTGGCGGCTTCGGCGCCGAAGATATTCGTACACCGCAACGGTTCGAATCGGCTCCCGGGCAGGTCGATGAAATTCGTGCCCGCGTCACCTCGGTGACGGAGCGCCAGCGGGGGGTCTACCTGATCGCGTTGGAGAACGGCGCGCAGTGGCTGTTCACCGAAAGCGTGCCTTTCGCCTACCGCCCGCCGCGACCCGGCGATACGGTGGACATCGATCGCGCCTCGCTCGGCAGCTTCCTGCTCACTTTCGACAGTCAGCGCTCCGTCCGGGTGGAACGCGTCCAGTAGGCGGCGATCAGGGGTGCATCACTCCTGCCCGCCCCCATTCCGGGTCTGTCACTACCTAGCCAAGTTCGTCGAAAGTGCGCTCGCGCTCCAGCTGGACCACGGCGTTGCGCCGCACCTTGTCGAACGTGGCGAGAAACTGCTCGCGTTCGCGCACGGACAGCGGTGCCATCAGGAAGGCGCTGCGCTGGCGGCTCGCCTCTTGGATGATCTCGAACAATCGCCGGCCTTCCTCTGTCGGACTGAAACGCCCATGCCGGCGGCCCGGCTTGCCATCGCGCGAGATCAGCCCGCGTTCGACCAGGCTGCGCACCGTGCGCCCGGCCTGGCTGTGATCGCGGTCGAGCCGCGCCACCAGCGTGTTCCACTCGATCGGCGCATCCAGAGCGATCTCGTTGAGCACCCAGCTTTCGAAGTTCGACAGCCCCGTCAGGCGCTTGAACGTCAGGGCTCCGCTGCGGCTGAAATAGGCCGACAGCGTCATCAGGGGAGACAGGATGCGCGATCGCTCGATCTTCACGGCGTTACCTTCGCCCGGAACGTAGTCCGGATCGGGGGCAAAGGGGTTCAGCGAACGGACGTCCTTGCTGCCCCGCGCGCGCTCCTGCTCGTACAGCATGACGGCGCGTTGCAGCAGTTGTTCGATCACGGCGTAGAACCGCGAGAGTTCGTCGTCGCTGATGTCAAAGGTAAGTTCGCGATTGCGCAGTTCGGCGAGCCGCAGCAGCCGGTCGGCAAGCGCCACGCCCTTGCGGGTCAGGGCGACGGGGGAGCGGATCTGGTCGCGCTCCACCATCTTGAAATCGAGCAGTCGCTTGACCGAGCGGCTGACCTGCGCCTTGTCGACACCTACCGCGCTGGAAATATCCGCCGGCACCACCGGTCCGCCGTTGCGCAGCAGGAACAACACGCGCCGGTCGAGTTCGACGAGGTCGATCTCGCGCGCGTACGAAAGCTCGGCGCTTTCCCGCACTTTGTAGAGCAGTTGCCACAGGTCGTGCTGGATGACGTGGGGGGGCGGCGCCTCACCCTGCCGGTGCTGTTCCGCTTCCGGAGCCAGGCCGTTCAGGATGATCGCCAGGCGGGTATCGAAAACGGGCGGGACTTCGTTCGATGGCAGGCCGGCGGCGACATCGCTTGCCAGTGCGCCGACCGCGAAGCTCTCGACGATGCGCAGCGCCTCTTCCGCCATCGGACCGAGCAGGTGGGCCAGTCGGCCGAGAGCGACATCGGTTTCCATCGCGTCCGGGCGCGCGCCACCAGCAAGATACGTCTGTCGGGCATGGGCCTGCAGGATGGCGCGCCAATCCGCACCGTTTCCGCTGGTCGGCCTGCTCGTCATTGCAATCCTCCGCCCCCCGCGATCGCGTGCGGGTTTCATTGCTGCCTGCCCTAATCAACATGGCGGCAATTGAACAGGTCGCATTTTGGCCGCCTGTCGCCTTCCGTTTTGTACATCCGGCAAGCGTCAGATCGCCGAAAAAGCAAAACCGGACAGGGTCAACGAGCCGCGCCGCAACGAATCCGGTAACCGATGCAGCCGTGCAACACTAACGATCGAGACGATAAGGCCAACACTCGCGCATTGGCTGATTTGCGCCATTTACCACGCCAAAACAAACCGCGAGGCCAATGGTAAATGACACGTTTTTCAGCTTGGCAGCAGGTCATGCGCCGCCCCTCGCAGACCCTTTTCACAAAGTGCGTGCGGGCAACTCTAGACACTATCAATCTTGCGCCATATGTCGATGAGGGAGCGGACGACAGAATGATTCCTGTTGCCGCCTGGGGAGGACAGCATGCTTGTAGCGCGATTCAGCGCGATGGCTCATCGGCTCTTGCAGCCGGGCCGCGCTTGCCTGACCCTCGATCGATTCAGCTATCAACCCGGAACTGCGCACTTCGCGCGGCGGCAACCAGAGAGATTGCCCGCCGTTCGCCACGCGTCGCCCGGTAGGGGATGAAACCTCGGACGGCCGCGACCCGGCCGGACGGTCAATGTGAAGGGAGCACATCGTGAGGAATTTTAACAATCAGCAGGTCTTCAAGGCCCTGCTTCTCGCCGGCGGCGCCGGCACCCTCGCCTTTGCCATGCCGGCCATGGCGCAGGATACACCGGACCAGGACGCCGAAGTCGGCGCCGACATCCTAGATGACGAACAGGACAGCCGCATCGTCGTGACCGGATCGCGCATCGCCGGCGATTTCAGTTCCAACAGCCCGATGGTAACCGTGGACGAGGCGCTGCTGGAGCAGTCCTCCACCTCCGCCATCGAACAGAACCTCAACCGCCTGCCGCAGTTCGTGCCGGCGCAGACGCCAACCGCCGGCGGCGACATCCAGCCAACGGCGACCAACACGCCCGGCGCGGCCACCGTCTCACTGCGCGGTGTCGGCGCCAACCGCAACTTGGTGCTGCTTGACGGCCGCCGCGGCACGCCCGGCAACGCCTCTGGCGTGGTCGACATCTCCACCATCCCCGCCGCCGCGATCGAGCGGGTCGAAATCATCTCGGGCGGTGCCTCGGCCACTTACGGTGCGGACGCCGTGGCCGGTGTCACGAACTTTATCCTGAAGAAGGATTTCGAAGGGCTGGAACTCGATGCCCAGCTCGGCATCACGCAGGAAGGCGACAACTTCGAATACCAGCTTTCCGGCATAATGGGTTCGGACTTCGCCGACGGGCGCGGCAACGTGTCGCTGGCCATGTCGATCAACACGCGTGAGGCGAACTTCCAGCGCGACCGCGACTGGTACACCGACCTCTGGCAGGACCCGACCATCACCGGCACGCAGTTCTTCCTCGATACGCCGGGCGTGAACTTCGGTGGTACCAACCTGCCCAACTATGCCACCGTGTTTGGTGCGGGCGCCGCGGGCAGCCGCCCGGGGCAGACCGTGTTCTTCCAACCCGACGGCACGGCCTTCACCTCCAACTTCGGCGGTTTCGGCAACAACCGCTTCAACCTGCCCGACGATGGCCTGCCGTACCTGCGCGCTTCGAACGGCACGATCTCGCAGAACAACACCGATTTTTACCTGATCCTGCCGTTGACGCGTTACAACGTGTTCGCCCGCGGCAATTACGAGATCAACGATACCATCGGCGTGTTTGCGCAAGGCCTGTTCAGCCACGTAGAGACGTTCACCCGCAACGAACCGGGCCCAATCACCGGCGGCTGGGGCGTCATCGTGGACCGGTTCCGCGATACCAACAACGACGGCATCCGCGAGACCCGGGTGATTGCCGACAGCGAGTTGCCCAGCGAACTGGTCACCCTGCTGAACAGCCGGCCCGATCCGACCGCGCCGTTCCAGATCCAGGCCCTGCTGCCTGACAATCGCGAAACGACGACGGACGTCACCACCTACAATCTCACGGCCGGCCTCGAGGGCTCCATCCCCAGCACCACGTTCAACTGGGAAGCCTTCGTCAGCCACGGCATTTCGTCGACCTACGCCGTGCAGACGGGCATCTATTCGCTCAACCGCCTGCGGGCCGTGCTGAACGGCGGCAATTTCGGCCGTGGCTTCAGTGCCACCGGCAACGCGGCGTTCGGTGGCTTTGGTGCTGCGAGAGCAACCTGCACCTCGGGTCTCAACCTGTTCAAGCCGCCGACCGAAGGCTTCAGCGAGGATTGCCTTGAGGCGACCCGCGCCGACCTCAAGAACCGGTCGGAAGTCACCCAGACCATCGCCGAGGCGAACGTCACCGGCAGCCTGTTCGATCTTCCAGCGGGCGAGCTCGGCATCGCGGTTGGTGCCAGCTTCCGCGAGGTCCAGTTCCAGTTCGACAACGACACCCTCACCACGCAGGGCCGTTCGTTCCAGGACCAGGCGCTGGGCATCTATCCGAGCGGCAACGTGGATGCGAGTTTCGACGTTCACGAACTCTACGGCGAAATGCTCATCCCGATCCTGTCGGATACGTTCGTCAACCAGCTCAACCTCGAACTGGGCGGCCGTGTCTCCGACTATTCGACCACCGGCACCAGCTATACCTACAAGATCCTGGGCGATCTCGAGGTGACGGACTGGCTGCGGTTCCGCGGCGGCTACAACCGGGCGGAACGTGCGCCGAACATCGGCGAGCTGTTCCTTTCGGCGCAGCAAACCTTTGCAGTGAACACCGCGGGCGATCCTTGCGCCATCAACAATCCGCTGTCGTTCTCGGCCAACCCCGCCAATGCCAACGCGGCGAACGTGCAGGCCATCTGCCGCGTGCTGCAGGGCCAGGCGGATCGTCCGGGCTTCGCCGGCGAATCGGCTGCGTTCTTCTACCAGCGGGACCCGGTCACCGGTGCCTTCGTGCGAGGGGCCAACAACCCCTCGACCTTCGGTTTTGCCTTCCCGACAACGGTGGGCAACCCCAACCTGCAGCCGGAAAAGGCCGATACCTGGACAGCGGGCGTCGTGGTCACCTCGCCGTTCGATACGGAGATGCTGCGCCGCTTCCGCCTGTCGGTGGACTGGTTCGACATTTCGGTCGAGGATGCCATCGGCGAACAGACCGTGGCAGCCGCGTTGCAGAGCTGCTTCGATCCGTTCCTCAATCCGCTGGCCGGAAGCGATCCGGTGGCCGCCGCCAATACGGTTGCCTGCCAGCTCGTGCCGCGCAACGCGCAGACGGGTGACCTGGGCAACGTGCAGCGGACCTACACCAATGCCGGCGAGTTCCACCTGTCCGGCGTTGACGTACAGCTGGACTGGGGTTTCGACCTCGGGCCGGGTTCGGTCAGCCTGAACTTCCTTGCCAACTACCTGATCGATTTCGAATCGACGGCGCTGGCCGGGATCATCCCGCTGGTCGATTACACCGGCACGCTGGGCACGGGCGAAAACGGCCTCAATACCGGTGTCTACGAATACCGCATCCTCGGCACCGTGGGCTACAACGTCGGCCCGCTCTATGCCGCCATCCAGTGGCAGCATCTGCCTTCGGTTGAGGACGCTACGGAGGCACAGTTTGGCGCACCCACGCCGACGACCGGCTATCCCAGCTACAACAAGTTCAACCTGAACGGGTCCTACGCGGTGACGGATGACTTCAACATCCGCTTCGGTGTCGACAACCTGTTCAACGAACGCCCGCCGCTCGGCAACGTGAACACATCGCTCGACGGGACGGGCCCCACCCTGCCCGGCGGCAGCTACGATGGCCGTTTCTACGATACCAACGGCCGCCGCTTCTACCTTGGTGCGAACGCGCGCTTCTGATCGGATCAGGACTGCAAGAGAAAAGGGGGCTCCACCTGCGGGTGGGGCCCTTTTCTTTTGTGCGGTTGGCGGTTGTCTGTGACGCGGTGCCCGACTAGGTCAAAACCGGATGCGCCCGTAGCTCAGCAGGATAGAGCATCGGATTCCTAATCCGGGGGCCACAGGTTCGAATCCTGTCGGGCGCACCATCTCTGACGCGTCAGTTCAGGTCCTTGGGCGGAGCAACCGGGAACGGCAGGGGAGCGACCGGCACGCCTTCCTCCAGCAATGCCCGAGTGTCCTCTGAACTGGCCTGCCCGTGAATTGCCGCATGGTCACGCTCACCGTAATGCATCGCCCGCGACTGCTCGGCGAATTCCTTGCCGACCCAGGTGCTGTTCTTCAAGGCAGTGGCTTGCGCCTCGGCGAGTTTCGCCATGGCTTGCGCCACCTGCGGCGGGATCGGAACATTGGCTATCGACGTGTCGCTGACCGTAGCGGCAGGTTTATGGACGTCCGGGGCTCGCACCTCCTGCCGGTTGCCCTTGCGCCCCACTGCCGGGGCCATGGGGGCTTTCCCGATCCGTTCGCTACCACAGGTGGGGCAGGCAAGAAGCCCACGCGCCTTCTGTGAATCGAAATCGGCAGAGGAGCCGAACCAGCCTTCGAACCGGTGGTCGTGCGCGCAGCAGAGGTCGTAAACGATCATGACACGTCCGATCTGGGGATGACGCGCCTGTTCGCAAGGCTGGGCAGTTGTGCGCGAGTCTCCGCGATGCGATCGAGATCGACGTCGCACAGGCCAAGCCCCGCGTTGTCAGCCCCCATGTCCAGCAGCACCTCGCCCCAGGGGTCAACCACCAGCGAGTGGCCGTAGGTCGTTCGCCCGTCGGCATGGTGGCCAACCTGCGCAGCGGCGATCACGAAGGCACTTGCCTCTACCGCGCGGGCGCGTTGCAGCAGATGCCAGTGGGCGGTGCCCGTGGGCACGGTAAAGGCGGCGGGTATGGCGATCGCATCGCAGCTTTTCCTGCCAAGTTCTTCGAACAAGGCAGGAAAACGAATGTCGTAGCAGGTTGTGAGGCCGAGCCGGCCGACCGGCGTTGCCTCTGCCGTGACGACGTCGTTTCCAGGCGCATAGGCGGCGGATTCCCGCCAGCTTTCGCCGCTGGCAAGTGCCACATCGAACATGTGGATCTTGTCGTACCGCGCCGCGACGTCGCCCGTTTTATCGAACACCAGGGTGCGATTGACCCAGCGCCCGTCCTCTCGCATTGCAGGCAGCCCGAGGGTGATCCACAAGTCGTGGCGAGACGCCGCCTTTGCCACCACGGCAACCGCCGGATTATCGCCCTCGGGCAGGACATGATCCGCCGCCCGCGTGCGATCGCGATCGAGCAGCAGGGCCATCTCTGGCGTAAAGAGCATCGCCGCGCCCTCACCCGCGGCACGTTCAGCCGCGCTGGCGATGGCTTGCGCGTTGGCCAGCGGGTCGATGCCCGAGGTCATCTGCAAGAGGGCGATACGGGTCATGTCCCGGCCCGCATGTCAGAGGCCGAGCAGCGCGTCCAGCTTGCCATCGCGTTCCAGCCCGGCGAGATCGTCCGATCCGCCGATGGCCTTATCGTCAATGAAGATCTGCGGCACCGTGCGCGCGTTGGGCCGGCGTTGCAGCATCTCCTCCCGCTTGGGCCCGCCCATCGAAATGTCATGCTCGATGTAGTCCACGCCCTTCTCGTCGAGCAGGCGCTTGGCGCGGTGGCAGAAGCCGCAGAACGCCTTGGTATAGATCTCGACCTTGGGTGTGCTCACGCGCAATTCCTTGTTATTTTCCGTCACTGGACAAGCTTGAAACCGCTTGCCCGGCACCTATTTCGCTTTCGCGGATGCCATCAGGGTCCGCTTTAGGTCAAATTGCTCAACAGAGGATTTGTTTCATGAATCGTTTCGATCTTACCCCCTATCGCCGTTCGACCGTCGGTTTCGACCGCATCTTCGACCTGCTCGAGAACAACACGCGCAGCGCGGGCGGCGGGGACAATTACCCCCCCTTCAATATCGAGCGCCGGAGCGAGGATGCCTATCGCATCACGCTGGCCGTTGCCGGGTTCGCCCCGCGCGATCTTGACATCACCGCGCAGCAGAACCTGCTGACGGTGCAGGGTCGCAAGCGCGATGAAGAGGCAGATGGCGAAATGCTGCATCTCGGCATCGCCAACCGTGGATTCGAGCGGCGTTTCGAACTGGCCGATTACGTCCGTGTGGAGAACGCCGACCTCAAGGACGGCCTGCTGGTAATCGACCTCGTGCGCGAAGTGCCCGAGGCGATGAAGCCCAAGAAGATCGCCATCGGCGGCCATACGCTGAACGTGGTCTCGGATGAAAAGGATGTCGGCCAGGCCGCCGCCTGAACCACGATCATCCACCAGGATTGAAGACGTTGGGGGCGGGCCCGCAAAGGTCCGCCCCCTCGACGCTGGAGGCGCCGACTCGCCTCTGGCATTGGCTGTCCGGGTCGCAAGAGACAGCCAGTTCCAGCGGCAAGAACCTGCCGAATGCAGCGCTTCCCTGCAGCGCGCATAGGGCCTCAAGTTCGTGAACCGAAGGTTACAGGCGCCTTGTTTTGACGATAGCCAGGCGCCCCCCGGCCCAGAGCATGAAGAGTAAGCCCTCTGCTCGGCTTTGCGCAAGTGTATTCTTACCTAAGTAAAGAACGATGGGGTGTCGTTCGAATTCGGGACACCTAGACGAGGCGCGATTGCGCCAGGGCAGCCTCTATGAATCCCGAAAACAAGGGATGCGGGTCGAACGGACGGCTTTTCAGTTCGGGATGGAACTGCACGCCCACGAACCACGGGTGATCGGGCCGCTCGATGATCTCGGGCAGCAGGCCATCAGGCGACATGCCCGAGAAGATCAGCCCGCCAGCCTCCAGCCTGTCGACATAGGCGGAGTTGACCTCGTAGCGGTGGCGGTGGCGTTCGGAAATCTCGGTCACGCCGCCGTACAGGCGCGAGACGTGGCTGTTACCCGCAAGCTTCGCCTTGTAGGCGCCAAGCCGCATGGTGCCGCCCAGATCGGTATCGGCGGAGCGTTGCTGCAGCCCTTCCTCGCTCATCCATTCGGTGATGATGCCGACGACCGGCTCCGCGGTCTCTCCGAACTCGGTCGAGCTGGCGGTATCGATGCCCAGGCTGCGCGCACCCTCTATGCAAGCCATCTGCATGCCGAGGCAGATGCCCAGGAACGGCACGCCCTTTTCCCGCGCGAACCGCACCGCGGCGATCTTGCCCTCGCTGCCGCGCGTTCCGAATCCGCCCGGCACGAGGATGCCGTGAAGCGGTTCGAGCTGACTGGCAATGTCCGCATCGTCCTGCTCGAACACCTCGGCATCCAGCCAGCGGATCCTGACCTTGGCGCGGTTGGCCATGCCGCCGTGCACCAGCGCCTCGTTGAGGCTCTTGTAGGCATCGGGCAGGCCGACATACTTGCCCACCACGCCAATCGTGACCTCGCCCTCGTAATGTTCGTAGCGATCAAGGACGTCGTCCCACCGCGCCATGTCGGGCAGGTTGGACGTGCCCAGCATGCCGAACGAGCGCAGCACCTCGGTGTCGAGGCCTTCCTCGTGATACTGGCGCGGCACGGCGTAGATGCTGCTGGCATCAAGCGCCTGGATCACCGCTTCCTTGCGCACATTGCAGAAATTGGCGATCTTCTGCCGCTCGGTCTCGGGCAGCGGGTGCTCGCAGCGACACAGCAGGATGTCGGGCTTGATGCCGAGCGAGGCAAGTTCGCGCACCGAGTGCTGCGTCGGCTTGGTCTTCAGCTCGCCCGCAGCCTTGATAAAAGGCACCAGGGTGACGTGGACCGACAGCGTCTGCTGCGGCTCAAGGTCGTTCCTCAGCTGGCGGATCGCCTCGATGAACGGCAGGCTCTCGATATCGCCCACCGTGCCGCCGATCTCGCACAGGATGAAATCGTGGTCGCCCTGGTCGGCCAGCGCGAAGTCCTTGATGGCGTCGGTGACGTGCGGGATGACCTGCACCGTCGCACCGAGGTAATCGCCGCGGCGTTCCTTGGCGATGATGTCACGGTAGACGCGGCCCGAGGTGATGTTGTCGTTCTGGTGCGCGGACACGCCGGTGAAGCGTTCGTAATGGCCGAGGTCGAGGTCCGTCTCCGCCCCGTCGTCGGTCACGTAGACCTCACCGTGCTGATACGGGCTCATCGTGCCCGGATCGACGTTCAGATACGGATCGAACTTGCGGATGCGGACCTTGTAGCCGCGCGCCTGCAACAGCGCCGCGAGCGATGCTGCCATGAGACCTTTGCCGAGCGAGGAGACCACGCCGCCGGTGATGAAAATATACCGCGCCATGGGACTTGGCCCTTAAGGTCCTGTCGGGATTCGGTGCAAGCACCTTTCCGCCGATTTCCACCGCAGAGCGGGGAAAACGGCCATTGCCGGGCGATTATTCGCCGATATTGGCAAGCGGATCCTCGGTGAGCCCGGTGCTGTCCGCACGATCCTGCGAGCTTCCATCGGGCGCCGGGGTTGTTTCGACAGGCGGCGCGCCATCGAGGCCGGTGTCCGCCGGGAACAGCCCGTCACCCTGCGCAGCGCCATCGGCAGGCGTACCGTCGATGTCGCTGGTAGCCGTGGTGCGATCGAGCGAATCGTCGAGATCGCCCTGCCCGGCCGCATTGGTCGCAATGCTGGCGAGAACGATCGCCAGCACCACGAACACCACGGCGAACCACTTGGTCGCACGGGTGAGGAAGTCGGCAGCGCCGCGCGCGCTCATCAGGCCGCCGGGGCTGCCACCGCCGCCGATCCCCAGACCGCCGCCCTCCGACCGCTGCATCAGCACCAGGCCGACGAGCCCTGCGGCCACGAAGCCCTGAAGGACAAGGAGGAAGTTGAAGAGAGAGGTCATGGCGGTGCGATCTTGTTGCGAGAAATGGTGGCGGAGCCGATGCGCGCATGTAGTCCGGCCCGGTCAATCCGACAAGGCCCGCCTGGGATGAGGCCGGCTCGCCACTGTCGGGCGGCCGCCGCGTCCCGCTGCGGCGTTATTCTGCGTCGGGATCGCTGGCGGCGGCGACGATGATGCCGAGGAAGCTTTCGGCCGTAAGGCTCGCGCCGCCGACCAGCGCGCCGCCGACGTTCTCCACCGCGAGCAGTTCCGCGGCGTTGTCGGGCTTGACCGAACCGCCGTAGAGGATGCGCACCTGCGCCCCGCCCTCGCCATAGATGCGTTCGAGCTCTGCGCGGATATGCCCGTGCATCGCACCCACATCGGCGGGGGTGGCGGTGTTGCCGGTGCCGATTGCCCAGACGGGTTCGTAGGCAACGGTGATCTGTTCGGCCGGACTGTCGCTAGCGGGAAGCGAGCCTTCGAGCTGCTTGCTGACGATGGCCTGGGCCTTGCCGGCGTCACGCTCGGCAGCGGTTTCGCCCACACATACGATCACGGTCATGCCGGCGGCCAGCGCGGCTTCGGCCTTGCGCTTGACCAGCGCATCGCTCTCCCCGTGGTCGGCGCGGCGTTCGGAATGGCCAACGATGATGAAGCCTGCGCCTGCATCCTTCAGCATTGCAGCGGATATGTCGCCGGTGTGCGCGCCGCCATCGGCCGGGTGGCAATCCTGCGCACCGATCCCGATGAGGGTCGCTTCCTTGCGACAGGCATGAACCAGGGTCGCGGGCGGCGCCAGCGCCACCTCCACCTTGATCAGCCGTTCTGCCGCACGGTCGATGGCGCGGGCCTCCGCCAGCATGGAACGGGTGCCGTTCATCTTCCAGTTGCCGACGACATATGGACGAGTTATCATTGATTATCCTGAATTCTGAAACGCCTGCGACGGACACGGGCCGTGCGCATCGGCGATATTGTCAGCGCGCTACTGCTCGTGTCCGCGGTTGTCAAAGGCGGTTTTGCCCAGCACCGGAAAGCACACGCCGCCTGTTGCGGCACGGTCGCAGGCGGGATAAGGCGCTTGCCTTCGCGCCCGACCTCGCAAGGCTCGGTCAGTCGTCAGAGCAAGTTACCAGAACCGGAATTCCATGATCAGTTTCTTTCGCAGATTCTTCCAGTCCAAGATCGGCCTGGGCCTGACGCTCCTCTTCCTCGTGCTGATGGGCTTTGCCTTTGCCAGTTCGGACGTATCGAACAGCGCGATGTTCGGCGGCGTGGCCGGTGGGGATCGCGTGGCGGTGGTGGGCGACCGGACCATTTCCACCGCAGACCTGACCAGCAACGTGAATTCCTCCATGCAGCAGGCGCGGCAGGACAATCCCACGCTGTCGATGGAAGGCTTCATCGCGCAGGGCGGGCTTACCGACGTTATCCAGTCGATGATCAGCCGCGCGGCGATTGCGGAATTCGGCGACATGATCGGCCTGCGCGTGGGATCAGCTCTGGTGGACAGCGAGATCCGGTCAACGCCAGCCTTGCAGAACGCGGCGGGCGAATTCGACGTGAACGCCTTTCGCGCCTCGCTGCAACAGCGCGGCCTTTCCGAAAGCGCAGTGCGGGACGACCTGGCCCTCAGCCTGATGGCGCGTCAGCTGCTGCTGCCCATCGCATACGAAGCGCGCATGCCGGAACGGGTTGCGCGCACCTACGCCCAGCTTCTGAACGAAACGCGCGTGGGCCGCGCCGCGGTGTTTCCCGCCAGCGCCTTTGCCCCCGCGGGCGAGCCAACCCCCGCGCAGCTGCAGGACTATTACGACAGCAACCGGGCGCAATATATCCGGCCCGAGCGGCGCACGATCCGTTACGCCACCTTCTCCGCCGAGAATCTGAACGACATTCCGCCTGTCACCGATGCGCAGGTCGCCGCCCGCTACCGGGCCGACGCCGCGCTCTATCGCGAACGCCAGCAGCGCAGCTTCACCCAGCTGGTGGTGCCGACCGAGGCGGCGGCGCAGGCCGTCATCGCCGAGGTGCGCGGCGGCACTACGCTGGAGGCATCGGCCCAGTCCAAGGGGCTGGCGGTGACGCAGGTCGAGGATGTCGAACAGCAAGCCTTTGCCGCCACTGCCTCGCAGGCCGTGGCGCAGGCGGCCTTCGCCGGTAACGATGGCGCGCTGGTCGGCCCCGTGCGCGGCAGCCTTGGCTGGTACGTGCTGCGCGTCGACGGCGTGACGCGGATCGCCGCCCGCCCCCTCGCCCAGGCGCAGAGCGAAATTCGCGAGAAGCTGGACACAGAACGCCGGACCCAGGCGCTGGGTGAGCTGACCGAGGAGCTGGAGGAACAGTTCGCCCGTGGTCGCACGCTGGACGAGGCGGCACGCGATCTCGGCATCGAAATCCAGACCACGCGCCCGCTGCTTGCCAGCGGACAAGTCTACGGCGCGCAGGAACAGGCCCCGGCCGAACTGGGCCGCGTGCTCAATTTCGCTTTCGAGGTGCCTGAAGGGCAGGCCAATCTGGACGAGGCGGGGAACGGAGAGGTGTTTCTGATCTACGACGTGGCCACCATCACCCGCAGTGCCACCGCTCCGCTTGCGGAAATCCGTGACACGGTGATCCAGCAGTGGCGCCGCGATCGCGGTATGGCCGCTGCCGGCCAGGCAGCGGGCCGCGTGATGCAACGCGTCGAAGGCGGCGCATCGCTCGCCGACGCCGTAGCGCAGGAGACGGCCAGTCTGCCAGCCACGCAGGCGCTGCGCATCTCGCGGCGGCAGTTGCAGGAACTTGGACAGGTCACGCGGGCCACGATCCTGTTCTTCTCGATGGCCGAAGGCACGGTGGAACGGGTCGCCGTGCAGGAACAGAACCAGTGGTTCGTGGTCGCGCTGGAGGACATCGAGGTGCCTCAGCTCGCCGCGAACGACCAGTTGGTCGAGGCCACCCGCACCCAGCTCAGCCAGAGCCTCGGCAACGAATATGTCGAGCAGTTTGTCGCCGCTGTCGAGAACGCGGTGGATGTCGAGCGCAACGATGCGGGCATCGACGCGGTTCGCCAGTCGCTGCTGGGTGCCAACAACCCCGCCCTCAATTGAGGGGGCGGCTCTGACCGCGGCGCTCAACAATTCGGCAAGGGCGCGCGCAGCGCTGGCGGCGGGGCGCAACACGCTCGTCTGGCGCCGCGTGGTGGCCGATACGGAAACGCCGGTGGGGGCGGCGCTCAAGCTGATCGAGGAAGGGCGCGGCGACTTCCTGCTTGAATCGGTGGAGGGCGGCGAAATCCGTGGGCGCTACAGCCTGCTCGGCCTCGATCCCGACCTGCTGTTTCGCGCCACCGGAGCGCGGGCAGAGATCAACCGCGACTGGCAGCACGATCGCGAAGCCTTTGCGCCTTTGGAGGGTGACAGCCTTGTGGCATTGCGCTCACTGGTCGCGGCCTGCCGCATCGAAGTGCCCCAAGGCTTGCCGCCGGCCCTCGCCTGCCTCGTCGGCTATTTCGGGTACGAGACCATCGGCCTTGTCGAGAAACTGCCGCGCGCCCCGCAAAGCGGGCTGCAATTGCCCGACATGCTGTTTGCCCGGCCAACGCTGGTGCTCGTTTTCGACAGGCTGACCGACGCGCTCTTCGTCGTCGCGCCGCTGTTTGCCGGGCAGGAAGAGGCCGACGACGCGGTCAGCCAGGCGGAACACAGGATCGATGCGGCACTCCGGCGGCTCGAAGAACGGGTGCCGCCCCCGCCCCGCCTTGCGGACAGTGTCGATCCGGTGCTTATGGCGCGCACTGATCCCGCCGATTACGCCCGCATGGTGCTGGCGGCCAAGGACTACATTGCGGCAGGCGACATCTTCCAGGTCGTGCTTGCCCAGCGCTTTACCTGCCCCTTCCCGCTGCCGCCGCTGGCGCTCTATCGCAGCCTGAGGCGGGTCAATCCGTCGCCGTTCCTGTATTTCCTCGACCTGCCGGGTTTTGCCGTTGTCGGCTCCAGCCCGGAGATCCTGGTGCGGGTTCGCGATGGAGAGGTCACCATCCGCCCCATCGCCGGCACCCGCCCGCGCGGCGGTGACGAGGGGGAAGACCGGGCCAACGAGCGAAGCCTGCTAGCCGATCCCAAGGAATGCGCCGAGCACCTGATGTTGCTCGACCTGGGGCGGAACGACGTTGGCCGCGTGGCCACGCAGGGCAGCGTGCACGTGACCGACAGCTTCACCGTCGAACGCTACAGCCATGTCATGCATATCGTCAGCAACGTCATCGGCCAGCTGGCACACGATCACGATGCGCTCGACGCGCTGTTCGCCGGGTTTCCCGCCGGCACCGTCAGTGGCGCACCCAAGATTCGCGCGTGCGAGATCATTGCCGAGCTCGAACCGGAAACGCGCGGCGCCTACGCCGGCGGGGTAGGGTATTTCGCACCCGACGGATCGGTCGACAGCTGCATCGTCCTGCGCACCGCCGTGGTGAAGGACGGCGTCATGCACGTGCAGGCGGGCGCGGGCATCGTGGCCGACAGCGATCCGGAATACGAAGCCGCGGAATGCCGCCACAAGGCCGGCGCCCTCATCGCCGCGGCCAAGGATGCCCTGGCGCAGGCACGCGAGGCGGAACCCGGCCAGTGATATTTCGCATTCTCGGGTGCGGCGCGGCGCTGCTGCTCGCTTCCTGCGAGGTGCATTTCGATGGCGAAGAGAGTGAGGCCGTCGCCTCGATCTGCGCGCCGGTTATGTTCGAACAATCGCCCTTCACGCATTGCACCGCCGATCCGGCGGAACACGTCGTCGGCACGGCGCTCGCCCCCGAAGGCGGCTCACCCTGGCGCTCGCTGCGGGCCTTTTCGCAGGACGACACCGCATCTCAAGGCGCGATGATGGCCATGAATGCCGGCATGTACGACAGCGACGGCCAGCCCATCGGCTATTTCGTCGAGAATGGACAGCGCCTGCATCTGCTCAACCGGGCGGAGGGGCCGGGGAATTTTCACCTGCTGCCCAACGGCGTGTTCTTCGGCACAACCGATGGGTCCTGGCGCGTCCTGCCGACCGATGCCTTCGCCGAACAGGTGACGGAGCGCCCCATGTTCGCCACCCAGTCCGGCCCGATGCTGGTCATCGACGGGGAATTGCATCCATCGTTCGATCCAGACGGCGAGAGCCGCAAGATCAGGAACGGGGTGGGCGTCGATGCCAACGGCCGGGCGCATTTCCTGATCAGCGAGGCGCCCGTCAGCTTCGGCAAGATGGCACGGCTCTATCGCGACGTGCTCAATGTCGATAACGCGCTGTTCCTCGATGGCACCGTATCGCTGTTGTGGGACGCATCGCGTGGCCGGATCGACACCGGTGCCCCCATCGGCCCGCTGGTGGTCGTGCGCAGACAAGAGGACGTGGAATGACGCAGTACCGGGGCCTGTATCCGATCACCGAGCCGTTCGAGAGCGGCATGCTCGATGTGGGCGAGGGCCATTCGCTGTATTGGGAGCGGGTCGGCACGAAGGGTGCCAAGCCTGCGGTTATGCTGCACGGAGGCCCTGGTGGCGGCATCAGCCCTGCCCATCGCGGCCAGTGGGATCCGGCGCTGTACGACGTGATCCTGTTCGACCAGCGCGGCTGCGGCAAGTCGCTGCCCTTCGCCGAGATCGCGGCGAACGATACCTGGCGCATCGTGGAGGACATGGAAAAGCTGCGGCGGATGGCCGGGTTCGATAGCTGGCAGGTCTTCGGCGGCAGCTGGGGCGCCACGCTGGCGCTCGCCTATGCCGAGACTTACCCGGAACGGTGCAGCGAGCTGATCCTGCGCGGCGTGTTCCTCGGCAGGCAAAAGGAAAAGGACTGGCTCTATACCTACGGCGCCAGCGAGATCATGGCCGAACAGTGGGACAAGTTCTCCGGCCTCATCCCCGAAGCCGAGCGTGGCAACCTGGTGCAGGCCTATTACGACCGGCTGACGAGCGACGACGAGGCGACCCGCCTCGCCGCCGCCACGCAGTGGTCGTTGTGGGAAGGCAGCGTCGCGACCCTGCTTCCCAACGAGGAACTGCTCTCAAGCTTCGCCGATCCGGCCAAGGCCGTGCCCTTTGCCCGCATCTGCGCCAAGTTCTTCCTGGCCGACTTCTTCCTCGAGGAAGCGCAGCTGCTGCGCGACGCGGGCAAGCTGGCGGGCATCCCCGGCATCATCGTGCAGGGCCGCCACGACATCTGCTGCCCGCCGGTCTCGGCGTGGGATGTCAAGAAAGCCTGGCCGGAGGTTGACCTGCGCATCGTCCACGATGCGGGCCATTCCGCGGGCGAGCCGGGGATCATCGATGGCCTGGTTCGCGCGACGGACCAGTTCGCTGGGAAAGCCGGCTAGCCGGTCTGACCGCCGCGTTCGGCCGCGGGCACGATGCCGTCCTTCAGCAGGCGGCGCAGCGCGCCCAGATGATCGCTGCCACGTTCCACGTCGGTGGAGGAGGTCATAACCACCGTCATCGCCAAATCCGGCACTACGAATATCATCTGCCCGCCATAACCCCAGGCGTAATAGACCAGGTGGCCGCGCACCTCACCAATGAACCAGCCATAGCCATAGCTCTCACCGCTCCAGGGGGAGCGCGTGGCCGGGGTCCAGCTTCGTTCGACCCATTCGGCCGGCAACACCTGCTCGCCGCCCGCCGCGCCGCCGTTGCGGTAAAGCTCGCCAAAGGCCGCCATGGCGCGCGGGCTCATCGCCATCTGGTTGCCGCCGAGATAGATTCCTTGCGGATCACGCTCCCACCGGGGGATGACCACGCCCAGCGGTTCTGCCAGCCACTCCTGCGCCAGCGCCCATGTCGAGCGGCCAGATGCCTCGGTCAGCATGGCGGACAGGAGGTGCGTGCTGCCGGTGGAATAGAGCATCCGTCCGCCCGGCTCCTCCACGAAAGGCCGCGACAGGGCATAGCGCACCCAGTTTTCGCTGGAGACCCAGCGACCATAGTTGTCGCCCGAGGTCCGCTCCAGCCCGGCGCGCATGGACAGCAGGTTGCCAACGGTCACCTGTCGCAGCCGCGGATCGGCATCGGCCGGCGCATAGGCCGACAGCTCGCTCAACACAGGTTGCCCGGTGCCTTCCAGGACGCCGCGCTCTATCGCCATGCCGACCAGCGCCGAAATGACCGATTTGGAAGCGGACTTGATGTTGACAGCAGCGTCCAGCCCGGGCCCGCCGTTGAACCGTTCCTCCACCAGCGGCTCGCCATGGCGCATCACGATAAGCGAGCGAAGATTGGGCAATTGCGCCGCTTGCCCGATCGTCTGCTCCAGAATGTCGGGATCGAGGCCTCGAGTGGCGACCTGAGGCGCTTCCTCGCCGGTTACCTCCGCCGCTCGATCCTGCGCCTCGGCACAACCGGCCGTGGCGAGCGCTGCGGCGACAAGGAGAGAGCAGGTGAACTGGGGGAAACGACGCATACCTTGTGAAAGATGTGGGCTGGACAGCGGAAAGGAAGAGGCCACCGCCCTTAATCGGCGCTTGGCACCGCCGCGGGCTTTCCATAAGGCTCCCGCGCATGAGCGAGCAGCCTGACATCCTCGTCATCGACAATTACGACAGCTTCACCTTCAACCTCGTCCATTACCTGATGGAACTAGGCGCACGGGTCGAAGTTGTGCGCAACGATGCGCTTGACGCCGCAGGGGCGTTGGCGATCGGGGCAAAGGGCGTGCTGATCTCGCCCGGCCCCTGCACGCCGAACGAGGCTGGCGTCAGCCTCGATCTAGTCGCCGCCTGCGCCGACAGCGCGACGCCGCTGCTTGGCGTCTGCCTTGGCCACCAGGCGATCGGGCAGCATTTCGGCGGGCGGGTCACGCGCGGCGGGCTGATGCATGGCAAGACAAGCCCGGTGGAGCATGACGGGACGGGTGTTTTCGCGGGCCTGCCCTCCCCCTACACCGCCACGCGCTATCATTCGCTGATCGTGGAGGATATTCCCGCCTGCCTGCTGGTCAACGCCACCAGCGAGACACCGGGGCTGGACGGCACGGCGGTGATGGGCTTCCGTCACGCCGATCTGCCGATCCACGGCGTGCAATTCCATCCGGAGAGCATCGCGACCGAACACGGCCACGCGCTGCTCGCCAATTTCCTCCGCATTTGTGGCATGGACGCGCAGGAACGCGGGGCGTGAGCACGCTGCTTCCTGCGGTCGATACGCCGTTGTACGAGGACGAGGCGGAAGAGGTGTTCGGCCGCCTGCTCGATGGCGAGCCGTCCGAGGAGGACATCGCCCGTTATCTGACCGAGCTGTCCGACCGCGGCGAGCGTGCGGGAGAGATTGCCGGCGCGGCGCGGGCGTTGCGGGCTCGGCTAATCCCCATTGATGCGCCGGGCAACGCCATCGACGTTTGCGGCACCGGCGGCGACGGGCACCATACGCTGAACGTCAGCACCGCCGTCGCGCTGGTGGTGGCGGCCTGCGGGGTGCCGGTCGCCAAGCACGGCAATCGCGCGGCGAGCAGCAAGGCGGGCGCGGCGGATACGCTGGAGGCGCTCGGCCTGGACATGGACGCTGCGGGTCGCACCGCCGAACAGACGCTGGCCGACATCGGCATCTGCTTCCTGTTCGCAAAGAACCACCATCCGGCGATGGCGCGGATCCAGCCCATCCGGCAGAAGCTGGCGCGGCGCACGATCTTCAACCTGATGGGCCCGCTTTCCAACCCGGCACACACGCGCCGCCAGCTCATCGGAATTGCGCGGCCGGCCTACGTGCCGATCTATGCCGAAGCGATGGCGCGGTTGGGAACGGAGCGTACCTTTATCGTCTCGGGCGACGAGGGGCTGGACGAACTGAGCCTGGACGAAGGCAACGAACTGGCTGACGTGCAGGGCCGCGAGGTCACCATGCGC
Organism: Aurantiacibacter arachoides; assembly: GCF_009827335.1. Classification (GTDB taxonomy): domain Bacteria; phylum Pseudomonadota; class Alphaproteobacteria; order Sphingomonadales; family Sphingomonadaceae; genus Alteraurantiacibacter; species Alteraurantiacibacter arachoides. Next base: position 1,168,827 of record NZ_WTYH01000001.1, on the reverse strand, counting down.
CGTGTGGATGCCAGCGAGGCCGGGCTGCGGCACGCGCCTGTCGAAGCCATCCGGGGCGGCGATGCCGTCCACAATGCCAAGGCGTTGCAGGCGCTGCTGATGGGTGCGCCCGGACCCTACCGCGATGCGGTGCTGTTCAACGCGGCCGGCGCGCTGATGGTGGCTGGCGAGGTCGAAAGCTGGCGCGAAGGCGTGGAGGAAGCGAGCGAGGCTATCGACAAGGGGCTGGCCAAGGCGTTGCTCGAATGCTGGATCGCGACCGTCAAATGAACAAGCTCGAAGAAATCTGCGCCACCAAGCGCGAGGAAGTTGCCGCGCGCAAGACGCTGGCGACGCTGGACGACCTTGACCGCGCGGCCGCCAACGAGGAGGCGCCGCGGGGTTTTCGCCGGGCGCTGGAGGACAAGGTTCGCGGCGGCTTCGGCCTGATCGCGGAAATCAAGAAGGCCAGCCCCTCGAAGGGCCTGATCCGCGCCGACTTTCGTCCGCACGACCATGCGATGGCCTACGCCGCGGGCGGTGCCGCCTGCCTCTCCGTCCTGACCGACGCGCCCTATTTTCAAGGGCACGAGGACTACCTCATGGATGCACGCGCGAGCTGTGCCCTCCCGGTCCTGCGCAAGGACTTCATAGTGGATCCTTGGCAGGTTGCCGAGAGCCGCGCCATCGGGGCCGACGCCATCCTGATCATCGTCGCCGCGCTGGAAGACGATGCGATGCAGGAGATCGAGGCCGCGGCCTTGGAACGCGGGATGGACGTGCTGGTCGAAGTCCACGACGAAGCCGAGCTGGAGCGTGCCGTTACGCACCTGTCCTCGCGCCTGATCGGCGTGAACAACCGCGATCTCAAGACCTTCCGGACCGACATCGCCACCACCGAACGCCTCGCCCCGCTCGCCCCTGCAGACGCGTTGCTCGTGGGAGAAAGCGGGATCGTGAACCACGCGGACTGCGCGCGTCTCGCACAGGCCGGCGTGCGCTGCTTCCTTGTCGGGGAAAGCCTGATGCGCGAAGACGATGTCGAGGCCGCCACGCGGGCCCTGCTGCAAGGCGCGGCCTGAAAAGTCAGCGATTCCCGACCACCGTGCCGAGCACGTAAAGCTGCCGGCCAGCGGCATCTTGTGCGACGACCGTGAAACTCGCGCCGATCTCTCGTCCCTGTGGCCCGAAATACCACCCGCCGATCTGCGATTGCAGGCTGGTGCGATCGGTACTTGTCAGCACGCCGGAAAAGGTCGTGGCATTCGTTGCCAGGGCCGCCGTGCCGGCAAAGGTGCCCAGCTCCGTGCTGGCGCCCGCGGCCGTGCCGCTGTCGACGCGGCGCCCCAGCAGTCGGATCGAGGCGGCGATCCGGCCGGTGGTGGCATTGGCACTCAACGAAACGGTACTGTCGCGGATGTCGTAGGTGACGAATCCGCCGGACACCTGTTCCAACGCGACACCGCTCACCGCGATCTGTCCGAAAGTGAGGGAGCCGCTCGCGGGTTGATCCGTGATGAGCGTCGGCACTCCCAACACGCAGTAATGGGTCAACGGCTCACCAGCGCCGGTCTGGGCGGCGAGAAAGGCGCTGCGCACGTAATCGAGCGTGCCGCCAGCCCCTGCCCCGTTGCCGATGATGAACCGCGCGCGAAACCCATCGGCCAGGGTGCGCGAATAGGCCGCGCTGCTGCTAGCTGGCGGTGCCGGGTCTAGGTCGGCCGGCCCGAAATTGGCGTTCACGCCGTTCGGCCCGTTGATGGCAAAAAGCTGCGTCCCGGCGTTGTAGGCTATGGCTAGGCTCGCGCCGAAATCGGTGGCGGGATAGACCACCGTGCCCGGCACCTTCAAAACGCCGGCAGCGCACGACGTCGCATAGGTGCGGTTGCCCGTTTGCTGGGCAAAGGTTTGGTAAGGTGTCGCCCCGGGCGTTGGCGTCGGAGAGGAGGTGGCCACCGGGCCAGGCACGTCGGACGATCCGCCACCGCCCCCGCATCCGGCAAGAACGGCGCACCCGGCCAGCAAGGTGACGATACGAAAAACCATTCCGGGATTTCCTGCAACATCCGGCACCGGACATGTGTCGACAACGTTTAGCGACCAAAGGTTGCCGAATGATGGCGCTGTTTTTGCTTTGCAGGAATTGCGCTGGCATCGGGACATTTTGCGCCTTCGCGCGTTCTATCGGCAACACGGCCCCCGGAAGGTGGCCGCCAGCAAGAAAAAGGGAACGAGATGAGCATTTTCACGTCGATCAAGAACGCGATCTTCGGCCGCAAGGACGAAACCCCTGCGCCCACCACCGCCGGCACCGCTGCTGGCACTACCGCCGGCAAGACGATGGCGCCCGCACAGACCAAGGGCTTCGGCGCGGGCAAGTCGGCGGCGGTTGACGAGGTCGACGTTGAGCGCAGGCTCGATGGCATGGGCGGCGCGGACAACCTCAACTGGCGCTCCTCCATCGTCGACCTGATGAAGCTCGTCGGGCTAGATCCCAGCTACGAGAACCGTAAAGAACTCGCCACCGAACTGGGCGACGCCGATTATTCGGGCAAGGCGGAAGAGAACATCTGGCTGCACAGGCAGGTGATGAACAAGCTCGCTGCCAACGGCGGCCGCGTGCCCGCAGACCTGCGCGATTGAGGCCAACCTCCCCGGCATTGTAATTGCGCGCGCGCCTGTGGCATTGCTGTTTGCATGTTCCAACCCGCGCACAACACCACGAATTGGCGAAACCGCCGCGACCGCTCCGGGCGATCGCGGCGGTTTTCGTTTTCGCACCGTCCCCAACGTGGCCGCCTTCCGGTTCACGGCCCTTGCATGAAAGCTGCTTCACGATGAGCCAACTGACCCACCTCGACGAGACCGGCGCGGCGCGCATGGTGGACGTGGGGGGCAAGGCGCAAACGGCGCGTTCGGCCACGGCAACGGGCCGCATCCGCATGGCGCCCGGCACGCTTGCAGCCGTGCGCGATGGCAGTGGACCAAAGGGTGACGTCATGGCAGCAGCACGGATCGCCGGGATCATGGCGGCGAAGAAGACCGGCGACCTCATCCCGCTGTGCCACCCGCTCGCGCTCGACAGCGTGAGTGTCGATTTCGCATTCGAGGAAGACGGCATAGCCGTTACCGCGCGCGCTTCCCTCACCGGGCGGACCGGGGTGGAAATGGAGGCGCTGACCGCTGCATCGGTCGCGCTGCTGACGATTTACGACATGGCCAAGGCGATGGAGAAGGGCATGGTCATCGCGGACATCCGCCTGACCCACAAGACCGGCGGCAAGAGCGGCGACTGGCGCGCACCATGAGTGAGCTGCTGGATTTCGACATCGCCCAGCAACGCCTGCTGGACCTTGCCCACCCCCTGCCGAACGAGCTTCTTCCCACCAGCGACTGCCTTGGCCGGTACCTGCGTGCGCCACTGGCGGCTCGACGAGCCCAGCCCGCTGCCGATCTTTCGGCGATGGACGGCTACGCGCTTGCTGCGGGTGATGCCGGCACCTGGCGGATCGTGGGGGAAAGCGCGGCCGGTCGACCATACCAGGGGGCGCTGGAACCGGGCGAGGCGGTGCGGATCAGCACGGGCGCACTGATGCCGGGCGGCGCGTTGCGTGTACTGGTGCAGGAAGAAGCGATCGTCGAGGGCAACCGCCTCGCCCTCGCGCCGGGCGGGGAGGCAAGTGAACGCCACGTTCGCCGCCGAGGGTTCGATTTTGCAGCGAACGACGTGGTGCTCGGCAAGGGCGTGCGGCTGGGGCCGACCCAGCTCGCCCTCGCCATCGCCGCCGGCTTCGGGGCTGGCCGTTTGACGGTCGGCAGGCTGCCGAGCGTGGCGATCATAGACAGCGGCAGCGAGCTGAGCGACGGCGCCGCTCCCCTGACAGATGCGCAGGTGCCTGCCAGTAACGGTGCAATGCTGGCAGCGATGGCCGCGCCCTTGGCCTCGAAGGTCAACAGGATCGGCCCAGTCCCCGATAACATGGCGGCCTTGGCCGACGCGCTGGATGCCGCATCGGGGGCGGATGTGATCGTCACCAGTGGCGGCGCCTCGGTTGGCGACCATGATCTCCTGCGTCCCGCTCTGGCGGAATGGGGAGCCACGATCGAGTTCTGGAAGATCGCCATGCGACCGGGGAAACCGCTGTTGCTCGCGCGGCGCAAGGAACAGATCGTGATTGGCCTGCCGGGCAATCCGGTATCGAGCTTCGTCACCGCGTTTCATTTCATGCTGCCGCTGCTTCGCCGCCTTTCAGGTGCTGCCGACCCACTGCCGCACACGATGCGCCTGCCGCTCGCAAGCGATCTGCCCGAGGCGGGACCACGGACCGAATTCATGCGGGCAACGCTGGGCGCCGATGGTGTCCGGCCCATACTCCAGCGCGATAGCAGCGCACTGCGTTCGCTTGCGCTGGCGGACGGCCTGATCCGCCGCGACGCCCATGCCCCCGCCGCCACCGCGGGAGAGCTCGCAACCGTCTATTGGCTCCAGAATGGCGGAACCGCTTGACGAAGTCGCGTCTGTTTCCTAACTGTTCCTTATTCGTTCCCTAAATGGAACATTTGAGTCGCCGCACACCGGCGGCTCGGGCAAGGAGTACCGCGATGTTGACTGCCAAACAGCATGAATTGCTGCTTTTCATCAACCGCCGTCTTGAAGCGTCAGGCATCTCGCCGAGTTTCGAGGAAATGAAGGAAGCGCTCGATCTGAAGAGCAAGTCGGGCGTTCACCGGCTGATTTCCGCATTGGAAGAGCGCGGTTTCATCCGCCGTCTGGCCAACAGGGCGCGCGCGCTGGAAGTGGTGAGGATGCCGGAGAATCTTGGCAACGAGTCCGTCGCCAAGGTCGCGTCCCCGCCTGCCGCACGACCGGAACCGGCGAACGACGTGATCGAGATTCCCCTGCATGGCAAGATCGCGGCTGGCGTTCCGATCGAAGCCTTCGAGTCCGACCGATCGTTGCCCGTGCCGGCGGCCTTGCTTGGCCCCGGCGATCACTACGCCCTGGAGGTTTCTGGGGATTCAATGATCGAGGCCGGCATCTTCGACGGTGATTACGCGCTCGTCAGGAAAGCCGATACAGCGCGCGATGGAGACATCGTGGTGGCGCTCGTCAACGACGAGGAAGCAACGCTCAAGTACCTTTATCACGATGGTGGCAGGATCCGGCTCGATCCGGCCAACGCCAGCTACGATCCGCAGATCTATGCCGACAGCCAGGTCAAGGTGCAGGGCAAGCTTGCCGGGTTGCTGCGCCGCTATCACTAAGCGTCCGGCACTAGGGGTCCGGCACTAAGGGTTTGGCGCTAAGGTTCTGGCGCTAAGGCTCTGATGCCAAGAGTCAGGCAGTAAAAGTTCGGTGGCGCGGTTGGCGGACTAGTCCTGCCGGCCGCGCCACCAGCCATGCTGCCCTTGCCGGTCCGCGACGGTGTCCACGGTTCCGTTGGCCAGCGAGATCGCCAGCCCCCCGCTTTCTTCCAGCATACGCCGGTCGGCCTTGATCCATCGGGGTTGGCAACTGCGTGGCAACCAGCGGTCCGCCACAACGATGTCCGACCGCTCGCACGCTGCCGCGAGCGCCCGCTCCTTGATGATCGCGCTGCTGAGGCTGAGCAGCAGGTGCCATTCGCGCCCTCCGCGTTCCAGGGTCGCCACACAGAAATCCCGGCTACAATCGGCGCCCGGCCAATCGGCCAGGGGCATCGGGTCGCCCTCCACTCCGGCCAATTCCAACAGGTTATCGCGGGTGAACTCGCTGCGGGTGTCACGCAGGACCAACAGTCCACCCGCGTCCTTTCCGGGCAAGTCTTCGCCGGTAATGCCCACGTGGCGCCCGTCGCTGGAGATCAGCACGTCGGGCACCGGCGTGGCCAGCAGCATCAGTGTCGCAACGCTGGCAGGCACCAGCCCCAGCAAGCGCGCCCTTCCCCGCCACAGCGCCAGCCACAGGCCTCCGGCAACGAACAGCGCGATGGTCGCCAGCGTCATTTGCGGAAACAGCTTTACCGCGCCCGGTTGCGCGGCGGTGACATGGGCAATCCCCAGCAACAGTTCGAGCGACTTGCCCGCAAGCCACCAGAACGGGGCCCCCGCCCCCACCACGTCGAACACCAGCGCCAGCGCGATGAACGGCATGGACACGAACGTTGTCAGCGGAATGGCGACGACATTGGCAAAGGCGCCGTAGAAGCCCGCGCGGTGGAAGTGGAAGAGCACGATCGGCATCAGCGCCAGTTCGATCACCAGACCGGTAGCCAGCAACATGATGGCTCCCCGCGCCATGCGGGTCACCGCGCTTTCATCGCGCGGGGCGAGGAAGCGTCGGATTGGATCGGCATTGTGCAGCGCCACGATGGCGATGACGGCGCAAAAGCTCATCTGGAAGCTCGGCCCGATGAGGCTTTCCGGCCAGGCGAGGAGGACCACGACCGCCGCAACCGCTACCATCCGCATCGACAATGGCTCGCGCCCCAGCGCCAGCGCGATCAGCACCAGCACGGCGCCGACGCAGCTGCGCACGGTCGGAACCTGTGCGCCGGTCAGCAAGGTGTAGGCGATGCCCGCCAGCGCCGCCACGCCCGCTGCCACCACCGGCAGGCGCACCCGCAGCGTCAGCCAGGGCCACAGCGCCAGAAGCTTGATTGCCAGCAAATAGGCGCCGGCGATCACGGCGCTGACGTGCAGACCGCTGATCGAGAGCAGGTGGGTCAGCCCCGCATCGCGCATCGCATCTTCATCCGCCGTGGCGATCGCCCCGCGGTCTCCGCTGGCAAAGGCCGCTGCGATGCTTCCGGGTGATCCGCCCAGTTGCGAACGCACATGGGCCGACAGCCGGCGTTGCAACTGCGCGATCCAGCCCGCGTCCCCCGCGCCCGCCGGCTCGACGACCGCGATGTCTCCCTGCACCGTCCCGGTCGCTGCGAGCCCTTCGAACCAGGCAGTGCGCGCGAAATCGTAACTTCCCGGCAGCATCGGCGCGGTTGGCGGCATCAGCCGCGTCTCTGCGCGCACCACCGCCCCCTCGCTCATGGCGGCGGTCGCCTCCTCGAGCGGCACGTTCACACGCACGCGGACCGCCTCGCCGGTATCGGGGTGGCGAATGGCCAGCACCAGGCGAACGCGGTCCTCGGCAGGTTGTTCGATACGCTGGAGCACGCGCCCCTCGATCTCGGCATAGGTCGGCCGGTCGAAAGCTGGTTGTCCGACCATCTCGGATCGCGCCCAGATCAACGCCGTGCCCAGCGCGAAAAGCAGCCCGCAGGCCATCAACGCGAGGGTCAGTTGCGCGCGGTCCTCTCGCCCCTTCCACGCTGCCAGTGCGCCCAGCGCCAGCAGCAGGCCACCCGCGATACAGGCCACCCAGCCTGCCGCCGTCGGCAGGGCAAACCATGCGCCGATCCCGGCCGCCAGTGCCACGGTCAGCCACGGACCGCGATCGAACCCGGCCGACCCGAGAAAACGCTCGGCGCGCTGAGCAAGACCTAACCAGTTGCTGGGCCGGATGCTGGACAAACGCGCGACGCTTCGCCAAGGCGTCTGCTGCATCGCAGCATCGTGCTCGTCGTCCCCCAGTGGAACCAGCGGCGGCGCCTTTGTTGCCATGCGAGCACATGGACAGGATTCAACGGGTTATGGCAAGTTCGGGCGACACGGCATCGGGAAAGCGTCCGGTGGTAACGCGGTTCGCGCCCAGCCCCACGGGCTTCCTGCATATCGGCAACGCCCGCACCGGGCTGTTCAGCTGGCTCTATGCCCGCCATCACGGCGGCAAGGCGCTGCTGCGGATAGAGGATACCGACAAGGCGCGATCCACGCAGGAAGCGATCGACGTGATCTACGAAGGGCTCGACTGGCTCGGCCTGGAATTCGATGGCGAGACCGTGCTGCAGAGCGAGCGTGCCGATCGCCATGCCGAAGTAGCGCACAAACTGCTCGCGGCCGGGCGCGCCTACAAGTGCTTCGCCACGCCAGAAGAACTGACGGAAATGCGCGAGGCACAAAAGGCGGCGAAGCAGCCGATGCGCTATGACGGGCGCTGGCGCGACCGCGATCCTTCGGAAGCACCCGAAGGCGCGCCCTACACCGTGCGCATCAAGACGCCCGAAGGCGGCGAGACCGTGATCGAGGACGCGGTCCAGGGCCGCGTGAAGGTGGACAACCGCGAGATCGACGATTTCATCCTGCTGCGCGCCGACGGCTCACCGACCTACATGCTCGCCGTGGTGGTCGACGATGTCGACATGGGCTGCACCCACATCATTCGCGGCGACGACCATCTGAACAACGCCTTTCGCCAGATCCAGGTGATCGACGCGATGGCGGGGATCGAGGACGGGTGGGAACGCCCGGTCTACGCCCACGTCCCGCTGATCCACGGCAATGACGGGGCCAAGCTTTCCAAGCGCCACGGTGCGCTGGGCGTGCGCGATTACCGCGACATGGGTATCCTGCCCGAAACGCTGTTCAACTACCTGCTGCGCCTTGGCTGGGGCCACGGCGACCAGGAAGAATTCACGCGCGAGGAAGCCATCGCCGCCTTCGATATCGACGCGGTCGGCAAGGGACCGAGCCGATTCGACATGAAGAAGCTGCTGAACATGAACGGCCATCACATCCGCGCGGCGGATGATGCACGGCTGGCGCGGCTGGCGGCGCAGGCAATCGGTCCGCAGGCCGATGTCGCCCTGCTGACCGAGGCCATGCCCGTGCTCAAGACCCGTGCGCGCGACATGAACGAGCTGGCGGACGGCGCCGCGTTTCTCTTCAAGCAGCGCCCGCTCGCAATGGACGAGAAGGCCGCCGCCCTGCTGGACAAGGAAGCAAAGTCGCGACTTTCCGTTATTTCCGGCCGGTTGCAAGGCGAAACGGACTGGACAATCGAGGCGCTGGAGGCCAATCTCAAGGCCTATGCGGAGGAGCAGGGGCTGGGCCTCGGCAAGCTCGCGCAGCCGCTTCGCGCGGCTCTTACCGGAACGACAACATCGCCCGGGATTTTCGATGTGCTGGTCCTCCTCGGCAGGGAGGAAAGCCTCGCGCGGATCGACGCGCAGGCAGCGGGCTGATCGGCTCGCCCGGCTTCAACAGGATACGCAAGGAGATACGTTTTGGCGGACAAGCAAGCGGAACTGGAAGTCGGTGGCGAGACCTACGACTTTCCCACCATCCAGGGCAGCGTCGGGCCCGACGTCATCGACATCCGCAAGCTTTACGGCACCACCGGCCGGTTCACGTATGACCCCGGCTACAAGTCCACCGCCAGTTGTGAAAGCGCGCTGACCTACATCGACGGTGACGAGGGCGTGCTGCTGCACCGCGGCTATCCCATCGGGCAGCTGGCCGAACAGTCCAGCTTCATGGAAGTCAGCTATCTGCTGCTTAACGGCGAGTTGCCGAGCAAGGACGAGCTCGACGAGTTCAGCCACACGATCACCTATCACACGATGATTCACGATCAGATGCGGCAGTTCTATCAGGGCTTCCGTCGGGACGCGCACCCCATGGCGATCATGTGCGGTGTGGTGGGAGCCCTCAGCGCGTTCTACCATGACAGCACGGACATTTCCGATCCGGAACAGCGCAAGATTGCCAGCCATCGGCTGATCGCCAAGATGCCGACGATTGCTGCCTGGGCCTACAAGTATTCGGTCGGCCAGCCCTTCCTCTATCCGAACAATTCGCTCAGCTACACCGGCAACTTTCTGCGCATGACCTTTGGCGTGCCGGCAGAGGATTACGAGGTTGTGCCTGCGGTGGAAAAGGCGATGGACCGGATCTTCATCCTCCACGCCGACCACGAACAGAACGCCTCCACCAGCACGGTGCGGCTCGCCGGCTCATCGGGTGCAAATCCGTTTGCCTGCATCTCGGCCGGCATTGCGTGCCTGTGGGGCCCGGCCCACGGCGGCGCGAACGAGGCGGCGCTGAACATGCTGCGCGAGATCGGCACGCCCGATCGCATCCCGCATTATATCGAGCGGGCAAAGGACAAGAACGACCCGTTCCGCCTGATGGGCTTCGGCCACCGCGTGTACAAGAACTACGATCCGCGCGCGACCGTGATGCAGAAGACCGTGCGCGAGGTGTTCGACGCGCTCAACGTGTCCGATCCGGTGTTCGAAACCGCCCTGCGGCTGGAGGAAATGGCGCTGCAGGACGACTACTTCGTCGAAAAGAAGCTTTTCCCCAACGTCGATTTCTATTCGGGCGTCATTCTCTCGGCCATCGGCTTCCCGACGACCATGTTCACCGCGCTTTTCGCTCTTGCCCGCACGGTCGGCTGGGTGGCGCAGTGGAACGAGATGATCTCCGATCCCGATCAGGTCATCGGTCGCCCGCGCCAGCTTTATACCGGCCCCACGGCGCGCGATTACGTGCCGATCGGCCAGCGGTAGGCATCACCCGGAGGCGTCAGGACCGCCGGGCAGGTCGAGCGTGAACCGCGCGCCCTGCCCCCTGGCGCTCTCCACGGTAAGCGTGCCGCCCATCGCCTCGGCAAGGCGGCGGGAAATATAGAGACCGAGGCCAGAGCCGCCGTCACCGCTGCGGCCAAGCCGTTCGAACTTGGCGAAGACCCGGCGCTGTTCGTCCGCGTCCAGCCCCTCCCCCTGGTCGGCGACGACGACCTGCGCGCGTTCGCCTGACGCTACGGCTCGGATCCAAACCTGCCCGCCCTCGGGCGAATAGCGGATGGCGTTGCCGACGAGGTTCAGCAGCACCTGCAAGGTGCGACGGAATTCTCCGATGGCAGGCACTTTCTCTGCATCCTTGGGGAAATCCAGGATGATCCCACGCTCCTTGGCGCGCATGCCCAGAATGCCCCCGGCCCGCCGCGCCACATCGGCCAGGTCGATGTGGTCAGGGGCGGGGTTGAAGTCCTCGTCCTCCACCATTTCCAGCGTCGTCAGGTCGTCTATCAGCGCCAGCAGGTGCTCGCCCGCGGCTGCAATGTCCGCGGCATAGTTGCTGTATTCCTCGGCCAGTGGTCCGGAAAGCTGGGAGCGAATGGTCTCGGCGTTGGCGATGATGCGGCTGACGGGCTGGCGCAGGACCGGGGCGATATCGCGTCCGATCCCGGCGCTGCGATCGGGTTTGCGGGAGGGCGCTGGCGGGTCGTCGGCCAGCGGCTGGTCGGGCACCAGGTAGAGTTCGAACCCGGCACTGCCGGTGCCGCCCGGACCGAGTGGTGCGAGATGCACCGCCCATTGCCGCATCGACCCTGAGACCTCGGCCCGCGCCCCGTCGCTCATCCGCCAGTCGACGGGGCTGCGGCCGCCATTGTCGGCGATCGCTACGAAGTCCGTCCACGGCTGCCCGACACCGGTCAGCATGGCTTCACCCACCCGGTCGAGATCGGATGCCGTCCAGTCGACCGCGAGCAGGTGCTGCCTGGCATCGAGCCGCGCGGTCAGTCCGGCAAGGTGGCGGACCAGCGCAAGCCGATCGATGTCCGCGGCGCGCCCAGGCTCGGGAATGTCCTGCACCGTCCACGCGCTGAGATTGACGATCGTGCCTGCCCGGCCGGGCACCACTTCCACCCAGGTGGCGATCCGGTCCTGCGAATCCTGAGCCCGGATCGCTCGCGACAGGCGCTTGCCGCTTCGCCGCGCCTTTCGCACCAGTTCGAGCAGCGCCGGCGTCACGATCGGGCCCGGCAGTTTGCCACCGGCGCGCAGGTGAAAGCTTGCCAGCGGCTCTTCCGCCTCGATCAGGTTGTCGTCGGCATCGGTCCGCGCGCGTGCAGTGATGATGGGTTCGCTGGCCATCGGCTCACATGGCCTCCTCGACCTGCGCGGCGGCCAGCATGGCGGATGCGCGGTCTACCCGGATGCGATCGAAACCGTCGGGCAATTCGATTTCGGGGTGGAGGTAGAGAAACTGCTCCTCCACCGCCTTCTGCCCCAGTCCCGCCGCCCTCAGGCTGAGCGCGAGCCGCGCGCACTGGTTCTCCCCAAGCGACAGGATCACCGTGTCGCGGTTCTGGCCGCAGGCAAGCGAGAGGGCGACCACGAAGATCGAGACGCCCGCATGATCCACTTCCAGCGCCCGCGTCGCCCGGTGCTGCATCGCACTGACGAGGCGCAGGATACGGCCGATGCGGTTCGCATCCGGATCGTAGGCGCCTTGCAGGCTGGCACGCGCCAAGTCTGCGGGTTGGCCCATGTCTGCGGTGTGCGACGCGAATATCGCCAGTGCGCGATCGAACAGCGCCTGCGGTAGTTCCGACAGCGGAAATTCCATGCGATGCTGCTGCTGCCTGTAACGCGCCTGGGCCGATAGGACGCGCATCGCTGCGGCAGCCATCGCCTGGTCGCTCGAAGCTGCCAGTTCCTGCAACAGCGGCGAAAGCACCGCGTCGATGCCGCTGCGATGCTGCAATCGCAGGGCGATCTGCGCCTCTATGCACAGGGCGTGCGCATGGCCGAGCAAATCGCTGTCTTCCAGCAGCGACACGGCGATGGCTTCCTCCCGCGCGTCGGCAAAGGCCGCCCTGTCGGCGACCCCGGCTTCGTCCGCCAGCACGAACAGCATCTGGCGCGCAACGTGAACCATCATGCCGCGCACCCTGGCGATGACCTCGTCGCTGAACAGCGCGTGATCGTCATTCGCCAGCAGGTGACGCAGGATCGGGCGGGCCGTGGCGATGATGACGTCGCCGTGGGCCAGTTCCTCACGCAGGATATCTTCGACCGCTTCCATGGATGGACCGGCTTGTGCGGGTTCGCTCATGTCTGCCGCCCTACGCCAACAGCGTTAATTCGGCGTTATTCCTCAGCCGGGATACGCGGCAGCAACCTGGCGACAAGGACGAGCGTGGCTGCAAGCATGATAGCCGCCTCCGGAGGAGCGACCGTGGAGACCAGCGCGACCAGTCCGGCGATAACCGCCCGATCGCGCAAGGGTCGGGCATAGGTGGGGGCGTCATCCCGATCGAGCGCCAGCAACCCGGCTGCCAGCATCAGGGGCGGAAACACCGTACGATACCACAGGCCGTCGATCGCCAGCACGCCGATGACAAGCAACACGATGTCCACCAACCGGCGTAACCATGGCAGACGGCCGATGCGCCCGAACGGCGCCACCGCGAGACGGGACAGGGCAAGAAAACTCTCGATCGCAGGCACGGCCAGCGCCGCGAGGGCAAACGCAGGCACGGGCAGATCGGACCATGCCGCCGCCACCGAGCCGCCTAGCAGGAGTGCCGACAGCGCCAGCAAGGCGGGGCGGGTAAAGGGCCGGTCCATCAGCCATCCGCCCGCCCGTCCGACGACGCGTTCCGCCAGCCAGCGCGATGGCGAGGTGGGCGGCGACGCGCCGACATGACTGCGCAGCCAGGTGGCCTCGCGCCGTTCTGCCGCCGCCGCGTCATGCACCACCAGCCACTGGCCATCGTCCAGCATGGCATCGTCGAGCCGCGCTTCGGGAAGCCGCATCTGCAAGGCGATGCGCAACAGCGCGGCGTGGGGTGCGGCATCCTCGGGCAGGCTGATGAGCCGCCCCAGCCACTTGCCCGGCACCGTCATCGCACCTGCAGATGCGCGATCCAGATCGATGCGCTCGAACCCTGCCGTGGTTCCCGGCCCGGCGGACACCACCAGCATCCGGTCACCCTCGGCGCGAAGCAGATCGAGCGCCTGCCGCGATTCGGGCAGCATCCCGGGCTGCATCACCAACAGGCTGTCCCCATCGGCAATAGCACCGGGCAAGGCGTGGGCGCTGGAGATCACCTGGAACCGCATGCCTTCGCGCTCTGCGGCGTGACGCAAAGCAACAGCCGCCGACGATACGCCCCCGCCAAAAGCAATCACGCCTTCGCAACCGCAGGCCTTTGCGAACAGCAATTGCCGCTCGGCCACGGTCTTGCCGGCAATGGTGGGCATCTCGCCCAAGCCATCCCCGCCTTGTGGCAGGCTGATCAATGCGGCGCGCAAATGGCGTGCTCCCGACGTTCGTCTCGATCCAGCGGTCAAGCTAGGCAGCGCCAGTGCACCTGCCAAGCCGCTATGTGGCGCGCCGGCGAATAAACGGCGCGCAATCCCGCGCGCCAGCACGAGGCTGCCTGACCGGCCGAAGATACCGCACACGGCGGCGGACAACGCAGCAGGCCGGGGTTCCCCGGACGTCGCAATCTGATAAATGTCCCTCGATGACACGTCGCAGAAATTTCTCGCCGCTGGAGGGAGTCGCCATGGCCGACACCGAAGCCGACCACACCACGGTTCGCCACGAGAATGACGGGACACCGGCCTACGACGAAGCGTTCGAACCGGAGGCGGAAGAGGCGGAGTTCTGGACCGAAGAAGAAAGCGAACCTCGCGCCCGTCCACGCTTCACCTGGGCGGTGCCGCTGTTTGCCGGCCTGATCGTCCTTGCATGGACAGGTTTCTTCTTCTGGACCTACCGCGCGCCCATTCTTGCCGGTGCCCCGGCACAGCAGTGGATCGACTGGATCGGTGAGTGGTCGCTGCCAGTGATCCTCGTGATCGGCCTGTGGCTGCTCGCCATGCGCAACAGCCGGCGGGAGGCCAACCGTTTTACCGACGCCGCGCGCGCGCTGTCGGAAGAGTCCGCCCTACTTGAAAGCCGGCTTGCCATCGTCAATCGTGAGCTGGCAATCTCGCGCGATTTCATCGCGGCGCAGTCCCGCGATCTCGAAACGCTCGGTCGCCTCGCCAACGAGCGGCTTTCGACCAACGCCGACCGCCTGCAGACCCTGATCCGCGACAACAGTGCGCAGGTCGAACAGATCGGCAGTGTCAGCGATACCGCGCTCGCGAACATGACGAGCCTGCGCGATCACCTGCCCGTCGTCGCCAACGCCGCGCGTGACATGACCAACCAGATCGGCAACGCCGGTAATGTCGCGCAGGAACAGGTCGAGGCGCTGGTGACCGGGTTCGACCGGCTCAACCAGTTCGGCGTGGCGAGTGAGCGGCACGTGGAACGGATCGGCGAGCGGGTCGGTGCAACGCTGGAGCTGTTCGATACGCAGGTAAGCGCGCTGGGCGAAGCGACCCAGGAACGTTTCGACAAGCTGCGCCGGGTGAGCGAGGGTTTTCGCGCCGATCTCGCCCTGTCGCAGGACGAAGCCATCGCCGCGATCCGCACCCGCGCCTCCGCCGTCGCCCAGGAACTGCGCGGACACGACTTGGCCCAGCGCGCTGCCGAGGAAGAGGCGATTGCCGCAATGCGCGAACGTCTCGGCGCGCTGCAGGAGGATGGCGAGCGCTTGCTCGCGGCGCTGGGGGAAGGCCACGGCGAGGCGGTTGGCCGGTGGAGCGAATCGATCGCTGCGCTCGAATCCCGTATGCAGGGGGCTATCGCCACCATTTCCGAGGCCGACGAGGTCGCGATGACCAGCGCGGCGGAGCGGCTGGGCGCGCTCGATGCCCGGCTCGTTGCCATCGATGCGGCGATGCACGCGCGCCAGGATGCGCAGGTCGACCACGCCGCCGGCATGGTCGAGCGCACCGACAACCTGGCTGCCCGCATGGCCGAACTGGACGCCGAGATGCGGCGCATGGCCGCAGAAAGCCGGGGGGCGAGCGAGGGCCTGGGCGATGCGGCGCAGGGCCTGGCAGACCGTGTCGAGCAGAGCCGCGCGGTCCTGGAAAACAGCGGCGAGTTGATCGCGCGATTGACCAGTGACAGCGTGCGCCTGCTGGAGATCATCCGTTCCGGATCGGCTCACTCACAAGGCGCGCTGGCCGATTCCATCGGCGAGGCGGAGAAGCGGCTCGCCCGCTTCGGCAACGAGACCGGGCGCCTCCATGCGCTGATCGGCGATGCCGCTTTGCGCAGCGAAGCCTTGTCCGGTCATGTCGAGAATGCGCGCGATATGGGCACGGCATCGCTGGACACGCTGACCGCACTGGAACAGCGCATGACCGCGCTGGCCGCCGAGAGCGAGCGCCTGGCCGAGCGCACCGGCTCCGAATTGCGGGTGGCGCTTGAGCATCTAGCCGGTGAAGCCGGTGGCGCGCTGGAAAACCTGCGTGAAAACCAGCGCGAAGTCATCGACGAGATTGCCGATCGGATCGCCGAAGACAGTCGCACCCGCATTGCCGAGGCCATCCGGCACAACGCCATAGAGGCCATTTCAGAGCTCGAAGACGCTGTCGCCCGCGCGACCGAATCCGGCGAGGCGACCACCGCCGCTCTGCGCAGCCAACTGGGCGAGGTCGAGACGCTGGCCGGCAATCTCGAAGCGCGCATCGACTATGCCCGCGAACGGGCCGAAGAGCGGATCGACAGCGAGTTCACGCGCCGCATGGCGCTGATTACCGAGGCCCTGAATTCCTCCGCGATCGACATCGCCAAGGCGTTCGATAACGAGGTATCGGACACGCAATGGTCGAACTACCTGCGCGGTGACCGGGGCATCTTCACCCGTCGCGCCGTGCGGCTGCTCGACAAGCACGAAAGCCGCGCGGTGGCCGGGGTCTATGACGAGGACAGCGAATTTCGCGAAACGGTTAACCGCTACATCCACGATTTCGAGGCGATGCTGCGCGAGGTGCTTTCCACGCGTGACGGCAATGCAATCGCGGTTACGCTGCTGTCCAGCGATGTCGGCAAGCTCTACGTCGCGCTGGCACAGTCGATTGACCGGTTACGCGGCTGACCGGGCATTCAGCGCTGACGCGGTTCGTAGCCGGGTGGCGTGCCGAACAGGTTCACATCGTCGACGGTCACCCATCCCTCGATGTAATTGGCGATATAAAGCGCGCACAATACGGCGGCAATTACGGTAGCGCGGCCCACGATCCGCCACGGATGAAACTCCGCCGGCGCGCTGTCCGCCTGGCCGGGAATTTTGGACAAGCCAGCCTCGTCAGCCGTCCGCACGCCGAATGGCAGCAGCAGGAACGCGGTCATCACCCAGAACAGCGCATAGATCGCGATGATGGACGTAAGGGCCACGGCTCACATCACTCCGCAAGCAGCGAGATGACACGGGTCTGCGGCTTCTTGCCGGACCAGCGCTGGGCGGCGCGACGGGCCGCAAGACGCGCGGCCTCCACGACGGCTTCGGGATCGGCGCGGCGACCCTTCCCCACGCGGGCCACGGCCGTGGCAACATCGCTCTCGGCCTCGGCAACGAAGGCGTCATAATCCTCGTCGAGCGGCAGGCCAATTCCCTCGACCTGCACCCTGCCCCGGCCGCCGAGCACGACGATCACGAGGCCATCGCGCGCAAGGCGGCGGCGCATCGTGATCGCTTCGCCATCGGCAGGGACGATGACGTCGCCGTCAAGCACCAGGCGCCCGGTCATGACCTCGCCCAGCTTTTCCGGTACGCCGGGGGCAAGGCGGACGATCTCGCCGTTCTGCTGGAACACGGAGTGCGGGATGCCGCTGGCCAAGCCGAGCCGAGCCTGTTCGATCAGGTGACGAACCTCGCCATGCACTGGCACGAGGATCTGCGGGCGCAACCAGCCATACAGCGTTTCCAGTTCGGGCCGCCCAGGGTGGCCGGAGACATGGATCTCGCTCTGACGGTCGGTCACCATCACGATGCCGCGCTCCGCAAGGCGGTTCTGTATCCGCCCGATGGCAAGCTCGTTTCCCGGAATCTGCCGGCTGGAGAACAGCACGACATCACCCCGGGTGAGTTCGAGCCGGTGGCTTTCCTCGGCAATGCGGCTGAGCGCCGCACGTGGTTCGCCCTGCCCACCGGTGGCGATGATCAGAACCTCGCCGCGCGGCAGGTCCATCGCCTGGTCGAAATCGACGGTTCCGGGGAAATCCTGCAGGTAGCCATGGTCCTGGGCCACCTCGATAATGCGATCGAGCGAGCGCCCCGCCACGCACAGCTGACGCCCCGTCTCGCGTGCAACTTCGCCCAACGTCTGCAGGCGGGCCACGTTGGAGGCAAAGGTCGTGACCAGCACACGCTTGCCGGCGTGCTTGCGCACTTCTTCCAGCAAACCGCGATGCACCGCGCCCTCGCTGCCCGAGGGGACAGGGTTGAAGACATTGGTCGAATCGCAGACCATTGCCAGCACGCCCTCGTCACCGATCGCGACTAGTTCCTGCTCGGTTGTCGGATCGCCGATGATGGGTTCTTCATCGAGCTTCCAGTCACCGGTGTGGAACACCCGCCCGAACGGCGTTTCGATCAGCAGGGCATTGGCCTCGGCAATCGAGTGGGCGAGCGGGACATAGGTGATCGAGAAGGGGCCGAGATCGAGAGGACCGTGACCTTCCCTGATGACATTGAGCTTCACCTGCCGCTCCAGTCCGGCCTCGGCCAGCTTGCGGCGGACGAGTTCGGCCGTGAACGGCGTGGCGTACAGCGGCACGCCCAGTTCTGCGGCAAAATAGGGAATGGCGCCGATGTGATCCTCGTGCGCGTGCGTAATCACGATGCCCACAAGATCGTCGGCGCGGTCCTCGATGAACTCGGGATCGGCGAACATCAGCTCTGTGCCAGGATATTCGTTGCTGCCGAAGCTCATGCCGAGATCGACCATCAGCCACTTTCCACGGCAGCCGTAGAGATTGACGTTCATGCCAATCTCTCCGCTGCCTCCCAGCGCGAGGAACAGCAATTCGTCTTCAGGTGTGTAATTCTTTTTCATGGGCCTCCGGCACGGTCCGCCAGGATCTGCAATCCGCGGATCGTCAGGTCGGCATCGACGACATCGAAAATGTCGGTTTTCTCGTCAAACAATATGGCGAGCCCGCCGGTCGCTACAACCTTTACCGGTCGACCTATTTCGGCTTTCATGCGCGCGATGAGGCCTTCCATCATCGCGACGTATCCCCAGAACACGCCGATCAGCATCTGATCCTCGGTATTGCGGCCGATGACACTGGCGGTTTCAGGCGCGCGGATCGCGATCCGCGGCAATTTGGCGGTGTTGCCCACCAGCGCGTCGAGCGAGAGATTGATGCCCGGCGCGATGATGCCGCCCTTGTAGGCGCCGTTATAGTCGATCGCCTCGAACTTGGTCGCGGTGCCGAAGTCGACCACGATCATGTCGCCGCCCACCAGTTCGTGCGCGGCGATGCAGTTCAGGGCGCGATCGGCGCCCAGCGTATTGGGTTGTTCGACGTCGATTGCGAAATCCCAGGCCGCCGCGCCCTCGCCCGCCACCATCGGCTCGATGCCGAAGTATTTCTGGGCAAGCACGGTGATGTTATGATTGGCGCGCGGCACGACCGAGCCGAAGATTATGCGGGTAATCGCGCTGCGCTCGATCCCCTCGATAGCGAGCAACTGGACAAGCCAGGTGGCATACTCGTCGCCCGTGCGGCGACCGTCTGTGGCAATGCGCCAGCGGGCGCGGATGTCCGTGCCTTCAAACAACGCGAAAACGACGTTGGTGTTGCCGGCATCGATGGCGAGAAGCATCGGCTCAAGTCTCCAGTTCCACGTCGCCCGCGTGGATGATGCGGGTGCTTCCGTCAACCAGCGCCAGGCGCAGTGCCCCATCCGGCGCGAGCCCGTCGAAGGCCCCAGCTATCCGCTCGCCGCCATCGGTCACCGTCAACGCCGCACCGCGAGGGTGAGCGCGCACTTCCCATTCGGCCAGGGTGGTGGACAGCGGCTCTGCGCGCCAGCGATCGAGGCGTCCGGCTAACGTCCGTGCAAGGTCGCTCAGCACGACTGCTGCCGTGTTGGAGTTGTCCGGGTTTGCACTGTGTATGGCTGTCACCGCCCGATCGGCGACGGGGGGGGCGGTGGCCACGTTGATGCCCACGCCGACGATCACGGCATCGCCCACGCGCTCGCACAGGATGCCGGCGATCTTTGCCCCGTCCACCATCAGGTCGTTGGGCCACTTGAGCCAGCGGTAATTGCCGGGGTCGGCCTGAGGCACGTTGAGTTGCGACATCAGCAGGTCGTGCACCGCCAGCCCTGCCACCAGCGACAGCGTATGCGGCGGCGGGTCGCCGCCTGCAGGGTGGACAAGGGTCGAGGCGTAGAGATTTCCCTCGGCCTCGCGCCAGTCGCGCCCCGCCCGTCCCCGGCCAGCGGTCTGCCTTTCCGCGCGCAGCCAGGTGCCTTCGGCAATCGCATGGCCGGCGCGCAGACGTTCGGCGAGGACAGTGTTGGTCGATCCCGCTTGGGCAAGCGTTTCGATCAACGGTGCGGTGTCAGACGAGGGGAAGCGCGAGCGAAGCCGCCGCAAGGTTCGCCAGATTGCCGAGCCAGGGAATGAGGAGATAACCCAGCGGCGAGATCAACAGCGCGCAGATCACCAGCAGCGCCGTGTGCGCAAGGTCGCTGGCTCCGCGAACGGTGTCCGCCGGATCGTCGAAAAACATGACCTTGACGATCTTGATGTAATAGAACGCGCCGATCACGCTGGCGGCGATGCCGATGGCGGCCAGCGCCACGAGGTCGGCCTGCACCGCGGCCTGGAACACCACGAACTTGCCCCAGAAACCGAACAGCGGCGGGATCCCGGCAAGGCTGAACATGAGTGCAAGCAGGCACCAGGCGACAAGCGGGCGGGTGGTCGAAAGGCCAGCCAGGTCGGATATGCCCTCAAGCTGGCGCCCCTCGGCATCGCGCATCAGCAGCACAGCCACGAAGCTGCCGATCGTCATCACCACGTAGATCGCCAGGTAGACCAGCATTGCGCTGACGCCCGCAACGCTGGCGGCGGCGAGGCCGATCAGGATGAAACCGACGTTGTTGATCGAGCTGTAGGCCATCAGGCGCTTGATGTTGGTCTGACCGATCGCGCCCAGCGCGCCGATCACGATCGACAGCAGCGCGGCAAAGATCACCACCTGCCGCCAGGCGTCGACCTGCGTGCCGAATGCCTCCAGCGTGACCCGCGCGAGCAGCGCGATGGCGGCGACCTTGGGGGCGCTGGCGAAGAACATCGTCACCGGTGTCGGCGCGCCGGTATAGACGTCGGGCGTCCACATGTGGAACGGGGCGGCGCTGATCTTGAACGCGAGCCCGGCGAGCACGAAGATCAGCCCGAACAGCATGCCTGTGTTGAGGCCGCCTGCCGTCGCCACGGCAATGCCGGCAAAGCTGGTCGTGCCGGTGAAACCATAGATCAGGCTCATGCCGAACAGCAGGATGCCCGAAGCGAGCGCGCCGAGCACGAAGTACTTGAGGCCGGCCTCGGCAGACCGCTCGTCATCCCGCAGGATAGAGGCGAGAACGTAGGCGCTGAGCGAGTTCAGTTCGAGCCCGATATACAGCGTGACGAGGTCCGTTGCCGAGACCATCACGCTCATGCCGAGAGCGGCGAACAACACCAGCAGGGGAAATTCCGCCCGCATCGCGCGCAGACTTTCGAAGAAGCGCGGAGCCACCACGAGCGCGGCACCGGCAGCGGCATAGATCATCAGCTTGGCAAAGCCGGCAAAGGCATCGGCGCTGAATTGCCCGCCGAATGCCATGCGATCCGGCCCGCTTGCGCCTGCGCATACCGCCGGCGCGACCAGGAAGAAGGCGGCACCAAGCGCAATGCAGGTGGCGATACTGATTGTGCTGGCGAGCTTGTCCCCGCCCCAGGCGGCAAACAGCAACAGCACGAGGCCGGAGAGCGAAAGGACGATCTCGGGCGCGATCAGGCCGAGGGATGAAGTGAGGTCCATCAGTGCGCTCCCTCGGCAGGCTCGACCGTGGCGGCTGGCGCAGCTTCTCCGATGAAGAGGTTGGCGTCGCTGGCGGGTGCGGCACGGTCAAGCCGGGCGTCGAGCAGGGCGATATCGGCACGCATCGGGGCAAGGAAACTTTCGGGATAGACGCCCATCCACAGCACGACGGCAGCAATCGGGCCGAGCAGCAGCAACTCTCGCGCCGAAAGGTCGGGCATGGCGGCGGCATCGGCGTTGACCTGCTGCCCGAAGGCGATGCGGCGGTAGAGGTAGAGCATGTAGGCAGCACCCAGGATGATACCGGTCGTCGCTACGAACGCGGCCCAGCTGTTTGCCTGGTAAATGCCCGCGAGCGACAGGAACTCGCCGACGAAGCCGCTCGTCCCCGGCAGGCCGATGCTGGCCATGGTGAACAGGAGGAACAGCACCGCATATTTCGGCATGTTGATGGCCAGACCACCGTAGCGGGAGATCTCGCGGGTATGCAGCCGGTCGTAGATCACGCCCACACACAGGAACAGCGCGCCCGAAACCAGGCCGTGGCTGAGCATGATGATCATGCCGCCTTCCAGCCCTTGCACGTTGAAGGCGAACAGGCCGATGATCACGATCGCCATGTGCGCAACGGAGGAATAGGCAATCAGCTTCTTCATGTCGTGCTGCACAAGCGCGATGAGGCTGGTGATGACCACGGCCGCCATCGCCAGGCCCCACATCAGCCACGCGAACTGGGCACTTGCTTCGGGAAACATCGGCAGGCTGAAACGGATGAATCCGTAACCGCCCAGCTTCAGCAACACGCCCGCCAGAATTACCGAACCTGCGGTGGGCGCCTGCACGTGCGCATCGGGCAACCAGGTATGCACGGGCCACATGGGGACCTTTACCGCAAAGCTGGCGAAGAACGCGAGCCACAGCCAAGTCTGTGCGCCCGGATCGAAATCGTAGACCATCAGCGCGGGAATGCTGGAGGTGCCTGCCTCGTTCACCATCCACAGCATGGCGACCAGCATCAGGACAGAGCCGATCAGGGTGTAGAGGAAGAACTTGTAGGCGGCGTAAATCCGGTTGTCGCCGCCCCAGATGCCGATGATGAGGTACATCGGAATAAGGCCTGCTTCGAACAGGATGTAGAACAGGAAGATGTCCTGCGCGGCAAAGGTGCCGATCATCAGCACCTCCATCAGCAGGAAGGCCGCCATGTATTCACCCACCCGCTTCTGAATGGCCTGCCAGCTGGCGCCGATGCACACCGGCATCAGGAACACGCTGAGCATGATCAGCATCAGCGCGATGCCATCGATGCCAAGCGCGTAGGAGAAACCGGCGAACAGGTCGGCGCTTTCGGTAAATTGCCACTGCGCGCCGCCGATGTCGTAGCTTGCCCACAGCAGAATGCCGAGCGCCAGGTCGATCAGCGTGGCGACCAGCGCGACCATGCGTGCCGTGCCGGCATTGACGAACAGACAGGCCACGGCTCCGACAAGCGGGACCAGCAGCATGATGGACAGGATGGGAAAGCCGCCCATCAGAACAGCACCCACGTGATGGCAGCGACCAGGCCGAGCAGCATGATCAGCGCGTAACTGGTGAGGTAACCCGACTGCACCCGGCGCGCGAACGTCGAGCCGCGCTCAACCACCCAGGCTGCGCCGTTGGGGCCGAAACGGTCGATGGTGCCCTCGTCACCCTTTTTCCAGAAGAAGCGGCCGAGCCAGAAGGCGGGGACCACGAAAAGATAGTGATACAATTCGTCGAACATCCACTTGCGATAGACGAAGGTGTAGATCGGCCCCAACTGCTCGGCGGTTTGCGAAGGCAGCTTCGGCTGAACGAGGTAGGCGTAGATCGCGCCGAGCAGACCGAGCGCCATAACGATCGTTGCGGCGTATTTCACCAGCGCCGGAACCTCGTGCATCTCGTGCATCAGCGCGGCGTTGTAGGCGATCGCGCCGTTCCAGAAGGCTGCTTCGTCCAGGAAGGCGTGGCTGAACAGGAAGCCTGCGGCGATGGCGCCAAGGCTCAGCACCGCGAGCGGGATCAGCATGGCAACCGGGCTTTCGTGCGGGTGATAACCGCCGGTTCCGTCGCCGTGCGCGGGATGCGGCACGGCATGATGCACGTCATGGCCGGCATCTTCCTGGCGCGGCGGGTTGTGATGATCCGGGTCGTCGTGGCCGTGATGCACGGCGTGCTGGATGTGTTCGCTCTCGATCCAGCGCGGCTTGCCCCAGAAGGTCAGGAACATCAGACGCCAGCTATAGAAGCTGGTCAGCAGCGCCGCAAAGGTACCCATCCAGAACGCCACGTTGGAGTAGGCACCGGCCGAGGCATAGGCGGCTTCCAGGATCGCGTCCTTCGAATGGAAACCGGCAAAGCCGATGGTCGGGATCGCGCCGATGTGAACCACACCCACCCCGGTAATCGCCAGCGTGCCGAACAGCATCGCCCAGAACGTGACCGGGATCTGCTTCCGCAGCCCGCCGTAATAGCGCATATCCTGTTCGTGATGCATGGCGTGGATGACCGAGCCCGCACCAAGGAACAGCAGCGCCTTGAAGAAGGCGTGGGTGAACAGGTGGAACATCGCCGCGCCATAGGCACCGACGCCCGCCGCGAAGAACATGTAGCCGAGTTGCGAGCAGGTCGAATAGGCGATCACCCGCTTGATGTCCCACTGCGTGGTGCCGATCGTCGCGGCAAAGAAGCAGGTGGCGGCGCCGATGATGGTCACGAACGCGAGCGCGGCCGGCGCGGCCTCGAACATGGGCGACAGGCGGCAGACCATGAACACGCCCGCAGTCACCATCGTGGCGGCGTGGATCAGCGCGGAAACGGGCGTCGGCCCCTCCATCGCATCGGGCAGCCAGGTATGCAGGCCGAGCTGGGCGGACTTGCCCATGGCGCCAATGAACAACAAGATGCACAGGACAGTCAGCGTATCGACGCGCAGGCCGAGGAAGCCGATCTCGCTTGCGCCCTGCAAGGCTGGCGCGGCGGCGAGGATTTCCGGAATGCTCGTGGTGCCGAACACCAGAAAGGTGCCGAAGATGCCGAGCATGAAGCCGAGGTCGCCCACGCGGTTGACCACGAAGGCCTTGATGGCGGCGGCGTTGGCGCTGGGCTTGCGGAACCAGAAGCCGATCAGCAGGTAGCTCGCCAGGCCCACGCCTTCCCATCCAAAGAACATCTGGACGAGGTTGTTGGCCGTCACCAGCATCAGCATGGCGAAGGTAAACAGCGAGAGGTAGGCGAAGAACCGGCTCTGGTCCGGATCTTCCTCCATGTACCCCCAGCTGTAGAGATGGACGAGTGCGGAAACCGTGGTGATGACCACCAGCATGATCGCTGTCAGCGTATCGACGCGCAACGCCCAGTCGAAAGTCATGTCGCCCGAGCGCACCCAGTCGAGAACATGGACCACGGTAGGCTCCACCCCGCCGCCCAGATACTGGAGGAAGATCGGCCAGCTCAGCCCGCAAGCCAGGAACAGCGCTCCCGTGGTGACGACCTTGGCCGCAGTGTGGCCGATCAGTCGCCCGCCGAGCCCTGCGATGACAGCAGCGGCCAGCGGCGCGAATACGATGACGAGGATCCAGTCCAAAGGTCTAGCCCTTCATCCGGTTGGCATCGTCCACCGCGATCGTGCCGCGCGAACGGAAATAGATGACGAGGATGGCGAGCCCGATGGCCGCCTCGCCCGCCGCGACGGTGAGCACGAACATGGCGAATATCTGCCCTGTCAGGTCGCCCAGGAAGGCACTGAAGGCGACGAGGTTGAGGTTCACCGCCAGCAGGATCAACTCGATCGCCATCAGGACGACGATGATGTTCTTGCGGTTCATGAAAATGCCGAGCACGCCCAGCACGAACAGCACCGAGCTGATGACGATGTAGTGTTCGATTCCGATCATGGTTCGCCGCCCCCGATGTCCACGCCTTCGCCCACGGTCGGCTGACGCATGACAGTCGCATCCTGCGGCCGGCGATTGACCTGCCGGGAAATGTTCTGCTGCCCCCGGCTCGCGCGCTGTTCGCGGTGGGTCAGCACGATGGCCCCGACCATCGCCACCAGCAGGATGATGCCCGCGGTCTCGAACAGGAAGAGGTAGCGGGAATAGAGCAGCGCACCGATGGCCTTGGTGTTGGAAATGCCCGCTGCGGCGGCGGCATCACCCAGCGGCTGCCCAAGATCGAGCCCGCCGGCGCGCCAGGCACCGATGCCGAAGACCAGTTCCGCCAGCAGGATCAGCGCGATGGCTGCGCCCAGCGGCGCGTTTTTCATGAAGCCGGAACGCAGCGTGGTGAAATCGATGTTCAGCATCATCACCACGAACAGGAACAATACGGCGACGGCGCCGACGTAGACAATAACCAGCAGCATCGCGATGAACTCGGCCCCCACCAGCACCATCAGGCCGGCGGCGTTGAAGAAGGCGAGAATCAGCCACAGCACCGAATGCACGGGATTGCGCGCCATGACGACGAGCACCGCGCTGGCGATCATCAGGACCGCGAAGAGATAGAAGGCGAAGACTTGCATGACGGTAACGCGCGGCCCCTAACGATACGGCGCATCGGCTTCAAGGTTCGCGGCGATGGCGCGCTCCCACTTGTCCCCGTTGGCCAGCAGTTTCGCCTTGTCGTAGAGCAGTTCCTCGCGCGTTTCGGTCGCGTATTCGAAGTTCGGCCCCTCCACCACGGCATCGACCGGGCAGGCTTCCTGGCAGAAACCGCAGTAGATGCACTTGGTCATGTCGATGTCGTAGCGCGTGGTGCGGCGGCTGCCGTCGGAACGCGGCTCGCTCTCGATGGTGATGGCCTGCGCGGGGCACACAGCCTCGCAAAGCTTGCAGGCAATGCACCGTTCCTCGCCGTTGGGATAGCGGCGCAGCGCATGCTCACCGCGAAAGCGCGGGCTGAGCGGATTCTTCTCGAACGGGTAGTTGATCGTCACCTTGGGCTTGAAGAAATACTTCAGCGTAAGGGCGTGCGCCTTCACGAATTCCCACAGGGTGAACGATCGTACGAGTTGGGCGACGGTCATGCCGCACCTCCATATCGGGTAATCATGAGCCAGAACGAGATCGCGACCACGAACAGCAGGCTCATCGGCAGGAAGACCTTCCAGCCAAGGCGCATCAGCTGATCGTAGCGATAGCGCGGCACCGTCGCCATCACCCAGCTGAACATGAAGAAGAAGAACAGCGTCTTGAGCAGGAACCAGACGATGCCGGGAATGTCGAACCACGGGATGAGATCGATGTTCAGCGGCGGCAGCCAGCCACCGAAGAACAGCAGCGTATTGAGGCTGCACATCAGCAGGATGTTGGCATATTCGCCCAGCCAGAACAGCGCGAAGCTCATGGACGAATATTCGGTCTGATAGCCGGCGACCAGCTCGCTTTCGGCCTCGGTCAGGTCGAACGGCACGCGCTGCGTTTCGGCCAGGCACGAGATGAAGAATACCACCCACATCGGGAACAGCAGCAGGTTGAAGACATACCCGTTCACGATGCCGAACCCGTGGCCAAGCTGGCCCATCACGATCTCGGACAGGTTGAACGAATCCGCGTAAAGCACCACGCAAACGAGGATGAAGCCGATCGAAACCTCGTAGGAGATCATCTGCGCGGCGGCGCGCATGGCGGAGAAGAACGGATACTTGGAGTTACTCGCCCAGCCCGCCATCGTCACGCCGTAGACGCTCAGCGAACTGATCGCGAGGATGTAGAGCAGGCCGACGTTGATATCCGCCAGCACCACTCCCGCGTCGAACGGGATCACCGCCCAGGCGATCAGCGCCACGGTAAAGGTGACGATCGGCGCGAGGATGAAGATGCCCTTGTTGGCCGCCGAGGGGATGATGGTTTCCTGCAGGAACACCTTCAACCCGTCCGCGAAGCTCTGCAGCAGGCCGAAGGGGCCGACCACGTTGGGGCCACGCCGCAGGTTTATTGCCGCCCAGACTTTGCGGTCCATGTAGATGATCATGGCCACCGCCAGCATCAGCGGCAGCGCGATGAGCAGGATACCGGCCACGCTGGCGACGAGGATCGCCCAGCCCGCGTCCATACCCCATCCGATGAAGGCCTCGGTCATTCCGCAGCCTCCCGCAGATCATCGCCGTGCAACAGTTCGTCCGAACAGCGCTGCATCACCAGGCTGGCGCGGGCGATGGGGTTGGTGAGGTAGAAATCCTTGATCGGATAGACGATCTCGCGGCTTTCCAGCGATCCATCGATGTCCGAAGGCAATGTGCCGTAATCGGCGATCTCGCCCTCGCGGCCGAGCGCCGGAACTTCGGCCACCATCGCGGCGCGCAGCTCGGCAAAGCTGTCGAAGTCGACCGAGACGCCCAGCGCATCGGCAAGAGCGCGCAGGATCGTCCAGTCCTCGCGCGCGTCGCCGGGCGCGAAGACGGCCTTGTCGCTCATCTGCACACGGCCTTCGGTGTTCACGTAGGTGCCGGGCTTCTCGGTAAAGGCGGCAGCAGGCAGGATGATGTCGGCGGCGTGTGCGCCCTTGTCACCGTGGTGGCCGATGTAGACCTTGAGGCTGCCCTCGAACCGGGTGAAATCGACCTCGTCCGCGCCCAGCGCCAGCACCACCCTGGGCGCTGCCTCGAAAAGATCAGCCATGCCGCCCTTTTGCGCGAAGCCGAGCATCAATGCGCCCATGCGGGCAGCAGAGAAGTGCAGGACGTTGAAGCCGTTCCAGCCTTCGCCAATGGCGCCAAAGCCCTGCGCCAGCTTCAGCGCCGCGCCATGCGCACCTGCGGCCAGCCCCGCCCCGCCGACGATCACTGCAGGCCTCGACGCCTTTTCGAACACCTCGGTCACGTGGCCCGGCAGGTCGTTCAGAACGGCGACGTCGGCTCCCAGGAACTCGGTGTTGTAGGTCGTATCCCACTGCGGCCCGACCACGAAGACCTTGGCCCCGCGCTTTACCGCCTTGCGGATGCGCACGTTCACCAGCGGCGCTTCCCAGCGCACGTGGCTGCCAACGATGAGGATGGCGTCCGCCTCCTCGATGCCAGCGAACCCGGAGTTGAAATTGACCGCCGCCAGGTTGGAGCAGTCGTAGCACATGCCCGTCTGGCGGCTTTCGATTAAATTCGATCCGCAGGCGCGCAGCAGGGCCCTGGCGGCGAACATCGTTTCGCAATCGACCATGTCGCCCGCAATGGCGGCGATGGAGGCACCGGGGGCGGCGCCGGCGATGCGGGCAAAGGCGGCATCCCAGCTCGAGGCCTCCAGCTTGCCGTCGGCGCCGCGCACGAACACCTTGTCGAGGCGGCGACGGGTCAGGCCGTCGACCTGATAGCGCGCCTTGTCGGAGATCCACTCCTCGTTCACGTCGTCGTTGATGCGCGGCAGCACGCGCAGCACTTCGCGCCCACGGCTGTCGATGCGAATGTTCGCGCCGACCGCGTCGCTTACGTCGATGCCCAGGGTCTTTTTCAGCTCCCACGGCCGCGCCTCATAGGCATAAGGGCCGCTGGTGAGCGCGCCGACCGGGCACAGGTCGATCACGTTGGCTGAAAGCTCGTGCTTCGCCGCCTGTTCCAGATAGGTGGTGATCTGCATATCCTCGCCGCGATAGAGCGCGCCGATCTCGTCAACGCCGGCGACTTCTTCGGAAAAGCGCACGCAGCGGGTGCAGTGGATGCAGCGCGTCATGATCGTCTTGATCAACGGGCCCATGTTCTTGGACGTGACCGCGCGCTTGTTCTCGTGATAGCGGCTCGCCCCGCGGCCGTACATTAGGCTCTGGTCCTGCAGGTCGCATTCGCCGCCCTGGTCGCAGATCGGGCAATCGAGCGGGTGGTTGATGAGCAGGAATTCCATCACGCCTTCGCGCGCGATCTTGACCATCTGGCTGTCGGTGCGAATCTCCTGCCCTTCGGTGGCCGGCAGCGCGCAGCTTGCCTGCGGCTTGGGCGGTCCGGGCTTTACCTCGACCAGGCACATCCGGCAGTTGCCGGCGATGGACAGACGCTCGTGATAGCAGAAACGGGGGATTTCCTTGCCGGCAAGCTCGCACGCCTGCAGCACGGTGGCGCCATCGGGCACCTCGATTTCCTGTCCGTCTACGGTGACCTTGGGCATTGCTGCTGAACCTAACTCTTGCCGTCTGCTAGCGATTTTGAATGCGGTAGTGACCGCGATGCGTGCTGCATCGCCTTACTCGAAAGAATCCGGACCTCAAGAGTGGGCATGCTCGTCGCGAAAGTTTGAAGGATCCGATCGAGCCGATCGCAATGCCTCACCAATCGTCCGTCGTCGGAAAGCTGGCCCTGCATTTCAAACGGTCGGCCCAGCGCCCGCATGGCTCTTACGCACCGGTATTCTCCGCCTGGGCGACCAGACGCAACGCGGCGGTCGCCAGTACCGCACGAAGGGCGGGAATGGTGAGGTCGATGCGGGCCGTCACGTTCGTCGCGCTTGCGCAAGGTCCGACTGCCGCCATGAAACCCTCGGCTGCGGCGGTTTCGGCCGCGCCGCCAGCCTCTGCGGCAAACAATGTGCCCACTTGGTCGGGCATGGAGCGGACCAGGCACTGGGCGACCGCATCGGTCGGCGCATAGGTTTCCACCGTCGCACCAGCAGCGCGCGTGATGCGGACGTTAACCGGCGCGTCCGCACGTTCCAGCCAGTTCTCGGCAATGGCGCCGGCCATCAGCAGGTTGCTGCTGCGAAGCCCGCGATTTGCGCCGACGTGATCATAGGCGCAGTCGTTGCCCGCTTCGGTCGCGAGCAGGCGCAGGCCCGTGCGATAGCCGTTGGTGCGGAAATCCCGGTTGAGCACGCGCAGGCTTTCGACAGGCTTGTGCTGGACGACGCAGCGGGCAAAATTGTCGAGCGCAATGCGCGCGGCCGCATCATCCTGGGTCTGTGCCGCGGCGGGCACCGTGCACAGCGCGGCCATCAAAACGGCAATGCTGCCCGGAAATCCCAATCCCTTCATCGGTCGCTCTCCTCTGACGTAGCGGCATGATGAAGCGCCTCGGCAAGCGCCAGGCGAACGTTGAGCGGGCGCAGGCTCACATCCCGGCCTTCGGGCAGGCAAGCTCCGAAATCGCCGGCGATCTGCTGGATGTAGGCGAGTTCCCCCGCGCTCTGCAGCCTGGTTTCGCGCAACAAGGTCATCGATTCGGCGGGATGCATCGCGACGTAGCACCGCGCGAAGTCATGCAGGTTGGCGATCGTATCAGGTTCTGCCGGCGGCGTCGCAACCAAGGCCGCTCGGCGGTCTTCCGGCAATTGTTCGATTAGGCCCTCCGCCACGACCCCGCGCACATGGGCCCGCAGAAGGCTGGCGCTGACGAAATTGCCCATGCAGCGATTGCTCTGCCGATGGAAAAGGGCAGCGAAAGCCGCGTTCTCTGCCTCGCTGTCGATTGGTGCAGCCAGAAAGGTGCGTGACGCTTCTTCCTTGCTGTTGGCAAGACATTGGCCGAGCCGGCCCATCATCTGCCAGTATTCCGCTTCGCTCGCATTGACCGGGGCGCTTGAAAATCCCGACGTTCCGCTGGAAAGCTGCGCCTGCGCCGGAACGGCGATGACGCACAGTGCCGCGAAGGCCATCGCCCCGCTGACGCGAAGCGATCGGATCACGATGCGCTGCCTGACCCGTAGTGGCTGCGCGACCACAGGCCGTCCGCGGCGATCTGGCGGATCAGCGAGGTTCCGATGGACAGCGAAGCTTCGTCGGTGTTGGCGCAGGTTGCCAGTACCGGGCCAAGAACGGCTACCGCCTCTGCCTCGTCATTTGATCCTGGACGCGAATCGAGCATCTCGTGCGCAGCATCCATCGCATTGTACGTCATGCAATCCGCGAGTGCGGCCATGGTGGTGACCTGGGAATGCACCCGGCCTGGTCCAAAGCGCCCGGCGACGTCCTGCACGCTTGCACTATCAATCGTCGGGGGGCCGTCGAAATCCTGCAGATAGGCCTCCTCCGCAAGCAGGTTGCGCAAGGTCGCGAACTGGATCTGCATGTAGGTGTGGTATGTCTGGTTGTCGGCCCCGCGCATCAGGCGACCGATGCAATAATTGACCTCCAGATCCTCGAACAGCGTTTCGGAATCCATGCCCGCAGCTGCGAAATCGACGTTGTAGAAATTGCTGTTTGCGAGCAGCGTGCGCACGTCTTCCCTGTTTCGGCTGAAGACGCAGTTGGCGACCTGTTTCTGCATGCGGCGCCCCTGATCGGGGTCAGCCGTTTCCGCCGACCGCTGGAACCGGGTGCCCGTCTGCATACCGTTGTTGTTCTGGCGTTGGCTTTGCGCCTGGGCGGGAACAGTGAGGACAGCCGCAGCGGCTGCGGCGCAGAGCACGGTGGCAAACAAATACTTCATTCGGCGGCCTCCCTCAGTGTATCTTCCCGGTCTGCGATCCGCCGCTCCAGTTCGGGGCGGAAATGCTTGAGCAGGCCCTGGATCGGCCAGGCCGCGGCATCGCCCAACGCGCAGATGGTGTGCCCTTCGACCTGCTTGGTCACCTGGTAGAGCATGTCGATCTCGGCGCTCGAACTTTCGCCCACGCGCAACCGCTCCATCACGCGCCACATCCAGCCCGTGCCTTCGCGGCAGGGGGTGCACTGCCCGCAGCTTTCGTGCTTGTAGAAGTAGCTGAGCCGGCTGATGGCGCGCACGATATCGGTGGACTTGTCCATCACGATAACGCCCGCGGTGCCGAGACCGCTGCCCACTTCCTTCAAGCCGTCGAAGTCCATCGGCGCGTCGATGATCTGCTCGGCAGGCACGAGCGGCACGGACGAACCGCCGGGGATCACGGCGAGCAGATTGTCCCAACCGCCGCGAATGCCGCCGCAGTGCTTCTCGATCAGTTCGCGGAAGGGGATGCTCATCGCCTCCTCCACTACGCAGGGCGTGTTCACGTGCCCGCTGATCTGGAACAGCTTGGTGCCCTTGTTGCCCTCACGTCCGAAGCCGCTGAACCAGCTCGCCCCGCGTCGCAGGATCGTGGGGACGACAGCGATGCTCTCGACGTTGTTGACCGTGGTCGGGCAGCCATAAAGGCCCGCGCCGGCGGGGAACGGCGGCTTTAGGCGCGGCTGCCCCTTCTTGCCCTCCAGGCTCTCGATCATCGCGGTTTCTTCACCACAGATGTAGGCGCCGGCACCGCGGTGCATGAACACGTCGAAATCGTAGCCGCTGCCGCTGGCGTTGTTGCCGATCAGCTTGGCCGCATAGGCCTCGTCGATGGCGGCCTGCAACGTCTCCGCCTCGCGGATGTATTCGCCGCGGATGTAGATATAGGCTGCCCGCGCCCGCATGGCGTAGCCGGCGATCAACGCGCCCTCGATCAGCTTGTGCGGATCGTGGCGGATGATCTCGCGGTCCTTGCAGCTGCCAGGCTCGGACTCGTCGGCGTTGATGACGAGGAAGCTGGGCCGCCCGTCCTTGCTCTCCTTGGGCATGAAGGACCACTTCATGCCGGTCGGGAAGCCCGCCCCGCCGCGCCCGCGCAGCCCGCTGGCCTTGATCTCCTCGATGATGGCGTCTTGCGCCTTTGCCATCAGGCCCTTGATATCGTCCCAGTCACCCCGCTGGCGCGCCGCATCCAGGCCCCAGGGCTGGAAGCCGTAGACGTTGGTGAAGATGCGGTCCTTATCGGCGAGCATCATCCCATCCCCCCGCCGAAAACGAACAAGGCGGCGACAATCAGGATGGCGACAAGCGCCACGGTCTTGATGATGCCCTTGAGGAACTTCCATGCGATGAAGACGAGCACCAGTGCGATGATGATGGTGATGATCGAGCTATCCATTACCATTCGCTCCGGTAGTCGTGGTTGGCGTCGACCATTTCCTTGAGGGACGTCGGGCCACCTGCGGGTTCGCTGGTGTGGCGGCCGGGTTCCTGCGTGCCGGTCTTGGGCTGCTCGCCCGCGGCCAGCGCGTCGAGGACGGCGTCGAGGCGCTCGGCGGTCAGGTCTTCGTAGTTGTCGTCGTTGATCTGTACCATCGGCGCGGTGGCGCAGTTGCCCATGCACTCGACCTCGGTGAACGACCACAGGCCGTCGTCCGAGACGTGGCCCTTCTTCATGCCCCGCGCCTTGCACGCTGCCAGCAGTTCGTCCGAGCCGCGCAGCATGCACGGCGTGGTGCCGCAGACCTGCACGTGGAAGCGCCCGACGGGGGCGAGGTTGTACATGGTGTAGAAGGTCGCGACCTCGAGCACGCGGATCACCGGCATATCGAGGTAACGGGCGATGTATTCCATCACCGGCAGCGGCAGCCAGCCCTGCGTGTTGGTTTCCGCACCAACCTGCCGTTGGGCGAGATCGAGCAACGGCATGACCGCGCTCTTCTGACGACCCTCGGGATAGCGCTTGATCGCGGTATCGGCCTTGGCGCTGGTCGCCTCATTGAATGACCAGTTGCCCCAGCGCTCGCGCAGTTCGGGGGTGTCGGGGGCGATGTGACGGGCAGCCATCAGCGGTCACACTCCCCGAACACCACGTCGATCGCGCCGAGGATTGCGGTCGCGTCGGGCAGCATGTGGCCCTTGCACATGAAGTCCATCGCCTGGAGGTGGCTGAACGCCGTCGGGCGGATCTTGCAGCGGTAGGGTTTGTTCGACCCGTCCGACACAAGGTAGACGCCGAACTCGCCCTTCGGGCTCTCGGTGGCGACGTAGACTTCGCCCGCGGGCACGTGGAAACCCTCCGTGTACAGCTTGAAGTGGTGGATCAGCGCTTCCATCGACTGCTTCATCTCGGCGCGCTTGGGCGGGCTGACCTTGCGATCATCCGACGCCACCGGGCCTTCGGGCATTTCGGCCAGGCACTGCTTGATGATCCGGGCGCTCTCGTAGACTTCTTTCACGCGCACCATGAAGCGATCGTAGCAGTCCGAATTGGTGCCGACGGGAATGTCGAATTCCATCCGGTCGTACACCTCGTAGGGCTGGCTCTTGCGCAGATCCCACGGGATGCCGGCAGCGCGGATCATCGGGCCGGAGAAGCCCCAGGCGACCGCGTCCTCTTTGGAAACTACGGCGATGTCGACATTGCGCTGCTTGAAGATGCGGTTGTCGACCACCAGGCTCATCGCGTCGCCGAACAGTTCGGGCAGGCGCGTGTCGCACCAGTCGCCGATGTCCGTCAGCAGCTTCAGCGGCACGTCCTGGTGAACCCCGCCGGGCCGCAGATAGGCATGGTGCATCCGCGCGCCGCTCATGCGCTCGAAGAAGTTCATGCAGTCTTCGCGCAGTTCGAACATCCACAGGTTGGGCGTCATCGCGCCCACGTCCATCACGTGGCTGCCGAGGTTGAGCATGTGATTGCAGATGCGCGTCAGTTCCGCGAACAGCACGCGCAGGTACTGGGCGCGGATCGGCACCTCGATGTTGAGCAGCTTTTCCACCGCCAGGATGTAGCTGTGCTCCATGCACAGCGGACTGCAGTAATCGAGCCGGTCGAAATACGGCAGCGCCTGCAGGTAGGTCTTGTACTCGATCAGTTTCTCGGTGCCGCGGTGCAGCAGGCCGATGTGCGGATCGATGCGCTCGATGATCTCGCCGTCCAGTTCCATCACCATGCGCAGCACGCCATGCGCGGCAGGGTGCTGCGGGCCGAAGTTGATCGTGTAGTTGGAAATCTCCCCGCCGTCGGTGGTGGGGCTATCCTCTAGAACAAAGCCGCTCATACGCCGCAGGTCCAGGTTCCGGGCGCATAGCGCACTTCGTTTTTCATATCCTTGCGCACGACGAGTTCGGCGGGCCAGCGCGCGCTTTCGACACCGAAGGCCGTGCCCTGGCCAGCGCCGCGCTCCACGGTGACGGTGTATTCGCCGTCGGTCATGGTGGGGCCGGCGTCGATCCCGGCGGGGCCGGTCAAGTCGGCACCGGCGAGCAGACGGTCGACGCCGCTCACCTGGATGACCCCGTTGCCGCGCGCATTGCGGTTGTCCTCGGCACCGGCGATGAACAGCGTTTCGCCGTTGTGTTCGAACGAACAGCCGCCCAGTGTCGGACCGAGGTTGACCGAAACGTCACCGATGTTCTGCAACACGGGCACGGGATTGTCGATGCCTTCCACCTGTTCGCTGGCAATGCCATCCACGGCAACGCCGGCCTCTTCGGGCGCATCTTCGCGAGCCTGGTCCTCGACATCGCCATCGTCGACATCATTACCGCAGGCGGAGAGCAAGAGCGCGGAGGCCGTCAGCGCGGCCATCAGGGATTTGCGAGGCATCAGTCCTTCTCCTCGTCCGTTTCAGTGGCGGCGGAGGTATCCGGCGACTTGCCTTCGCGCCTTGGACGGCCCGGCCTGCTTTCGGTCGGTGCAGGTGCGCCCGCATCGTCCTTGCCTATGCCACTTTCGGCCGGAGCGCCGGCGCTGACCTTTTCGGCTGCCTTGGCATCCGTCTTCTCGCCGGCACCGGTGTCTTTCGGGCTGTCCGTCGTTTTCGGGTCGGAGACTTGCGGCGTTGCCGCCTTTTCATCGCCCGGAAGCACGTAGTCCGCGCCTTCCCACGGGCTCATGAAATCGAAGCTGCGGAAATCCTGCGCCAGTTCCACGGGCTCGTAAACGACGCGCTTTTCCTCCTCGGAATAGCGCAGTTCCTGATAGCCGGTGAGCGGGAAATCCTTGCGGAAGGGATGCCCTTCGAAGCCGTAGTCGGTCAGGATGCGGCGCAGGTCCGTGTTGCCGGCGAACGTGACGCCGTACATGTCGAACACCTCGCGCTCCAGCCAGCCGGCATTCGGCCACAGCCGCGTGGCCGTTGGCACGGGCGTCGCCTCGTCGGTCGAGCACTTGACCATCACGCGGTGGTTTTTCGTCAGGCTGAGCAGCATGTAGACTACCTCGAACCGCTCCGGGCGGTCGGGGTAATCGACGCCGGCGATTTCCATCAGCTGCTGGTAGCCATGATCGTCACGCAGGGTGCGCAGCGCGTCCTCCACGCTGTCGCGCCTGACCGTGATGAGGATCTCGCCATGCTCTTCGTGCCGTTCGGCCACCATGTCGCCCAGCGCGGCGCACAACGTGTCGCAGACGCCTTCGTTGCTGGCGTAGCGAGGGCCGGAGTGGAGAACCGTTGCCATCAGCGTGAGCCTCTCATCGCTCGATCGTTCCGCTGCGGCGGATCTTCCGCTGCAACTGCATCACGCCGTAAAGCAGCGCTTCCGCCGTGGGCGGGCAGCCGGGGATGTAGATATCCACCGGAACGATCCGGTCGCATCCGCGCACCACCGAATAGCTGTAGTGATAATATCCGCCGCCGTTGGCGCAGCTGCCCATGGAGATGACGTACTTGGGTTCCGACATCTGATCGTAGACGCGGCGCAGCGCGGGGGCCATCTTGTTGCACAGCGTGCCCGCCACGATCATCACGTCGCTCTGGCGCGGACTGGCGCGCGGGGCGACGCCGAAGCGTTCCATGTCATAGCGGGGCATGTTGACATGGATCATCTCGACCGCGCAGCAGGCAAGGCCAAAGGTCATCCACCACAGGCTGCCGGTGCGAGCCCACTGGAACAGGTCCTCGGTGCTGGTGACGAGGAAGCCCTTGTCGTTCACCTCGGACTGCATCGAGCGGAAGTAGTCCTCGTCGGGCTGCAACACCTCGCCGCCGCGCGCCGTCGGGGCGCCGTGCAGGACGCGGTTGTGCGCGTCAGGCGGATTGGTGCCGAAGCCGCGGGCTCCGTCCTGATAGAACGGATAGAGCGCCGGCTCGCCCGGCATCTCGCCGGTCGACAGGTCCAGCTTGTCGTCGGAGTTCACTCCCATTCGAGCGCTCCTTTCTTCCATGCGTAGGCGAGGCCGACGGCCAGTTCGCCGAGAAAAACCATCATCGTGATCCAGCCCGGCCAGCCCGTCAGGTCAAGGCTGACCGCCCAGGGGAACAGGAACGCCGCCTCCAGATCGAAAATGATGAAAAGGATGGCGACGAGGTAGAACCGCACGTCGAACTGGCTGCGCGGATCCTCGAACGCGGGAAAGCCGCACTCGTATTCGGTCAGCTTGTCCTGCGTGGGATTGTGCGTGCCGGTCAGTCGCGCGACGCCCATGGGCAGGAACACGAATGCCGCCGAAAGCCCCGCCGCGATGAAGATGAAAATCAGCACCGGCAGGTATTCGGTAAGGTAGGAGGCTGAATCGGCCAAGTCGGACTCGGTTTCTAACTGAGGGGTTCGAGGGCGCGTCTAGGCAATGGCGCGGTGCGATGCAAGGCGGCTAACCCGCGATATCATGGGGTTCGTGGCGGATCGACGCGAAGGTCGAGGCGGTGCAGCCGGGTAACGGGCTGGCCCCGCCCCTCCGCCGTCTGCCCTTCGTCCGCCTGCCCGCCCCGGCCGTACAGACCCCAGCTGCCGTTGCCGACGTAATACAGTGCGCCGCCCGTCATCGCCCCGCCAAGCGGCTCTGTCCACGCGGGGTTGGCGCGCTCCAGCACGCGGTGGTTCGCGATATTGGCAATCCCCTCGCCAAGCCGGAATGCCACGATGCGCGCGGGCGAGAGGCCGTTCTGCACCGCGATCAGATCGTTGTCATGGATCCACAGGCCGTCGATCCCGTCGAGCGCGGCCGGCAGCGCCGTCTGGACCCGGTAGACATGGGGCCGCGGGCCGAGCGTCACCTCGGCAAGCCCATGGCGATAATCGGATACGAACAGCGAGCGCCCCGTCGGCCGCACCGCGATGCCCTGCGGCGAGCGGAATGTGCCGGGCGGCACCAGTGTGTGCATCTCGGTGCTATCGGGAGCGGCACCGTAGATCCCGCCGCCAAGCGGATCGCTGCCGTACACGGTGCCGTCGGGCGCCACGCCGATGTCGGCGATGGTCACGCCGACGGGGGCAGCAACGCGGCGCATGACCGCCAGCGTGTCACGATCGATGCCGATCACGCCGCGAAAGACGCTGTGCGGGTCGGGCGTCTGTTCGAGCACGCCCGAACCCACCCACAGCAACCCGCGCGCAGCGTCGAGGGCGATCCCGCCAAGGCTGCCTGCGCCGGGAATGGTCACTTCCGACCACGCTTCGGCCCCGCCGCCCGCCTCGGTATGCCGGATGAACACCGCGCGGGAGACGACCGTGGTCACGAATTCGCGCCCTGTCGCGGGGTCGAACAGAAAGGCCTCGGGCAATTGCGCATGCGGTCCGATGGTCGATACCAGCGCGCTGGCCTCTACCGGCTCGCTGAACGGGGAGCCGCCCGGCAATTGTCCAGCGTCCGCACTGCCGACCATCGCGACAACAGCATCCTGCGCGGCAGGCGGCAGGTGATGCTCGCGTTGCCTGAGCCAGCGCGCTGCGGTGGCAACGCCCGCACGATCTCCGGCGGCGAGATAGGCCTGCAACAGTCGCAGGCGGACGGATGCGGAATCGGGAAAGGCCTCGGCCAGCGCTTCAAGCCCCGGGACATCCGCGACAAGCCCGGTCGCGGCGTCGACATTGTGCCAGTCCACAGGTGCGCCGACAGCGCGCACGCCCGGAGCGGTTTCCAAAGCGAGCACGCTGCCCGGCAGTTCTATGCGCGACGCGCACCCGGCCAGCACGGCCAGTGCGCTGAGGGCCAGGGCGACGCGCCGCATCGTTCAGCGCCCCAGCAGCTTGGCGATCCTGCCCTTGGTGCCGTAGGGCGGCTTGACCCCGCCCAGCCCTGCCACGTCCAGCGCCGGCTGGGTGTAAATGGTCCGCGCGTGGCTGAACTCGCGAAAGCCCTCCGGCCCGTGGTAGTGTCCCATGCCGCTGGCACCCACGCCGCCGAACGGCGCATCGTCCACGGAGACATGGAAGACCACGTCGTTCACCGTCACCCCGCCTGAAATCGTGCGCGCCAGCACCCGCTCGCGCTCGCCTGCGTCCTCGCCAAAGTAATACAGCCCCAGTGGCCGGTCGCGCCCGTTGACGTAGGCGATCGCCTCGTCGATGCCCTCGTAGGTCTTGATCGGCAGGACGGGGCCGAAGATTTCCTCTTGCATGGCCTGCATGTCGTCGCTCGGATTGCGAATGATGGTGAGCGGCATCCGGCGTCTGTTGGTGGCCGAGAAATCCTCACCCGCCGGGTTGATCGCGATGATCTCCCCGCCCTTCGCCCGCGCGTCATCGACGATCCCCTGCAACCGCGCGAACTGCCTGTCGTCGATGACGCTGGCGTAATCGGCGTTGTCCAGCAGCGTGGGATACTGGTCCATCACGCCAAGCTCCAGCGCGGCGATGACCCCGTCCTCCATCCGGCGCGGGACGAGGAGGTAATCGGGCGCAAGGCAGATCTGCCCCGCGTTCATCATCTTGCCGGTCACGATCCGCGCACCCGTGCGCTCCAGATCCGCGCCGCGGCCAACGATCACCGGGCTCTTGCCGCCCAGTTCCAGCGTGACGGGAACGAGGTTCTTCGCCGCCGCCTGCATCACCTTGCGCCCGGTCTCGGTCGAGCCGGTGAAGACGAGATGGTCGAAGGGCAGCGCGCTAAACGCCTTGGCCACCTCGGCGTCCCCCGTCGCCACGGTCACTTCCTCGGGCGCGAAGCAGGCGGCGACCAGTTCGGCGATCAGGCTAGCGGTGGAGGGGGTCAGTTCGCTGGGTTTCAGCATCGCCCGGTTGCCCGCGGCAAGCACCTGCGCCAGCGGGCCGAGCGCCAGGTTGACGGGGAAGTTCCACGGGCTGATGATGCCGATCACTCCCTTGGGCTCGAACCGCACCTGCGCCTTGGCGCCGAGCAGACCGAGCGGG
Organism: Aurantiacibacter arachoides; assembly: GCF_009827335.1. Classification (GTDB taxonomy): domain Bacteria; phylum Pseudomonadota; class Alphaproteobacteria; order Sphingomonadales; family Sphingomonadaceae; genus Alteraurantiacibacter; species Alteraurantiacibacter arachoides. Next base: position 1,128,566 of record NZ_WTYH01000001.1, on the reverse strand, counting down.
AACGGCGCGCTGCGCTTGTCCGGCCTCGCCCACGGGCCAATCCTGTCGCGGCAATAACGTGCGAACCCTGTGACCGAGGCGATGTCAGTAAACATGCTCTGCTGGCGCGAGCGGTTGCCGAAATCGTCGTTCATCGCATCGCACAGTGCAGTGCCGTTGCACTCCACCAAGGCGATCAGCCGGTCGAGACGGTCGCGGCGCGCTGCCAGCCCCTCGGGCCGCGCTGCCTCGAACGCGGAGCGCTGTCGATGCAGCATGGCTTGCAACTGCGCGGGATCGGTCGGCGGAACGGTCATGCTGGCGGTGATCCTTCGTGTCGTGGCGCGATTGCTTTAGCAGGTTCGCAACCCTAGATGGCCGGAGTAATTTTTCCGACCCTACCGACAGAAAGGCCTAGCCATGTCCGCTTTCGCTGCCAACGATCCCGTCGTCATCCTCTCCTACGCGCGCACGCCGATGGGCGCGATGCAGGGCGTGCTGGCGGACGTTTCGGCAACCGATCTGGGCGCGACGGCTGTCCGCGCAGCGATGGAGCGATCGGGCGTCGACGGCACGGATGTGAACCGCGTCTACATGGGCTGCGTGCTGCCCGCCGGCCTCGGCCAGGCGCCCGCCCGGCAGGTGACGATCAAGGCCGGCCTGCCCACCAGCGCGCAGGCCACCACGGTCAACAAGGTGTGCGGCAGCGGGATGCAGACGGTTATCATGGGGGCAGAGGCGCTCGCCACCGGCACGGTCGACGTCGTGGTGGCGGGCGGCATGGAAAGCATGACCAACGCCCCCTACCTGCTGAAGAAGATGCGCGGCGGAGCGCGGCTGGGGCATGACCGGGTCTACGATCACATGTTCCTCGACGGTCTGGAGGATGCCTACGAGGAAGGCCGCGCCATGGGCACCTTTGCGCAGGACATGGCCGACAAGTACCAGCTTACCCGAGAGGAGATGGACGAGTACTCGATCACCTCGCTCGACCGGGCCACCAAGGCCATTGCCAGCGGCGCCTTTGCCGATGAGATCGTGCCGGTCACCTACAGCAACCGCAAGGGCGAGGTGACCGTGGATACCGACGAGGGTCCGGGTGCCGGCCGCCCTGACAAGATCCCGACGCTGCGCCCCGCCTTTGCCAAGGACGGCACCATTACCGCCGCCACTTCCTCCTCGATCTCCGACGGTGCGGCGGCCGTGGTGCTCAGCCGCAAGAGCGTGGCCGAGGAAAAGGGCCTGACGCCTGTCGCCACGATCGTTGGCATGACATCGCACGCACAGGCGCCCGAGGAATTCACCATCGCCCCCGTCGGCGCGATCGAGAAGCTGCTCGCCCAGACCGGCTGGAGCGTGGACGACGTCGACCTGTGGGAAGTGAACGAGGCCTTTGCCTGCGTGACCATGTTCGCGATGCGCGACATCGGCATCCCGCATGACAAGATCAACGTCAACGGCGGCGGCACCGCGCTGGGCCATCCGATCGGCGCCAGCGGCACGCGCATCATCGTCACCCTGCTCAACGCCCTGAAGCATCAGGGCAAGAAACGCGGCATCGCCTCGTTGTGCATCGGCGGCGGCGAAGCTACGGCCGTGGCGGTGGAACTGGTCTGAGACCGATAGCGAGCTCGGCGTTGGCGCGCTCCCACCAGTTTGGGCATTGTCAACGATAGCACGCATGTGACACAAGCCTGCCCGAGGTTTGCTCAGACACAGGGAAAGGTGTTGGCATGAGGACTATCGTTATTGGCGTCACGGCGCTGGCGTTGCTTGCGGGCTGCACCGAAGAGGCGGAAACCGACACCGCGGACATGGCCACCATCGACGAGACTGGCGAGCCGGGCGACGATGGCGTGCCGCTGACCGGCGATGCCCCCGGTTTCGAGGCGGTCGCTCCCGGCACCTATGAAATTACGCGCGCAGGCGGAGAGGTCGATTCGGTCGAGATCCACCCCGGCATGACCTACTCCCGCGTCGCCGCCGATGGCACCGCGACCGGCGGCAGCATCTACATGCAGGACGGCAAGACCTGCTTCACCGTGGAAGGCGTGGACGGCGCCAACTGCTTCACCGATGGACCGATGCAGCCCGATGGTTCGATGCAGACCACCGCAGATAACGGCAATGTATCCACGGTACGTCGCACCGGCGGCGATCTGGAAGACGCGGTGGCGGAGAACGCGGCGGAGTGATTACAGGCCGCGGGTGCACTGGCGCGGCACAACTTTCTCGGACCTTCACGCCTGCCTGTTCGTTGGCTGGGCAAAATCGCAACAAAATTCCAACGAAGGGGAAATCATGAAGACCATCATCGCACTTGTCGCCGCTCCCGTGCTCGCGCTCGGCGTCGTCGCCTGCGGCGGCAACGATGCCGACGCTCCGACAGAGGCCAACATCGAAAGCGATACCGCAGCCAATCCGATGGTCCCCACGACCGCTGCGGGGACCTACACCTCGACGACGGAAGACGGCACGGACCTGTCGCTGACCCTGAACGGCGATGGTTCCTACACCATGATGCAAGGCGGTCAGCAGACCGAGGCCGGCACCTGGGAAGATAACATTCGCGGCACCTGCCTCACGGCCCAGGGCGCGTCCGAGACGTGCTACAACATCCAGCCCGGCACCACGGCGGGAACGGTAAGCATCACCGACAACGAGGGTGTCGTGCGGGAATTCCGGGTCCAGTAACCCGCCCCAAAAGATTGCTTACGATCAAATGTTAAGGGGCGGCCTGCGGGTCGCCCCTTTTCTGTCCGGTCAGGGCTCCCCCGCCCCCCACAGCCGGCTTTGCTCGACGAACCCACGATGGCCGTTCACGTCGAGCACGCACCAGCCATCGTCGCACTCGCCCAGAAGGCCGATCACGCCGGGTTCGAGGTTCCAGCGAAGGTCCGCCTGTGCTCCGCTGCCGGCACGCATCGGGGCGAGATCTTCTCCCACCACGATCGCCGTGCGCTCGCGGCTGAGGAGAGCGTTGAAGATCCAGCCCTGGGTGCCGTCGGGTTCCTCGACGAGGCGCCATCCCTGGTGGAACCGCACGACCTTCACCGGCAGACCGACGCGATGATAGACCCACGCGATGGGATACTGCTCGGCTGGACCCGCACGCATACGCGCTTCCTCGGCCGAAATGCTCGCCCAATAGGGCAGTTCGACTTCCTGCGCCGAGGCGACGGCGGGGGCTAGCAACAAGGCGAGAAAAGCGAACTGGGCGAGGCGCGGCATGGCTGCGGACCTAGGCGGCCTTGCGGAGTCGCTGCAACCTTTCAATGCGCCTTGCCCCGGCGCGGGAAATTGCCCTACCACTCGCCGCCAGGCGATGCCGCCGGGAAGGCAAAGCCGCGGAGGGGATCGCACATGTTTCGCAAGCTTGCCGTGGCTGCCGCGCTGGCATTCGCACCACAGGCCGCCTCTGCGCAAGGCAGCCAGGGCGCGACCGTCAACGCTGCCGTCTACGGCGGCGATGCGGCGTGGGTGCTTGTTTGCAGCGCACTGGTCGTGCTGATGACCCTCCCCGGCCTCGGCCTGTTTTATGGCGGGCGCGTGCGGGCGAAAAACGTCCTGTCCGTGCTGCTGCAGATCGGCGCGGTGGCTGCCCTCGCCTCGGTACTGTGGACCGTGGTCGGCTATACCCTGGCCTTTGGCGATAGCGCCGGCGGCTGGCTGGGCGGCGGGCAGAAGTGGATGTTGATCGACCTGACCGCTTTTCGCGGCGGCACGACCTTGCCGGAAAGCACCTTTGCGTTGTTCCAGATGAGCCTTGCCGCGTTCGCGCCCGCGCTGATGGTGGGCGCCTGGGCCGATCGCGCGCGGTTCGGGTGGGTACTCGCCTTTACCGGCGCCTGGAGCCTGCTGGTCTATGCCCCCGTCGCGCACTGGATCTGGGGCGGCGGATGGCTGGACGGATTGGGCGTGCGCGATTTTGCCGGAGGGCTCGTGGTGCACACCACGGCGGGCGTTTCCGCGCTGGTCGTTGCCCTGTTGCTGGGCAAGCGACAGGGCTTTCCCTCGGTTACACCTCCCCCGCACGCGCCGGGACTGACCTTGCTGGGCGCGATGCTGCTGTGGGTGGGCTGGTTCGGCCTTACCGGCGGCAGCGCGCTGACGGCGGGCGACGATGCGTCCATTGCCATAATCAACACCCATGTCGCCGCCGCCTCGGCCGCGCTGGCGTGGCTGCTGGTGGAAAAGATGAAGTCCGGCAAACCGACTACCGCGGGCTTTGCAAAGGGCGCCGTCGCCGGGCTGGTGACCATTACCCCTGCTGCCGTTTTCGTTTCGCCCGGCGCGGCCCTGGTGCTGGGGCTCGCAGGTGCGCTGACGAGTTTCTGGATGATTACCCTCATCAAGAACCGCTGGGGCATTGACGATTCGCTCGATGTGTTTGCCGTCCACGGCGTGGGCGGGATGCTGGGCACGCTGCTCCTTGCCGTCTTCGCTTCCGAGATGCTAGGCGGCGTGGGCTACGTCGAAGGGAGCATGGCAGGCGCCCTGGTGGCGCAGGGCATCGGCGTGGCGGTTACGGCAATTTACGCAGCCGTGGTGACTGCGGTGCTGGCGGTCGCCATCAGCCTGTTCATGCCCATGCGGGTTAGCGAGGAAGACGAGCTAGAAGGTCTCGACATCGCCAGCCACTCCGAGCGCGCCTGGCAGCCCGACTGAAGCGGGCCGCCTCGCAGCGCGGTCAGCATCGTGACGTGATCGCTTGCAACCCGACACCGCCCTTCGGCGCGTCCCCCTAGTTCGCCAGCGCCTCGACCTCGGCAATCTTGGCGACGATCCGCTCGATTGCGCGGCGCGATGTGCCGATGGCGAAATGCGGCGCGTCGATGCGCAGGCGATGATCGCTCATGTGATCCTCGCCGCAACAGCATTCGGGCGCCACGATACCATCCACGGCCGACCAGACCGCGATGGTCGGCACCGGGGGCTTGACCTCGATGTCTTCCCCGAACGGCGCGTCGTAGACCGAGTGATCGTTCAACGCCTCGTAGACCTTCCAGGCGTTGTTGGCGCGGCGATCCCCGGCGAACGGGCTGGCGACCGTGACGACCATCGCCAGGTGTTGCGGAATGCGGTGCGCCAGGACGCGGGCGTAGAGGCCGCCAAGGCTCCAGCCAATCAGCAGCACCGGCTTGCCATGCTGACGATGGAGCGCGGCGATGAGGGCTTCCAGTCGTTTCAGCCTGGCCGGGTCTGCACCGGTGTTGATCCCCAGCCCCCACCCTTCCGGCACGAACCCGCGGGCCTTCAGGGTGCGGCGGAGCAGGGTCGTGGAAATGTCGCCCGTCGTCAGGCCGGGGATGACCAGCGCCGGCCTGCCGTGACCTATGTCAGGACCGGTTCTCGCCCGCCGCAGCGGATTGAGCAGCACCCGTGGCAGCGACAGGGTCTCGCGCAGGTAACGACGCATTGGGGGCGCGGCGGCATCCATCGACTTCGCGCTCCCTTTGGCCAGGCCGCGGTGTTCGTCATGCGATGAAAGCCGATCATCCACCCTGACCTAATCACCCGTCAGGATGCGATCGACCAGTTGCTTCACCGTGGGGGTATAGTTGTTGGAATAGAACGGGTCCTGCTTGAACCGGTAGGCAGCGTGGCCGGCAAAGGCCAGGTTCTCGTCAGGATCGCCGCCGTGGGCGATATCCTGCAAGGTCTTCTGGATGCAGAAGCTGCGGGGATCGGCCAGGCGCCCGGTCGTGTGGTCGTCATGGTCTTTCCAGCTGGAAAACGCGCAATGTGACAGGCAGCCCATGCACCCCTGCTGGTCCGCCCGGATCTGGTCGGCGCTTTCGGGTGTGACGAAAACCACCGTGTCGTCCGGTGTTTTCAGCGCCTCGGTGAAGCCTTCGTGTATCCAGGCGAGGGCCTTGCGCTGGTCGCCGGGGTGGACGAAGAAATACTTGGCCTTGCCATGATCGGCGAGCGGAATGGTCCCCTCTTCCTGGTCACGCTTGAAGATCGGGATCTGCCGCTCGCTGCGATGCATCAGGTCGTACAGGAACGGCGTCTTGACCGCGGAGGAGTAGAACCCGGTGGGGCTGAACTTGTGCAGCAGCACATCGCCCGGCTCCACGGTGCGCAGCATTTCCTTCCACACCTGCGGGATCGGGCTTTCATCGGTCAGCAACGGGCGGGTGCCGAACTGGAACATCACCTTGCCAAGCTCGGGATTGTCGATCCAGTTCTCCCATTCGCGCAGGAACCAGACGCCGCCCGCCATGACGATGGCGGTGTCCTCCGACACGCCCTCGGCACGCATGGTCGCGCGCAGGTCGGCAACGCGCGGATAGGGGTCCTGCGGCTGGCGCGGATCCTCGGCGTTGGAAAGGCCGTTGTGGCCGCCCGCCAGCCACGGATCCTCGTAGACGACCGCCGCCATGAGGTCCGGCACCTTCGAATAGCTGCGCTTCCACAGCGCGCGAAAGGCGCGGGCCGAGCTGATGATCGGCAGGTATTGCACGTTGAAGCGCGCTGCGATCTCGGCCAGCTTGTAAGGCATGCCAGCGCCGCAGGTGACGCCGGTAATCAGGCCGGGGCAGTTTTCCAGCACCCCTTCCAGCACGCGCTGCGCGCCGCCCATTTCCCACAAGACGTTGATGTTGATCGCCCCGCGCCCGCCGGCGATCTCGTGCGCGATCTTCACCTGCGTGGTGGCCCCGTCGATGGCGTAGCGCACCAGCTGTTCGAACCGCTCTGTCCGGGTCGCCTGCGGATAGACCTGCGGAATGGGGTTTCCGTCGACATCGTAGCTGTCGGCGTTGACCGCGCTGACCGTGCCGATGCCGCCGGCTGCCGCCCAGGCGCCCGAGCTGATCCCGTTGGTTGCGGAGACACCCTTGCCCCCTTCGACCAGCGGCCATACCTCGCGGCCGCCGTACGTGACGGGGCTAAGTCCCTTGAATGCCATCATCTTCCCTTGCTGCGCCTGTGGGCTGCGCGGACCCGGTAGCCGGATCCGCCAGTGTAAGCGCGGTGTCATCATTGCCCGGTTGCATGCAGGGTTCGATATCGCGCGGCTCGGGCCGCTCTCCAGCAACCTCGAACTGCGCGTAGTAACCTGCGATCTGGGGCTTTCGCACGAATTCAACGAGGCGATAGCCGACCCGTTCGAATTCGCAAAACAATAGCTGCGGATCGATCCCGTGCTGATCCGCCGGCCGGTCAACGTCGACCACAATCACCTGCCCGCCTTCGCGCAGCGCCGGGCGCATGTTCCACAGGAAGGCGTAGGGCTCCGTCACCTCGTGATACATATGGACCATGAAGATGCGATCGAACGAATTGGGCGGCAGGCGGGGATGGTCGATGTCACCGGTTATGATGGAAACATTGTCGTGCCGCTCCCGCTCGACCCGGCTGCCGAGGCGGCGGAGCACGGCGGGATCGATATCCTGTGCCAGCACCCGGCCATCGTCACCCACCCGGTCTGCCAGGCGCACTGTATAATACCCCTCGCCCGCGCCGATATCGGCCACGGTCATGCCTTCGGTGATGGAGGCCTGGTCCATCACCGTCTCGGCCTCGCGCCGGTTATCCCGCTGTTCCTCGGTAGAGAAGGAATTGCCGGCAAGTTCGGACACGGGGCGGTAGGGGCGCGGAAAGTCGCGGGCCGTGGGCAGGCGGCTGTCGTCCGCCGCATCGCACGCAGCCACGCCGGCGCACAGCGCGATGCATGCCAGAACGCGGATGCTCAGCCTTCTTGCCATTACCGGCCTCTAGCGAGTGAGTGAGAGGAAGGCAAAGCGCCTTGCACTGGGGCAGAGCCTAGTCCACGTCCTCCACGTCCACGCTTTCGCCTGTCACGCGCTGGGCCAGCGCGGCGGCGATGAAATCGTCGATAGCGCCGTCCAGCACGTCGTCGGGCGTGGGGCTGGTGACGCCGGTGCGCAGGTCCTTCACCATCTGGTAGGGCTGGAGCACGTAGCTCCGGATCTGGTGGCCCCATCCAATCTCCGTCTTCTCGGCATATTCGCCCGCCGCCACCGCTTCGCGCATCTGCATCTCGCGTTCGAACAGGCGAGCCTTCAGCATGTTCATGGCCGTGGCGCGGTTCTTGTGCTGGCTGCGATCGGCCTGGCTGGCGACGACGATGCCGGTCGGCTGGTGGGTGATGCGCACGGCGCTGTCGGTGGTATTGATGTGCTGGCCGCCCGCGCCCGACGCACGATAGGTGTCCACCTTCAAGTCCGCGGGATTAATCTCGATGTCGATGTCGTCATCGATCACCGGGTAGACCCAGACGCTGGAAAAGCTGGTGTGGCGGCGCGCGGAGCTGTCGTAGGGGCTAATGCGGACGAGGCGGTGGACGCCGCTCTCGGTCTTGGAATAGCCGTAGGCGTTGTCGCCCTTGATCAGCAGCGTGGCGCTCTTGATGCCGGCCTGTTCGCCCGCGGCATATTCCACCGTCTCCACCTTGAAGCCGCGCCGCTCCGCCCACCGCGCGTACATGCGCATGAGCATCTCGGCCCAGTCCTGGCTCTCGGTCCCGCCGGCGCCGGAATTGATCTGGAGATAGGTGTCATGGCCATCCGCCTCGCCCGATAGGAGCGCCTTGACCTTGTCGCGATCGGCGCGGGCAGCGAGCCCGCTGAGGCTGGCGAGCCCGTCGGCGATAACCTCGTCATCACCCTCGGCCTCGCCCATCTCCACGAACTCAACCGCGTCGGTCATCTCCGTGGTGATTTCACGCACCGTCTCCACGGCGTCCTTGAGCTGCTTGTGCTCGCGGCTGATCGCCTGCGCCTGCTTGGGATCGTTCCACAGGTTGGGATCCTGCACGCGCGCTTCCAGCTCGTCGAGCCGGCGCAGGGCACGATCCCAGTCGAGCGACTTCTTCACCAGCGCCAGCGCCGCCTCGATCCGGTCGATATGAGCCTGCCCCTCGGCACGCATGGAATGTTCTCCGTAAGATTGAAGCGGCGCGCCTAGCGCAAGTGCAGGCGCGGCGAAAGGCGTGGGATCAGTAGATGCCGCCCTGTTCCTCGGGGAAACTTTCCTCCGAGGCGCTGGTGGTGGTCTGGCGCCGCGGGGCAGCGCCGCTCCGGCTGATGCGGCGCAGTCCTGCGAGGATCTGGTTGCGCAGCGCGTCGATATCGTCCTGCCGCTGCGCCCGGCGTGGTTCGGTATCGGGCTTGAACGCTTCCCAGATGATCGCATCCGTCGGGGCGCCGGCGGGCCAGCCATCGAACACGCGGCGGCCGCTGCGCCGATCGATCCGCACCATGCGCACGCCGGCGGGGGCCACGAAGGGCCGTCCGCTCCAGTGGTCGGGCGTTTCCTCGACGAACTGCTTGAAGATCGGCGCCGCGGTATTGCCGCCCTGAACGTATCCGCCAAGATTACGCGGTTGATCGAAACCGATATAGGTGCCGGCCACGATATCGGGCGAACCGCCCACGAACCAGGCGTTGGTCGGGCCGTTGGTGGTGCCGGTCTTGCCGAACAGCGGAATGTCGAGATCGCGCAGGCGCGTGGCGGTGCCGCGCTGGACCACGCCTTCCAACATGTGGACGACCTGGAACGCGGTGCGCGGATCCATCTGCTGGCGGCCGGTCGGGCCGAAGCGGGGCATGGCGCCGCCGTCCCACTCGTCCATGTTGCAGCCCGTGCATTCGCGCTCGTCAGCGCGCCAGATGACCTTGCCGTCGCGGTCCTGGATGAAGTCGATCAGTGACGGACGGTTGAGCCTGCCGTGGTTCACCAGCATCGAATAGGCGGCGACCATGCGCTCTACCGTCGTGTCACCGGCGCCCAGCGCGAACGACGGATAGGGCTCATACGCGCCTTCGTCGACGATGCCCGCGCGCTCGAAAGTCTCGATCACGTTCTCCATCCCGGCGTCCATGGCGATATGCATGGTCATCAGATTCTTCGACTGTTCGAGCCCGTAGCGCATCGGGTATTCCCCGCCGCCGCGTTCGCCGCCGAAGTTGGTGAAGCAGTGCTGGCCCAGATTGGCGCCCTGGTAGTAACAATACTGCCGGTCCGGCACGATCGTGGCCGGCGTCATCCCGGTGTCGAGGCCGGCGGCGTAGACGAAGGGTTTGATCGTCGAACCCGGTTGCCGCTCGGCCTGCGTGGCCCGGTTGAAATCACCGATGCGCGAATCGAACCCGCCCTGCATCGCCATCACCCGGCCGGTGAGCGGCTGCATGGCCAGGAAGCCGCCGGAGACCTCGGGCAAGGCTTCCAGGCGCCAGCCGTTGCCGCTGGGGGAAACAGCGATCACATTGCCCGCGACCAGCGCGTCGGGTGCGCTGCTGATCCGGCCGACATCGGCATTGGCAAAGGCGATGTCCGCCCCGCCGCCGTTCTTGCCGGTGACAACAGCCACCCGCCAATCGTCGTAATCGACGCCGAGGTAGGAACTGGCGAGCTGCTGGGCGAGGTCGCCGTTGTCCGGGTTCAGCGTGGCCAGCGGCCCCGTCCACCCCCGATTGCCGTGATAGCGCAGCAGCGCCGCACGCAGGCTGTTCTGCGCCGCATCCTGCAGTTCCGTGTCGAGCGAGGTGCGCACCCACAGACCGCCCGCATAGACACTGTTGCGACCGTCCTCGGCCTCTTCGCCGTAGCGGGCGATGAGCTGGCGGCGCACCTCCTCGAAGAAATATCCCGCATCCGCCGAGCGGTCCTCTCGCTGCCCCTGGAAGATGCCGAGCGGCTTAGCCTTGGCGGCATCGCGCTGGGCCGCAGTGATGTGGCCGTTTTCCTCCATCGAATCGAGGACGCGGTCACGCCGTTCGACGGCGGTGGCGGCATAGGCGCTGCGGCCGTAGACCTCGGGAGCACGCGGGAGGATGGCGAGAAAGGCCATTTCCTGCAGTTCGAGATCGTCCACGTCCTTGTCGAAATAGGCACGCGACGCGGCCTGCACGCCGAAGCTGCGACGGCCCAGAGGGATCTCGTTGAGGTAGAGCGTGATGATCTCGCGCTTGTCGAGCACGCCTTCGATGCGGGTCGCCAGCACCATTTCGCGCAGCTTGCGGGTGACCGAGTATTCGTTGCCAACGAGGATGTTCTTGGCCACCTGCTGGGTGATCGTCGATCCGCCGACGGCGCGCTCGCCCGATCCCAGCTTCGAGACGTAATCGATTACCGCGCCGGTGAAACCACCAATGTCTATCCCGCCATGGGTCCAGAACGTCTCGTCCTCGGCGCTGGTGTAGGCGTTGATCAGTTGCGTGGGAAAATCCTGGAATTGCAGTTCCACCCGCCGTTCACGCTCGAACCGATGGACGATGTCGCCATCGATGCCGCGCACCACGCTGGGCAGGTTGGGTTCGTACTCCAGCAGCGTCTCCGCGTCGGGCAGATCCTTGGTGAGCCAGAAGAAGCCGATCACCGCAAGCAGCAGCCCGCCGCCCAGGACCCAGGCGGCGCGGCGGAACCTTGCGTTCGCCTGCCACGTATCCCGCACGCGCGCCCACGCGCCTTCTCCCCCGCGCCGGATGCGGCGGGTTATGCGGGCGATGCCGCTTTCGCTGTCCTCGATGTAGGCTTCGGTCATGCTTGGCGCCCTAGCATGATGAAAAAGCATGGCGCCACACTGAATGCGCGCGCCCCGTCGCATTCGGCAACGCCAGCGCCGCTCTATCTAGCCGTCGGACTGGCGGGCGAAAAAGATGCGGATGGCCCGTGCCAGCACCTGCGCGAACCGCTCCTGACCCTCGGGCGAGGCGAGTGCTTCTGCCTCGCTCGGATTGGAGACGAAGCCGGCTTCGTACAGCACCGCCGGAACATCCGGCGCGCGCAGCACGGCCAGCGCGGCAGAGCGGCGCGCCTGCGGGTGGAACCGCAAGGTGCCCTCCCCCTCGCGCGCGATCAGCGAGGCGAATTCGATCGACCGTTCCGACGTGCGCCGCTGCGACAGTTCCACCAGGATATCGTTCACTGCGCGGTCGTTGCCGGAAAGGTCCACGCCGTTGATCACGTCGGCCTCGTTCTCGCGCTCGGCAAAGCGCGCGGCGGCCTCGGAGCTGGCGGTTTCGGAGAGGGTATAGATGCTCGCGCCCCCCACGCCTTCCCGCTCGCCCGCCGAATCGGCGTGTATCGAGATGAACAGGTCGGCACCCAGCGCACGGGCAATCTCGGCGCGTTCTCCCAGCACGATCAGCCGGTCATCCTCGCGCGTCATGGCGACGCGGATGCCGCCTTCCGCCACCAGCCTGTCACGCAGGGCCCGGGCAAGGCCGAGGACCAGCGATTTTTCTCGCAGGCTTTCCCCTACGGCGCCCGGATCGGGGCCGCCGTGGCCGGCGTCGATCACGACAAGCGGGCGCGTGGGATCTGTCGGGCCGGCGATCTGCGGCAGACCTATGCCCGCGTCAGGATCGGGCAACGGCATGGTAATGACATAGTCGCGCCCCAGCACCGGCACCGGGATCGTCCTGCCCAGCGCATAGACCAGCACGACCAGCAGCACCGGAAACGCAAAGAGCAATCCCAACTGGATGCGATATGCCACGCGCGTTCCGCTCCCTCCCCGATGCAGCGCGCGAAGCCTGCATCATCCTTGACATCGTCCAAAGGGAAATATGCGCGCTCGCGCAACAAGGTTGCGACAGCTTTCCCCGGATGCTAGCGAGTGGTTGCCGGCACGATTTTTCCTGTCGGTAGCACCGGGGCGGCATCCGTCCGCTTCCGGCACGTCTTACAGGTTGATGCCGCGATGCCAAGTTGGAGCCCGATTGTTACCGCATGTTCGCAAGGGCATGGGTACGCTTCGGCGCAATCTTCGGTTCTTGAAGCGCAGATGCATACCCTGCGCCTTCGCATCCAGGCAGACACGTTTCGCAACCCCGACTGCCGCACAGGCACCGGGGCCATGATCACTTCTCGCCAAGCACTTGGCGGAACCCACACATATCGGCAGCGGCGCACGCACGCGGGGGCTTCAACCGGCCCCGGCAGCGCATGGCGCCCTGCCCGGAGAATTATCAATGGCAACGCGCATGCTCATCGACGCGCGCCACCCGGAAGAAACCCGGGTCGCGGTCCTCAAAGGTAACCGGATCGAGGAATTCGATTTCGAATCTGCTGAACACAAGCAGATCAAGGGCAACATCTATCTCGCCAAGGTAACCAGGGTCGAACCGTCGCTACAGGCAGCGTTCGTGGACTTTGGCGGCAACCGTCACGGGTTCCTCGCCTTCAGCGAGATCCATCCCGACTATTACCAGATCCCCGCCGCGGACCGCGCCGCGCTGCTGGCTGCCGAGGCCGAGGCGGCCGAGGAAGAAGCCGCCCTGCGCGCCGAGGAGGACGAGGACGACGACCGCGACGCACGTGATCGCCACGAGGAAGACGAGGACGAGGACGAGGCGGGTGTCGAGGAAATCGACACCTCCGAGAAGGACGATGTCGCCACCATCGAGGACGGTCACCTCGAGAATGGCCAGGACAACGCCTCGGAAGATGAAGAAGACGCCGACGATGCCGAAGCTGACGACACCGCGGAGGGCGGATCGTCGCAGCGCGGCCGCGGTCGCGGGCGTGGTCGTCGCCAGGGTGGCAAGGGCCCGTCCAGGGGTCGCTCCGGCAGCCGCGCCAAGGAAATCGACGAGGCGCGCGCCAAGCGCCAGGCGCTGCGTCGTCGTTACAAGATCCAGGACGTCATCCAGCGCCGCCAGGTCCTGCTCGTCCAGGTCGTGAAGGAAGAACGCGGCAACAAGGGCGCGGCGCTCACCAGCTATCTCAGCCTTGCGGGTCGCTATTGCGTGCTCATGCCCAATTCCAGCCACGGTGGCGGCATCAGCCGCAAGATCAGCAGCGGCAGCGATCGCAAGCGTCTGAAGACCATCGTCTCCGACCTGTCCTTGCCCAAGAGCATGGGGCTGATCGTGCGCACCGCCGGCCTTTCGCGCACCAAGCCCGAGATCAAGCGCGACTTCGATTATCTCGCCCGCCTGTGGGACGAGATCCGTGAACGCACGATGTCGTCCAGTGCGCCCAGCGTGATCCATTCGGACAGCGACCTGATCAAGCGCGCGATCCGCGACATCTACAACCGCGAGATCGAGGAAGTCGTGGTCGAGGGGCCGGAAGGCTACAAGGCCGCCAAGGAGTTCATGAAGCTGCTGATGCCCAGCCACGCCCGGCGGGTGAAGCAGTATTCCGACCCCGTGCCGCTGTTCCAGCGTTATGGCGCCGAAGACCAGCTGCGCGCGATGTATGACCCCGTCGTACAGCTCAAGTCGGGTGGCTATCTGGTAATCAACCCGACCGAGGCGCTGGTATCCATCGACATCAACTCGGGCCGCTCCACCAAGGAACACGGCATCGAGGCGACCGCGCTCAACACCAACCTGGAAGCCGCGCGTGAGATCGCCCGGCAGTTGCGCCTGCGCGACATGGCGGGCCTGGTGGTGATCGACTTCATCGACATGGAGCGCAGCGGCAATACCCGCAAGGTGGAGCGCGCCATGAAGGACGCACTCAAGAACGATCGCGCGCGCATCCAGGTGGGCCGCATTTCCGGCTTCGGCCTGATGGAGATGAGCCGTCAGCGCCTGCGCACCGGCGTGCTCGAGGCGACGACCCGCGAATGCCCGCACTGTGATGGTACAGGCCTGGTGCGCACCGCATCGAGCGCGGGCCTTTCGGCACTGCGCCTGATCGAGGACGAGGCGGCGCGCGGCAAGGGCACGGCCATCACGCTGTTCGCGTCGACGGAGGCGGCAGTCTACCTGCTCAATGCCAAGCGCGCCGACCTGGCCGAAATCGAGCACCGGTACAATGTCACCGTGGTAGTGGAGCCCGAGGGTGAGGACGAAGGCGCCAAGATGCGCGTTGCATCATCCGGCCCCAAGCCGACCGAGGCACCCCGGTTCGATCCCATCGTCGATGACAGCGACGACGAGGACGAGATCTACGATGACGATACCGCCGATGAAGACGGCGAGTCCGATGGCGAGAGCGACACCGATCGCGGGTCCGACGATGACGATGGGGCGTCGCGCAAGCGTCGTCGGCGCCGTCGCGGCGGCCGCGGTCGCAGCAAGGGCCGCGAGGACGGCGATAATTCGGACCGTGATAGCGCGGATGGTGAAAGCCCGGACGGTGACAGCGAAGCAGGCGAGGAGGCAGGCGAAGCCAGCTCCGCGCCGGCTCGTGACGACGAAGGCGCCGAGGATCGCCCCAAGCGCCGCCGTCGCCGTGGCGGTCGTGGACGCGGTCGTCGTAACGAGGAAAGCGGAAGCGAGGCAGACGATGCCAGTTCGGCTGTTGAAACCGACGAGCCGGTAGAGCCGGAAGCGGAGGCCGAAGCCGCCCCGGAAGCCGAAGTGCCGGCACTCGAAGCACCTGTGCCCGAAGCGCCTGTGCCCGAAGCGGAAGAGAAGCCCAAGCGTCGCTCGCGTCGCAAGAAGGCCGATGAAGGCGAAGCCGTGGTGGCCCAGGACGCTGCTGCCGAACCGGCACCTGCCGAAGAGGCCCAGCCCGAGGAAGACGTGAAGCCCAAGCGCCGCTCGCGCAAGAAGGCCGAGCCTGCTCCGGAAGCGGATAGCGTTGCCGAGGCGGCACCACAGGCCGACGAAAAGCCCAAGCGCCGTTCGCGCAAGAAGGTTGAGCCTGCGGCGGAAGCGGAAGTGGCGGTACAGGATATGCCGGATGCACCCGAGGTCCTCGCAGAAGACCCTGCGGCGTCAGCGCAAACCACCGAGGCCGAAAATCCCGCACCGCAAATCGATGGTGGGACCGAAGCCGAATCCGCACGCAAGCGCGGCGGCTGGTGGCAGCGCACTTTCGGTGAATAGGAAAGCCGTGCTAACCTGACACCCGTCATGTCCCAGTTGCCCGTAACCGTCGTCGTCCTCGCCGCCCAGCGCGCCGGGGTGGTCAACCCTCTCGCCCAGCGGGCGGGGGTCAGCCACAAGGCCATGGTACCGATCTGCGGCAGGCCGTTGATCGAACACGTGCTCGATACCCTCACCACCCTGCCCGCCATCCAGGCGATCAGGGTGGTGATCGAGCCCGACGGACAGCAGGCGGTGGAACCTGTGCTGACGACGTATCGGGATCGCGGCATACCGATCGAAACGATCGATTCCGACAGCAACATCGTGAACAGCGTCATCGCCGCCACCAGGGGTGAAGACACCCCCGTGATCATCACCACGGCGGACAACGTCTTGCTGACGCCGAACTCGTTCGAACAGGCGCGCAGCGCTCTCGCCACCTGCGACGCCATCATCACCCTCACCACCCGCGACCGGGTGTGGGCCGTGCACCGGCAGGGCCAGCGCGGCTTCTACGATTTTCGCGATAACGGCTATGCCAGTTGCAACCTGTTCGGCCTCAACGGTCGCAAGAGCCTGGCCGCGGCCGAGGTCTTTCGCGAAGGCGGTCAGTTCATGAAGAACCGCGGGCGCATGGTGCGCGCCTTCGGTCTGCTGAACATCATGCTGATGGCCGCAAAACTCGTGACCATGCGACAGGGCATGGCGCGGCTTGGCAAGCGCCTGGGCCTGCATATCGACGCGGTCGTCTATGAAGACGGCGCGCTGGCGATCGACGTCGACAATGCGCGCACCTACGCGGTGGCAGAATGGATACTGGGCCAGCGACTGGGCATGGACATTCCCAAGCCCGAAATCCCGCCCGGGACGTAACTCCGGCGCGTCGGGGCGGGTTCAGGCGCCGGCCCGCCGGGCCATGCCCCATTCCATCCATCCCGCCCACTTCAGCACATAAGCGAGATAGTCGCGCCCGATCGGTTCGATTTCGAACCCGGCGGCGCGGATGCCGTTGCCGATTTCGCGGGTCAGGTGGCAGTTGCCGGCCACATGTTTCCACACCGGTTCAATCCGCCGCTGCCATCGGGCCGGCCCGGGATCGGGGGCGCGTCCATGTTCGAGGAACAGCAGCAATCCTGCGGGTTTGAGCACACCGCGGATCTCCGCCAGTACGCGCGGTGCGTCGTCCACGCTGCACAGGGTAAAGGTGCAGACCACGGTGTCGAAGGCGCCATCGTGGAACGGAATTTCCTCGCCCCGCCCCTCGCGGATGTCGATCGGCCAACCGCCGCCTGCCGCTGCCGCACGCGCCGCCGCCGCCGCGCGCGCTGCAACCAGCAACGCGGGGTTCGGGTCGATGCCGGAGAAGCTGGAGATCAGCGCCGGATCGTAGAGCGGCTGGTTGTACCCGCCGCCGCAGCCCAGTTCGAACACCGCGCCGCGCGCCAATGGCACGACTTCGCGGCGCAGTCGCTCCAGCCGGTCGGCACCGCACCCCGCTGCGATGACCCGTGGCAGGATCGTATTGTCGTACCAGCGCGCCAGAGCCATCGGTTTCCACGTTTTCATTGCACGCCCAATGCCCGGTCTACACCATATCGGCGAAGACTACGATGGACGCGCCTGCCCGGATAGCGCGGAGGCGATCCGCTGCATGTCGCGCATCAGCGCTGCAATCGCATCCCCGTCCGCCATCGCGGCAAGGCGGCTTGCCTGCGGCATCGAAAGGCCGACCCGCAGCGTGGCGCCCCACTCTCCATCCGGCAGACGCACGCATTTCACCGGCTGACCGAGCCTGACACCTTGCGTTACAAGCTGGCGATGCAGCCGCTCGGCATCGGCCAGTGTGACGACGCCGGGCAGTCCGGCCAGCGACAGCGTCACCAGCGTCTTCATGGCAGTCGGATGCGCGTCGCTTTCATCCATGTTCCCCGTCGCGGTGGGCAGCACCTGCTCCAGCCCAAGCGGCTCCACCAGGGCAGATCGGACGGTATTCTGGAACAGTTCGGCCACCTCGGCGCGGCGGCCGGGTGGCAGGGCATGGAACCGTTCGAGTTCGTAGACAGCCGCCTCGATACGCAGGGCAAGGCCGGGGTTTTCTTCGTCCGGCAAGGCATCGGCGCCGGGCCAGTGCAGCGGCCATTCGGCTTTCCGGAAGATGGTGGCCAGCCCCAGGGGAAGCGGAGCGGCGTGCTTTGCAAGCCCCGGCGGCAACAGCGCCATGCCGCTGAATGGCGGACCGCCCATGAATTTCGACCCGGTGACAAGCAGGATGCAGCCCGCTTCGAGATACGCCCGCGCCGCGTCCTCACCCAGACGCGCCTGGCAGGCGTCGACGACGAAGCTTGCCCGTTTGCCCCAGCGCCGCTGTAGTGCGACAAGGTCGTTCATGCGGGGCAGGATGAGCCCGGTCTTGGAGCCATGCACGACGTGGACCAGTGCGTGCTTGCCGAGCCTTTCGGCCTCGGAAATCTGCGCATCGACGGCGGCGGCAATGTCCTCGCTGGATCGCGCCGTTCCATCCTCCGCTCGCACGGGAATGTCCGTGAGACCGACAGCTTCCAGGCCCGCCACCGTTTCTCCCGGGGCGACGGCGATCCCGCGGGCCGTTTCCTGCGCGAAATAGCGCCCATGGGCGGAGTGGATGCAGCCGCTGCCCACCTCGTCCGCGCCGATCAGGACATTGTGCACGCCCCCCGCCGCCTTCCCGATGACGGCCGCAAGCGCGACATATTCAAGATCGGTGCCCGATGCGGCGAAGACCACGTCAATATCGTCAGCCAGGCCGTATGCGGCGCGCAGCCGTGCGCGCAACTGCGCCAGGTGCGCGGCATATCCGGGCTGCCCATTCTCGATAACGGCACAGACATGGGCAAAGGCTTCGGGCGAAATATCGTTGGCGGTCGAGGACGCGTAGGTCACCGTATCGCGGGGCCAGGGCGTGGCGAAATACCGGTTGGTGCCGGTATCGGCGTCAACGACGATGCGCGCATCCCCGCCGCTAGCCAGCAGTTCGCTCGCGATCCCGGCGGTGCGGGCGGCCACGCCGGTCGCCTCTGGTTGGTGGTGTTCGATTTGACCGCGCCCTTGGTGAGTAGTCCTAGAAATTCCCCCTATGCCGCCCTACAGAGCCGTCAAATCAATTTTGAAGGGTCAGTTCTTGCCTGCCACCGTTCCCCCGCTCGTGATCCCTGCCGAGGCCAAGGAAGCCTTGCGGATACTGTTCCTGGCAAAGAACGCCCTGTGGGATGGACAGGGTTCGGCGGAAGACGGCAACCATGCGCGCTATCATGTCGAGATGCGCGAGACGCTGACCGCGCTGGGCCTCAACCTGACCATCAACGACAATTTCGATATGCTTTTCGACAAGCCCGACGTCGATTTCGTCTTCCCCCTGCTCAATCGCGCGGGCTTCTTCAATTCGGAGATGCTGTGCCCGCTGCTGTGCGAGCGTGCGAACATCGCTTACCTCGGCGCAAGCCCGATCGTGCGCGGGCTGGGCGATGACAAGCACCTCGCCAAGCGGTCGTGCGTCGCGGCCGGCGTGCCGACCGCGCCGTGGGCGATTTTCCGCCGGGGCGTGCCCGTCGACCTGTCCGCCCTGCCCCCTGCCGAGCGCTGGGTCATCAAGCCCAACAATTCGTCGGCCAGTTGGGGCGTTCGCGACGCGAGCGACGCAAAGGGCGTGGCCGAGGCGGTGGACGAGGTTTTCGGCCTGGACCACGATGCCATCGTCGAACCGTTCCTGGATGGCAGCGATATCGAGGTGCCCGTCATCACCATGGGCGATCCTGTGGTTCTGCCGATGATGATCTTCCGCCAGTCCGACCCTGCGCACCTGCGCACCTATCAGGAAAAGCGCGACCTGGTGGATCGGACGCAGAAGTATTCGCTCGACCCGTTCGAGGATGCCGGCATCGCCGCCACGCTCGCCGAATACACCCGTCGGTTGTGGGCGGATTACCGCCCGTTCGACTATGGCCGTTTCGAATTCCGGGTGAACGAGGACACCGGTGAAATCCATTTTCTCGAGGTCAACCTCAACTGCAACCTCTGGTCGCAAAAGGTCTTCGGCCGTGCGGCGGTGTTGTTCGGCTGGAGCCACGAACAACTGATCGAGACGATTCTCGCCGACAGTCTGCGGCGCAACGGCTTGATCGCCTGACGCGCAAGCAGTTGGTCGCCCGCGAAACAACTTTAGTGGATTAGCGCTACAACACACTGTCGCCGCAAAGCAGGTGGTCCCTGGATTACGAGTGTAACCGGGAGGACAGGGATGATTTCGCACAAGTTTACGTGGTCGACGGCGATGGCCTGCGCTCTGATGGCCGTGGCCTTCCCCGCTGCGGCGCAGGATGGCGGGACGACCGGCGATGCCCCTCCCCCCGACCCGGCACTGGTGCAGACGCCTGCCACCGGCGGCGAAGCACAGGTCTATACGCCTGTGGACTTCGAGCGTTATGCCCCGCGCAACGCTCTCGACATGCTGAGCCAGGTGCCCGGGTTCAACATCCGCGACAGTGAACAGCGCCGCGGGCTCGGCACGGCAACGGGCAACGTGCTGTTCAACGGTGCACGCCCGTCGAACAAGTCGGAGGAGCTGTTCACGCTGCTCCAGCGCATTCCCGCCAACACCGTGGAGCGGATCGAGATCGTCGATGGCGCGACGCTGGATATTCCCGGCTTGTCCGGGCAGGTCGCCAATATCGTCTACCGGGCCAATGATCTTTCCGGACAGTTCGCCTGGAACCCCGAATTCCGCAGCAATTTCACCGATCCGCTGCTGACCCGCGGCACGGTCTCGCTCAGTGGCCGTTCGGGGACCGTCGAGTATCAGGTGGGCCTGAACAACGAAAATTCCGGACGCTCGGGCGCCGGTGGCCCCACGCTGGTGTATGACGGTGGCGGCGCGCTGATCGAAACGCGCGACGAGGTCTTCACGAGCGATTACGATTCGCCCCGCCTGTCGGGCAGCATCAACTGGGATCCGGCAGGATCGGTCGAGGCCAATCTCAACGGTCAGTACCAGCGCGTCTACGACCGCTACCGTGAAGACGGCACGCGCGCCTTCCTCGACGGCGTTGGTCAGGTCCGCTCGGTGCGCCAGAACGGGGACAGCTGGAACTGGCAGATCGGTGGGGACATCGCGTTCGATCTCGGCCCCGGCCGGCTCAAGACCATCGGCCTCAGGCGTTTCAGCCGCGAACCCTTTGCCCAGACCGTCATCACCGAATTCGCCGACGCCTCCCCAACGCTGGGCAGCCGCTACACGCAATCGGGCGATATTGGCGAGACCATCGGCCGCGGGGAATACACCTGGCGCATGTTCGGCGGCGACTGGCAGGTGGCGGGCGAAGCGGCGTTCAACACCCTGGACAATGTCGCCGCGCTGTTCCTGCTGGATGACGACGGCGCGTTCACGGAGGTGCCCTTCCCCGGCGGCAGCGGCGGGGTGAGCGAGGACCGGTACGAAGGATCGCTCAGCTTCGGCCGCCCCATCACCAGCAACCTGTCGTTCCAGCTGATCGCCGGCGCCGAACATTCGACCATCATGCAGACCGGCGATGGCGGCCTGACGCGCAGCTTCCTGCGGCCCAAGGGTTCGCTATCGCTGGCCTGGCAGCCGGGCGGCGGGTTCGATGCGTCGCTGCGCGTCGCCCGGCGCGTGGGACAGCTGTCGTTCTACGATTTCCTCGCGCGCGCCTTCCTGGATGACGACAACCAGAACGCCGGGAACGCCGAACTGCGCCCGCAACAGGACTGGAGCGTGGAAGGCGAACTGGGCAAGACGCTCGGCCCCTGGGGATCGACCCGGTTGCGGTTCATCTATCGCGACGTGGAGGATCGTGTCGATATCGTGCCCGTTGCGGGCGGGGGCGAGGCGGTGGGCAATATCCCCAGCGCCTGGGCGGCTGCGGTCGTTTCCGAATCCTCGATCAACCTGGATCCGCTGGGCGTGCGCGGGATGCGGCTCGATTCGACCGTTGTTTTTCAGACCTCGCGCCAGAGCGACCCCTTCACCGGCGAGGATCGCCAGTGGAGCGGCTTTGCCACCCGGCAGGCGAGCTTCAACCTGCGCCACGACGTTCCCGATACCGACTGGGCCTATTCGGTGGGGGCAAGCCACGCTTACGTCCAGCCGCGCTACCGCAGCAACGAGGTTTCCCGTGCCACCGAAGGGCCGTGGTTCGTCAGCGCCTCGGTGGAGAACAAGGACGTCTTTGGCCTCACCGTCGCGGCCGGGGTGGGCAACATCCTCGGCGCCCGGTCCTACCGCGACCGTACCGTGTTCGAAGGGCTGCGCGATGCCTCCCCCATTGCCTTTACCGAGCGCCGCGACCGCCTGATCGGGCCGATCTTCAGCCTGTCTGTTCGCGGGGATTTCTAGGCGCCAACCGGGCGCGAGTGCCTTGCGTCAGGCGTGGCACACGCTAGATGGAGCGCAAGCACTCGCACCGGGATACAGCGCATGGCCACCTTCACCCTTCCCAAGAACAGCCGCATCCGCAAGGACGGCAAGGTCCATCGGGCGGATGGCGCGGCGCGCGTGAAACAGTTCCGGATCTATCGCTACGATCCCGACAGCGGCAAGAACCCCAGCTACGACACGTTCGAACTCGACCTCGATGCCACCGGACCGATGGTGCTGGATGCGCTGATCCGCATCAAGAACGAGATCGACCCGACGCTGACCTTTCGCCGCTCCTGCCGCGAGGGCATTTGCGGATCATGTTCGATGAACATGAACGGCAAGAACGGCCTCGCTTGCACCACCGCGATAGAGGACCTGCCGGGCGACATCCGCATCACCCCGCTGCCGCACATGGAAGTCATCAAGGACCTCGTCCCCGACTTCACGCATTTCTACGCCCAGTACGCCAGCATCCGCCCGTGGTTGCAGACCGTCTCCACCACGCCGAGCGGCAAGGAGCGCCTGCAATCGCCCGAACAGCGCGAGAAGCTGGATGGCCTGTACGAATGCATCCTGTGCGCCTGTTGTTCGACCGCCTGCCCCAGCTATTGGTGGAACAGCGACAAGTTTCTCGGCCCGGCCATCCTGCTCCAGGCCTATCGCTGGCTGGCCGACAGCCGTGACGAGATGACCGGCGAGCGGCTCGACGCGCTGGAGGATCCGTTCCGGCTCTACCGCTGTCACACCATCATGAACTGCGCCAACGTGTGCCCCAAGGGCCTCAGCCCCGCGCGAGCGATTGCCGAGATCAAGAAGATGGAAATGGAGCGGCACGTCTGAGCGGTCTGCTCGCCGCCTACGAAAAGTTGATCGCGGCAGGCGAACTGCGCGCCGACCCGGACCAGCGCCGGGCGGCCGAGCGGCTCGATCGCCTGCAGCGGGAGCTGGAAGCGGATGCGCCCACCGGCCTGCTGGGCCGCCTGTTCGGCAAGGGCGATGCAAGCCCGCGCGGCGTCTACATGTGGGGCGGCGTGGGTCGCGGGAAATCCATGCTGATGGACCTGTTCGTCCACACACTCGCCATCCCCGAAAAGCGCCGCGTGCATTTTCATGCCTTCATGCTCGAAGTCGACGCGCTGTTGCGCGAGGAGCGGGAGAAGCAGGCCGAAGGCCCGGTGCGCCGCGTGGCGAAGCGGCTGGCGGCCGACCTCAAATGTCTCGCATTTGACGAGATGGTCGTCACCAACACAGCCGATGCCGCCATCATGGCGCGGCTGTTCACCGCGCTTATGGAAGACGAGGGGGTGACGGTGGTGGCTACCAGCAACCGCCCGCCGCGCGATCTTTACAAGGATGGCCTCAACCGTTCGCTGTTTCTGCCCTTCATCGAACTGGTCGAGCGGGCGATGGACACCGTGCCTCTCAATGGGCCGACCGATTACCGGCTGGAGCGGCTGGGCGATCTCGACACCTGGCACACCCCGCTGGGCGACGCCGCTACCGCAAGCGTGCGCGAGGCGTTCTTCCGCCTGACCGACTATGCGCCCGAGGATGCGGCAAACGTGCCCAGCGCAGATCTGGACCTGGGCGGCGGGCGATCCTTGCACGTACCCAAGAGCTTCAAGGGCGTGGCCGTCTTCAGCTTCAAGCGGCTGTGCGGCGAGAACCGCGGTGCGGCCGACTATCTCGCCATCGCCCGCGCCTATCACACCGTCATCCTGGTGGGTGTGCCGCGCATGGGCCCGGACAATCGCAACGAGGCGCTGCGTTTCATCAAGCTGGTCGATGCGCTCTACGAACAACGGGTGAAACTGTTTGTTACGGCAGAGGTAGCGCCGGAGGACCTCTATCAGGCCGGTGACGGCGCCTTCGAATTCGCCCGCACGGTCAGCCGGCTGAAAGAGATGCAGAGCGCCGACTACATGGCCTTGGGCCACGGCCCAGGCAGCGGCTGGGACGCCAGCGGCTAGGCAATCCCCAGCCGCGCCAGCGATCGGTCCAGCATGAGCAGTTGCCACAGCAGCCGCGAATGATCGGAACGGCCCGCGATATGCGCCTCGGCCAGCGCGGCGATCCGATCGTTATCGAACCAACCCGTGCGCGCCAGCATCGCGCTCTTGGATATACCGCGCGCCTTGCCCGCCAGCGGCCCGCGGAACCATTCGGCGATCGGGGTCACGAAGCCCTGTTTGGGCCGATACAGGATATCGCGCGGCAGATAGCGCTCCATCGCTCTTTTCAGCACGAACTTGCCCTGCCCGCCCCGCACCCGGAGGTTTTCCGGCAGCGTGGCGGCGAATTCGATCAGCCGGTGATCGAGCAGCGGCTCACGCGCCTCCAGCCCGACCGCCATGCTGGTGCGATCGACCTTGGTCAGGATGTCTCCGGGCAACCAGAACGCGAGGTCGGCATACTGCGCGGCATCCAGGCCGGAACTCGCCGGCGCGCGGTTCATCAGCGCCTCCAGCATGTGCTCGGCCCGGTAATCGCCTACGCCGCGCGCGAGATCGGGGCCGTAAAGTCCAAGGCGCTGTTCGGGGCCCACCACGGCGAGCGCGCGGGCATACCCCTGCGCCCCGCTGCCGGACAGCGATTGCAGGGTGGCCTTTGCCCGCAAGGGACGCGGTGCCCAGTCGAGCTTGGGAAAGGCCTCGCCCAGCGGACCCAGCACCTTGCGGCGCAGTCCGTGCGGGATAAGCGAGCGAACCCGTTCCTCATGGGCGTGAAACACCTGGCGGCGGTATCCGGCAAAGGCCTCGTCTGCCCCGTCGCCGGACAGCGCCACGGTCACATGCTCGCGCGCCAACTGGCAGACGCGCCAGGTCGGCAGGGCGCTGGCATCGGCGAACGGCTCGTCGAACATGCCTGCCACCGTATCGATGGCCTCGAACTGGTCGGCGCTGACCGTGCGGGCGTGGTGATCGGTGTTGAAGCGGCGGGCGACCTCCTCGGCGTAGGTCGTCTCGTCGGCGCTGGCGACGTCGAAGCCGATGGAGCAGGTGGTCACCCGCTTTCGGCTCGCCTCGGCCATGAAGGCGACCACGCTGGAGCTGTCCACGCCGCCAGACAGGAACGCACCCAATGGCACGTCGGCGACCATGCGGCTTTCGACCGCCTGCTTCAGGTGATGCAGCAGCTCGGCCTCGATATCGCGAGCCTTGCCGGGATGGCGGCGGGTGAAATCGATGTCCCAATATCGGCGCGGCTCGGGCACCGGGCGATCGTGCCGCAGCAGCAGGGTCGTCCCGGCGGGAAGCTTCGCAACGCCCTTAAGAACAGAGCGGTGATCGGGCACATAACCCCAGGTCATGTAGTCCTCCACCGCCAGCGGATCGACCTCGCGCCGCAGCAGCGGGTGGGCAAGCAGGCCCTTCAGTTCCGAGGCAAAGGCAAGCGATCCGTCCGACAGCTCCGCCAGGAACAACGGTTTGACGCCGAGCCGGTCGCGGGCGAGAAACAGCGTGCGATCCCGCCGATCATACAGCGCAAAGGCGAACATGCCATTGAGGTGGCTGACGCACTCCTCCCCCCACCGCTCCCACGCGGCGAGGATAACCTCGGTATCCCCATCGGTGCGGAAGACGGCACCCGTTTCCTCGAGCTCGCGCCGCAACTCGCGGAAATTGTATATTTCTCCGTTGAATACGATGGTGCAGCGCTCGTCCGCCGAATGCATGGGCTGCGGCGATCCGGCGAGGTCGATGATCGACAGGCGACGGTGCCCCAGCGCCACGCCCGGCGCGCTCCATACGCCCGATCCGTCCGGCCCGCGGTGGGCAAGCACGTCGCACATCCGCTCGACCCGCGCGGGATCGACCGGCTTGATGGTGCCCGTATGATAGATGCCCGCAATGCCGCACATGGGGTGTGCCTAGCGGGACGAGCCTGCCCGGTCCATCCATTCGCCGAGGCCTCCGGTAGCGCGGCGAAAGTCGGCCACGGCGACTACCGGATCGACGCCCGGTCGCTCTTCGGCGGAAAGGATGAGCATGGCTGTCGGCTCGGCAGTCAGCAAAACGTTATCGCGCATGGTGACGAGTTTCAGGCGGATCGCGCTGCCACCTGTCCAGTCGCCCACACGATACCAGGTCTCGGCCACGCGCCGATGCGCGCCCAGGGCCTGCAGGCGCTCGCCCGCGACACCGTCTGCCGCAAGGGTTGAGGAGTGCCAGCGCCATTCTGTGCCCGATGGCAGCGCGCCCTCGCCATAGGCACCGGCCTCACGCCCTTGGCCCTGCCCGGCGTAGAGCGCGTACAGCACGTCGACCACCCGCCCCTCGCCATCGCGATAGCTGGCCAGCACTCGCCGGTCCGCCCCGGCCGCGCGCGGTTCCCACGGATAGGCGGGCGCAGTGGCGACACGGTCCCAGCCCGGCACATCGGGCAAGGCGACCTCGTCGGGTATCGCAGCCTCCAGCGCGTGGGCGCGGGCCGACCATGCGTGAAAGGCAAGAGCGAGCGCCAGAAGCGCGGCAAAGGCCGTCCAGCCCGTCGCGCTCCAGCGTTCGAGCGGGGCGAGCCATGGCGCTCGTGCGATGGCCTGCCCATCGATGAAAGGTTCCTCCACCGACCTGTCGAAAAATCGCCAGGCGATACCCATCAGCATGGCCATCACCAGCGCGAAGAATATCCAGCCGTAGAATACGTGATCGAACCCGGCGGCAAAGGCGATGCCTTGCGACTGGGCGATGTAGATGGTGCCCCAGGCGCGCACGCCATTGGCGAAGATCGGCAGCGCCACAGCGAGCACCATGAAGGCCGCGCGGCGGGTCCAGGATCGGAAGCAGACATGGGCGACCAGCGTGCCGAGCGCGATCATGGCGATAAGGAACTTCACGCCCGAACAGGCCTCGGCGACCTCGAACAGCCCTGCCGGGGTGTCGATGAATACGCCCTCGATATGGGCGGGCACGCCGCTCGCCTCGGTCAGCGCGATGGTGATCTTGGCGGTGATGGTTTGCAGCATCGGCACGATCTCCTCGCCCACGGGGACGAGGAACACGCTGTAGGCGAGCGGGAATGCCAGCGCCCACGCCACGCGGGGGCCGAGCAGCGTCAGCACGGCGGCGGGCAGCATGGCAACCGCGCCGAGCTGGCTGGCGGTGGCAAGGCTCGACACGTCGCCCAGCAGCCAGACGAACAGCGCGCCCGCCATCGGCACCAGGCCCGGCCACCAGGCGCGCGGGGACAGGTATGCCAGCTCGTCCGCCCGCTGCAACACCAGCCAGGCGATGATCGCGGGGACCACGAGCACGTGGTTGTAGGTGGAACTGTCCCACCACTGCGATGCCATCGCCGCCCAGTCCGGCGCGAAAAGGATCAGCAGCGCCGCCCAGGCCAGCGCCAGGCGCAGCAGCGGCAATCGCCAGGCAGGCGCGATCAGGTCGACGAGCGGGGCGCGCGTCGGCGCCAGTGCCTCAAGCCGCATCCCGCTTCGCTTTCGTGTATCCCAGCAGCGCCGGCAGGTCTGCCGTCGTCGCCTGCCAGCCTAGGGTGCCGAGCACGAAGGCGCGCGCGGCGCGGGCGATGTCCTCGCGCTCTGCCGGGCGGGCGAGCAAGTGCAGCGCCGTGGTGACAAAGGCCTTGTCGCTTTCCGCCACTACCCAGTCGCGCCCGTGCCGCGCATCGATGCCGGTCGCGGCCTCGCGGCTGGCGATCACGCAGCGCGCCATGGCCATCGCCTCCAGCACCTTGTTCTGCACGCCGCGCGCGATGGTAAGCGGGGCGACGACCATCGTGGCGCCAGCAAGAAACGGCCGCACGTCCGGCACGGCTCCCCAAACCCTCACGCCGCTGCCCTCACCCAGCCTGAGAACGTCCGCCGTGGGCGCACGGCCGACGATATGGAAGCAGGCGGCGGGATCGACCTTGCGGATATGCGGCAGGATGTTTTGCGCAAACCGCTGTACGGCATCCACGTTGGGGGCGTAATCCATCTGCCCGGTGAACACGAAATGAGGACCATCGGCGGCAAGCTCGGGATGCGGCGTGACGATGCCGGGATCGTAGGCCACGCAGTCGATCCCGTTGGCCAGCGGCACGATCACGTGTTCGCGGCCGACGCGGCTGCGCAGCAGTTCCGCCTCTGCCTCGCTGACCAGCAGGGTGGCGGCGGCGCGGCTGGCGAGCCCTGCTTCCACCTGCCGCAGCAACCGCGCCTCGCGCGCGTCGATCCACCCGCGCGGACCGCTGCGCTCCAGCGCGTAGGCCTCGAACTTGGCCGAATCCACGTCAACCAGATCGACCACCAGCCGACCCTTGTAACCGGCGGGCACGAACTGCCCCATCTGGCCGGAAAAGACGTAGATCGCGGCAATGTGTCTTGTCGCCAGCGTGTGCTCCACCCAGCGGCCGAGTTCGGGCGAGCGGAACGCCGAAAGGCTCACCGGCTCGCGCCGCACCAGCGCCTCCATTCCGGCCAGGCTGACGGGCTTCGTCCGGCGCGGCATGCAATGGCTGGCGGCAATCGCCGCAAGCTCCGCCTCGTAATCGAAATCCTCGGGCGTCTCGGCAAGACAGCCGACATGCACCGGCGCGATGGCGGCCAGGGCTTTCAGGACGTGGTGCGAGCGGATCTTGTCCCCGCGATCGGGCGGAAACGGCAGGCGGTGCGCCAGGAACAGGATGTCACCGTTCATCGATGCCATTTCACCCAAGACCCCGCGCGATCCACGGTCCCAGCCAATTGGCGATTGGCAAGGGCAGGCGTTTCCACAATGCGATGCGCGCCTGGTGGCGCTCGCTGGTGGGGTCGGCGTCTCGCAATGCGTGCCCCGGCGCGGTCCAGCTGGCGTAGGCGAGCGGTTCGGCTTCGAACCCCCAGTTCTTCTTGAAAGCCGCCGCGCCGCTGCCGGTCTTGCTGCGACCGAAATCGAAGCGCGTGCAGCCGCGCCGCCGGGCGTGCAGCATCAATTCGTAATACATCCGGTCGTTTGCCCGAAGCACGCGGGCGGCCTGGGTGCCGCCGCCCCAATAGGGCATGACGGCGCCACCGTGATACAACGAGAGCACGCTGGCGACCGGTATGCCACGGTGCCACACGGTAAGAATGTCGGCGTCGAGCGTGTCGAGCACCGCGTCGAACAGGGCGCGCGGGAACACCGGGGTGCCCAGATTGCGCACGCTTTCTGCGTACACCGCATGGTGAGCCGCACGATCCGCCTCCGAGGCGCCGGTCGACACCTCCAGATCGGCGGACAGGCCCTTGCGCACCTCGGCCCGCTGCTTGCGAGGTATGGCCAGAAGCTGCGCGTCGTCGTCGCTGGCGAGCGTATGCACGAAGCCGCAGTGGCTGTCGGTCCGCACGGTCCATGCCTCGCCCGCCGCCGGCCCGCGCAGTTCCGCAGAGGGGCAGGACAATCGCACCGCCATTTCCATCGCCGCATCGCAAAGCCGCAGCGCGGTGACCTGCGAACCTGCCAGCACCCCGCCTTCGACAGCGAACCCGCTCGAGGCGAGCACCCTGCCGAACAGCGGCGAATGCACCTCGGTGAGCGGCAGCCAGCCGGTGATCTCCGCGCCCTTTTCGGCTACCAGTCCGCGCGCGCGCTGCCCTGTGCCGTGTTCCACGGCTTCCAGCCAGGCAGGGCGATGGAATACCGATCCGCCGTGCGCGACAACGAACCGCTCGATCCGCTCCGCTTCGCCGGGATGGCGAAAATCGACGGCGCGCGCGGTTTCCCGCAGCAAGGCAAACGGCGCGTTCACGCCCTCCTCGCTGGCAGTCCAACGGCCCTTTCCGCCGCCAGTCGCGCGGCCTCGTGGTGGGCGATCACGTCGATGCGGCCCCACGCAAATTCCTCGATCAACTGGCGCAGCTTGCCGGCCATCTTGCCGAGGTTGGTATAGTGCCGCAGGCGCGATCGGATCGGCGCGCCGGACACGCGCGGCTGGCCCGGGTCGATCTCCCACGGATGGAAATAGAAAATCGCCGGTCGCCCCTCGGTGCGGTTGACCTGGCGAATGGCCCAGCGGCTGAAGGCGTAGGGCAGCACCCGGAAGAACCCGCCCCCGCCCGCCGCCAGCCTGCGTCCGCGGAACTCCGCGGTCGTTACCGGCAGTTCGACCAGGTCATGCCACGGCAACGGGTTGAAGGCGAAGCGCGGTGCCTCGGCCCAGCCGTAGTGATCGTGCGCAACTGGCGCGACGCTGCTGGAGTAGAGATAGCCCTGCGCCGCCAGTTCATCGAAGGCCCAGGGGGTGCGCTGGTCGATGGAAAAGCTGGGTGCGCGATAGCCGATCACGCGGCGGCCGCAGCAATCCTCGATGGTCTTGCGGGTGCGTTCGATATCCGCTGCAAAGCTGGCGCGGTCCATGCGGAACACACGCTCATGATCCCAGCCGTGGCTGGCGATCTCGTGCCCGCGATCGGCGATGGCGCGCAGCAACGGGGCGTGGCGCTCGGCCACCCAGCCGAGCGTGAAGAAGGTGGCGCTGGCGTTGGCCGCGTCGAACAGGTCGAGGATGGCGTGCACGTTGCGCTCCACCCGGTCGTCGAGCCCGGCCCACTGATCGCGCTCGATCACATCCTCGAAGGCGCCGACCTGGAACCAGTCCTCGACATCCACCGACAGGCCGTTGACCACGCTCGCGCCCAGCGGAAACGCGTCCGCGCGCCGGGGAGGGATGGCGTTCACTGCGGCGACGTCCCTCAGGCAGCCTTGCTCGTGTGCATCTCGCCCTCGATCCATTCGATCAGCATCGTCAGCGTCTGGCGGATCGAGCGTTCCTGCTCGAAACAACGGGCCTCTATGCGCGAGATCTGACTGCGCATGGCTTCGATCTCGGGCCGCACGGCATTGGCGGTGGCCTCGTCGGCCTGGTTGGAAAGCTCGACGATGGCCTGTTGCAGTTCAGCGATCTGCGCGTCGCGTTCAGCCAGGGCGGCTTCAAACTGCTCCATGTCCACGCGCGGCACGCTTGGCATGGCCTTGACCGGTTCGAATTCGGGATTCTTCTGTTTGAGCGCGGCAGGGGCTGCCTCGGGAAAGGCACGCTCGGCCTCCATCTCGGCCAGCACCGATTGCAGCATGGCCGCATCGATCCGGTTGCGTTCCTCCACGGCGCCCAGCAGCAGCAGGCGGTTGGCGATCTGGTTGACCCGGCGCGGGATACCGCCCGACGCCTCGTAGAGCTCGGAGAAGACGCGCATGTCGAACGAAGGGTTGCCGTCCCAGCCCACCTTTTGCAGGCGGTGCATGATATAGGGCTCGATCTCGCTCTTCTGCATCGGTTCGAGATGGTGCGCGGCGATCACGCGCTGGCGCAGCTGCTCCAGCCCGATATCGCTCTGCAACGTGACCCTGAATTCCGGTTGGCCGAGCAGCAGGGTCTGCAACAGCGGATGGCTGCCGAGCTGGAAGTTCGACAGCATCCGCAGTTCTTCCAGCGCGGCGACGGTCAGGTTCTGCGATTCGTCCACCACCAGCAGGCAACGGCGTCCCTCGCGTGCTTCCTCGTGCAGGAAGCTTTCGATCTCCGTCAGCGCGGTGGCCTTGTCATGCCCTTCGATGTCGAGACCGAACGCGCCGGCCACGACGTGGATGATCTCTTCCTCGTTCAGCTTGCTGGTCACGATCTGCGCCACCGTCACCGCCGAGGTATCGAGGCTTTGCATCATGTGGGCGACCAGCGTGGACTTGCCCGCGCCCACCTCGCCGGTGATGACAATGAAGCCCTCGCCCTGCGCGAGACCATAGCCGAGGTAGCTGAGCGCCTTCCTGTGCGTGATCGAGCGGAAGTAGAATTCCGGGTCGGGCGTAAGCTGGAAAGGCTTGCCGGTGAGGCCGTAGAAATTGTCGAACATGAGTGACGTTCTCCTCTTGATCCCGTCAGAAGGTGTAGCGAAGGCCGACGAGCGCAGAGGCGCCGGCGTAATCGGGAAGGTTTTCGCGGCTTACCCCGTCGAGGCCAACCGCAGCGGTGCCGCTCAGCCGTTCGAGGAATTCGCGGTTGTAGGCGGCAACCAGGCTGTAACCGATGGACTGCCCGCTATCGCCAAATCCGCTGTCGGAAAGGTTCGCCGATCCGCCCAGCGAGACCTGCGACTGCCGGTCGAGCTGCTGCGCGGCATAGGCCGAAAGCCACCAGTTCTCGTCCACCACCCCATTGGCGGCGGCAAGGACCGTATCCTCACCGG
Source organism: Aurantiacibacter arachoides (assembly GCF_009827335.1). GTDB lineage: Bacteria > Pseudomonadota > Alphaproteobacteria > Sphingomonadales > Sphingomonadaceae > Alteraurantiacibacter > Alteraurantiacibacter arachoides. The sequence continues at coordinate 1,096,297 of NZ_WTYH01000001.1, read as the reverse complement.
CGATGAAGCTGCGCCGATCGTAGCCCGCGCCCACGCCAAACGAAGTGCGGCCAGCACTGGCACCATAGCTGATGGCCACGCCGCGGCTCCGGAAGACGGAGGAGCGGATCGAGCCGATGCGGGCGAGCGCGCAACCGTTGCCTTCCGTTGCCGCAACGCAGCCGCCAAGCTGGCCGGTGATGGGATTGCGCAAGGCCTCGAAATCGGTGCCCAGTTCCTCCAGCGCGCCGATGACCTGACCGCCGAAGCTCGTCAGCCCGGTATAGACCGAGACGTTCAGTGCCGAACGAGCGGTGGGCGCATAGGTGAGCGAGCCGTAGTAATTGGTTGAACCGTAGCGGCGCCCGATGCTGGCGCTGGCGCTGGTGCGACGGCTGGGGCGCCACATCACGCCGACGTCCCAGATGAGGCCATCGGTCTCGTAGGCGATTTGGCGGGGGGCGGCGCTGTCCGTCACGAAGCGGCCATCGACGCCGATCACCGGATCGCCCGCGGCATCGCGCACGGCATCGCGGCTGGACACCTCGACGTGTTCGTAACCCACGCCGCCGACAACGGCGAGAGTGGGGGAGACCGGCACGGTCACATCGGCGCGCACATACCGATCCTCGATCCGCTGATCGAGGTTGGACACATCCTGCCGGTTCCAGCCTGCGCCAACGCCAAGGCCGACGGGCAGGACGGTGTCGGGTGCGACGCCTGCCCGCACGGCGGCGCGCTGCGACAGCGATTCATCGAACACGTCGACGGGCTCGGCGCCGGGCGCGAGCGTAATGGCATCCGGCGATTCCACCCGCGTGTAGCCGAGCTGGTAGCCGCCGGTGACCTGCGCGACACCGACCTCGGTCTGGAACGCGGGGCCGGCGTAGAGGGCGTAGACCTGGCTGGTTGAATCGTCGTTGCCGCCGAAATCGCCAACGGATGTCGCGCCGTTGCCATCCACCCGGGTGCGCGCCGCAAGACCGCCCGCCTCCAGCGTGACCGCCGGACCCGCCAGCGCCACGGAAGCGCGGGCAACGCCCGAAAAGGTATCGGTGTCGGCAACCGCGTCGTCATAACCGATCCGCCGCTCGTAGCGCAGCGAGACGGAGGCCGCGCTGTAGCGCCCGGTGATTCCGGCATCCACTCCGGCACCGATGCGGGAATAGGTGACGACGTCGTCGCCCGGTTCGAGTTCGGCGGTAACGACCTGCGCAGCCTCGATATAAGGCTGCACCTCGATCCCGCGAGAGCGCGCGCTGGACGGCTCATCGCCGTCGGCTTCCTGCGCAAAGGCGGTGGCCGGCAGGACCGCCAGCGCGAGTGCGATTGTCAGGGTGGCTCGCATGATCGTCACGCCTCCTGCCCGTAATAGGCGCCGAAGCGGCGTCCGCTGGGGCTGAAATGGGCCGCATTCAGCAGCAGCTTGAGATCGGGGCAGCTCGACAGCAGCGTCAGGGCATCTTCCAGCGCGCTTTGCCCGGTGCGGTCGGCACGGGCGACGACCAGCGCCTGGCCGACGTGATTGGCCAGCTCCGCCGCCGGCGAGGCGGCCAGCGCAGGCGAGCTGTCGAACACGATGATGCGATTGGGCGCGGCGCGCGTCAGCCGGTCCAGCACCACGGCCGTGCGATCGCTGGCGAGAAATTCGCTGTCGGAGGTCGTGTGGTTGCCCGCGGGGAGGACGAAGAGCCCGGCGATGTCGGTCGCCATGACGCAATCCTCGACCTGGATATCGTCCCGCGCCAGCACGTCCATGAAGCCGGGACCACGCGGCAGGCCGAACATCGACAGGATCGACGGCTTGGCGAAATCGGCGTCGACCAGCAGTACCTCGCTGTCCTTTTCAGCAGCCATGGCCAGCGCCAGGTTGGCAGCGCAAAAGCTCTTGCCCTCGCCCGGCAGCGGCGAACAGATCAGCACGCGCTGGGCCAGCTTGCCGGACCCCGCCTCTCGCGCCTTGCGCACGGAGGCGAGCACCTGGCGCTTGACGATGCGAAACTCCTCGAACAGCGCCGTAACAGGCGCCTCGGGCAGGATCAGGCCGTGGGCGGCCAGGGCATCGCGATCGACATGGTGGAGCTCGCCGGAAAAATGCACGTCCTCGTAGACCGGCTCGGGCTCGGGCGCGGCAACGGGAGATGGCGCAGGTGCCGGGGCGGCAACCGCCACCGGCGCGGGCTGCGAGGCGGACGCGGGTGGCGCGGCCTGCAACTCGCGCTCCGACACGGCGCGGGCGCGGGCGGCGGCCTGCTGGCGCTCCAGTGCTTCCAGCACCTCAGGCGCGGCCCTGGGCTTGCGCTTGACGATGCGGCGGTTGACGGGCTGCGCCAGCTCGCGCGGCACCGGTGCCGAGGTGAACGTGCTCTTCCCGCCAAAGAAATCCTCCGCACGCTCGAACAGGGATCTGGAGGGCGGCGTGATCTTGCGGTGTTCGGTCATAGTCCAGCCCTCACGCTACGCCGCCGCGCTGGACGAACTCGACGCCCACCAGCACCACGAACAGCACGCCCAGCCCCGCTGTGCCGGCGGCGAAATACTTGAAGCGCTGGCGGCGCAGGGCGCGTCCGGCCTCGGTGAAATTGTGCGTGATCGTGCCCACCACCGGCAGCCCGAAGGCGCGTTCCAGCTGGCCCGCCGTGGCAAAGGTGGAGCCGATCTTGCTGAGCACGAAGGCCGTTCCCACGCCCGCGCCCACGGCCAGCACCAGCACGCCGAACAGCAGCAGGGGGCGATTGGGTGCGGCAGGCGAACGCGGCGTGGTGGGCGGGTCGACAACCTCGAAGCTGATGGCGCTGCGTTCGCTTTCGACCTGTCCGCGCAGGCGCAGCTCTTCGCGATCCTGCAGCAGTTCGTCGTACTGCTCGCGCAGCACCTCGTAATCGCGGCTGATCCGCGTCGCCTCGGCAGCGGCGCCCGGCTCGCGCGCCTGGCTGGCGTTGATCGAGGCGATCTCGGAGCTGAGCGCGGCGGCGCGCGATTGCAGCGACTGCACGTTGCTCTGCCGTTCCACGAGCATGGACTGGAGCGAGCTGTAGGTCGGGTTGGGCTGGCTGCTTGCGCCGCCCCCTCCGCCGCCGCCGCCCTGCGCCCGCATCGCTTCCACGGTGCGCCGCGCTGCCACGATGTCGGGATGTGAATTGGTGAGGCCGCGTGCGCGCATGGCGGCAAGGTTGGATTCCGCCTGCGCCAGGCTGCTGTTGCCGCCGCCGCCGGTGCCCGGCACGACGAGGGTTCGCGGCGTGCTGGCGAGCTGGCCGTTGATGGCGGCGAGCGCGCTCTGCGCGGCGGCGAGATCCGCCTCCACGCTGCGCAGTTCGGAACGGGTGGCGGACATCTGCGCGGCAATGGCCTGCGCCCCGCCGACGAGGTCGGGATTTTGCGCCTCGAACGCCAGGCGCCGTTCCTCGGCGGCCTGAAGCTGCTGTTCGCGCTGGGAAAGCTGCTGATCAAGGAACTCGATCGAGTCCGCCATTTCCCCACGGGCGCCGCCCAGGTTCTGTTCGCGGAAGATGTCGATCATGCGCTGGGCGATAACCTGCGCCAGTTCGGCGTTCTCGTTCTCCGAAAGGTCGCCGCGGCCGCTGCGGGCGGTGATTTCAAAGATGTTGTCGCCTTGCGAGACGACGGTCACGTCCTCGGTCAGCCGGGCGATGGCCGCTTCCATCTGCGTGTCCGAGGTCACCCCGTCGCCGATGCGGGTGGAGCGCACAACGGTTTCGAGATTGACCGAGCTTACCAGCGTCTGGCGAATGCGATCGATATCGCGGCTGCGCGCGCCTGCGCCGATGCCGATCTGCTCGGCCAGCACGTCATCAAGCTGCACGAAGATGCGCGCCTCGCTCTCGTAGGTATTGGGGACCAGTGCCACCACCACCCAGCCAAGCAGGGCCACGCCCCAGGCGATGCTTAGTGCCAGCCAGCGGCGGTTCCACACCGCCCATACGCCGCCGCGCAGTTCCTCGAGCAGGTTGTTCACGCCGCCGTGCCCCTCAGAACATGCTTTCGGGGATGATGATTACATCGCCCGGCATCAGCATCACGTTGGCGTCGCTGTCACCGCGGCGCAGCAGGTCGGCCAGGCGCACGGTATATTCGCGCTGCTCGCCGCTCTGCCGGTCGAAGCGGATCAGCGTGGAGCGATTGCCCGCCGCATATTCGGACAGGCCGCCGACCGCGATCATCGCATCCAGCAGGGTCATGTTCGCGCGGTAGGGGATGCTGGCAGGCTCCGTCGTCGCGCCGACGATGCGGACCTGCTGGCTGAAGGTGCCGGCAAATTCGTTCACGATGACCGTGACGATCGGCTCCTCGATATACTGCGAGAGCTGCAGGCGAATGTCTTCGGACAGCATGGTGGGCGTCTTGCCCACGGCGGGCATATCGCTGACCAGCGGCGTGGTAATGCGGCCATCGGGGCGCACCTGCACCTCGGCGCCGAGCTCGTCGTTGCGCCAGACGTGAATGGTCAGCTTGTCGAGCGGGCCGATGATGTATTCTTCGCCCGGGCCTTCCTGCATCGACACGAAACGCGCCGGCTCCAGCTGCGGAGCCGTGCCGCCAGTGGCACACGCGGAAAGCGCCAGCCCCAGGGCGGCGGTGGAGAGGAGGGTCTTGCCCGGTACAGTGTTACGCATCGCATGCGGCCTTCGCGAATGTCCGGCGGTGGGCTGACGTCAGCAGAACTGCATGCGCACGCTTCACGCCGTTTGGATCCACCATGGCTTCTGGTGGAAAAGGGTGAACATTCGGTTAGTCATGTGGGGACAGACCGGTGAAAATCCCGGCTTTCTCAGCGATGTCCCGAAAGGGGACGTCCGGCGCCGGGGCTGGTCTAGACCAGCATTTCGCGCGCCGGTCCCTGGCCGAGGAAGGTCGCCGGGCTGGCGCTGGCGCCGTAGGCCCCCGCACAGAACACCGCCACGAGGTCGCCCACGTCGGCGCGCGGCAGCATTGCCTGCTCGGCCAGGCGATCGAGCGGGGTGCACAGGCACCCTACCACGTTCACCTCCTCTTCCGGCGCGGCGGCGAACTTTCCGGCGATCGCAAGCGGGTAGTTGCGGCGCACCACCGTGCCGAAGTTGCCGCTTGCGGCCAGTTGGTGGTGCAACCCTCCGTCGGTCACCAGGAACGTAGTGCCGTGGCTGACTTTGCGATCGACGATCCTGGTCAGATAGACGCCCGCCTCGCCCACCAGATAGCGGCCCAGTTCGATGGCAAAGCGGGTCTCGGCAAGAACGGCGGGCAACGCCGCGAACCGCCGGTCGAGCGCTGCGCCGATGGCGGCAATGTCCAGCGGCTGGTCCCGGTCGAAATAGGGAATGCCGAAACCGCCGCCCATGTTCAGGTGCGGCACCTCCACCCCGGCCTCGCCGGCGAGTCGCGCCGCGGTATCGAGGACCTGGCCCTGTGTCTCGATGATCGCATCGGCATCAAGCGCCTGGCTGCCGGTATAGATGTGGAAGCCGCGCCAGTTGGCACCGGCGTCCACGATCCGGCGGGCCAGCGCGGGCACGCGGTCCTCGTCCACACCGAAAGGCTTGGCCCCGCCGCCCATCTTCATGCCGGAACCGCGCATCTCGAAGCTCGGATTGACGCGGATGGCAAGCCGCGGCGCGACGCCCAGTGCGCGGGCAATGTCGAGCGCACGGTCGGCCTCGCTCTCGCTCTCCAGGTTCAGGGTGACGCCGGCGCGGATGGCGGCGGTCAGCTCACCGTCGCGTTTGCCCGGCCCCGCGAAGCTGATTTCTCGGGGAAGGTAGCCAGCCTCGCGCGCCAGCTCCAGCTCTCCGCCAGAGGCGATGTCCAGACCATCGACCATGTCTGCCATCATTTCCAGAAGCGGCGCGTAAGGGTTTGCCTTCATGGCATAATGAATGGCCAGCCGCGTGGGCATCGCGGCGCGCAGGTCAGCCATCCGCCGCTCCATCGCGGTCCGGGAATAGACGAACAGCGGGGTGCCGCCAGCCTCCTTCACCAGCGCGCTGGCCTTGCGACCGCTGATGGCGAGCTCGCCATCGACGGTTTCGAACTGCGGCGGGATAGGACCGAGGGGCTTCATTCCGCGTCTTTCCTCAGGCGCGCACGGTCGACCTTGCCGTTGGGGTTCAGTGGCATCGCATCGATCCAGCGGATGGTGGCAGGCTGCATGAAGTTCGGCAATTCGCGCCGCAGCACCTCGCGCAAAACCCCCTCCTCCCCGCTGCCCCGAACGACGAGATGGATCGCCTCGCCAAGCCGGGCATCGGGCAGGCCAAAGGCCACTGCCTCCTCTGCCATTCCACTGGCGATGGCGGCATCCTCGATTTCCTGCGGGCTGATACGGTTTCCCGCACTCTTGATCATCGCATCCTCGCGGCCGACAAAGTACAGCAGCCCCTCCGCATCGCGCCGCACCGTATCACCCGACCACACCGCCGTACCGCCATGGTGGGATGCCCGCGGCGCAGGTTTGAACCGGCGCGCGGTCTTCTCGGCATCCTGCCAGTATCCTTGCGCCACCAGCGGCCCGCAATGGACAAGCTCACCCTCCCCCGCTTCCGCGCCCGCTTCGTCAACCACCAGGATCTCGGCAAACGGAATGGCCCGCCCCATCGAGGTTGGATGGGTATCGACCAGAGCCGGATCGAGAAAGGTGGAGCGAAACGCTTCTGTCAGGCCATACATCGGGAACAGCCGGGCGTCGGGGAACCGCCGCCTCAGCGCCCGCACGAGATCTTCGCCCAGGGCACCGCCACTGTTGGTCAGCCGCCGCAGCGGCGCGACAGCATCCGCAGGCCAGTCCTGCTCCACCAGTTGCAGCCACAAGGGCGGAACGGCCGCCAGCGTCGTGACGCCGTGCCGCGCGCAGGCCTTGATGACATCGCGCGCGGTGAGGTAGTCGAGCGGCACCGCGCTCCCGCCGGCATACCAGGTCGATAACAACTGGTTCTGTCCGTAATCGAAGCTCAGCGGCAGAACCGCCAGCGTCACGTCGTCCGCCGCCAGCTCCAGATAGTGCGCTACGCTGACCGCGCCCAGCCACAGGTTCGCATGGCTCAGCATGACCCCCTTGGGATTGCCGGTGGAGCCGCTGGTGTAAAGAATGGCGGCAAGGCTGTGGGGATCGCTACTGGACGGGGGCAAACCGGCTTCAAGCGCGCCCCATGCGCTGGCCGCAACGTCCTCGGGCAACGCAGTGCACCCCTGCGGCAAGTCGCCCGCCGCCAGCGATCCGAGGCGGGCCGCGTTCGCGATCAACAGGCTTGCCCCGCTATCGTTCAGGATGTGCCTCACCTGCGCGCGTTTCAGAAGCGGGTTGACCGGCACGTGGACCAGGCCGGCCCGCGCGGCGGCAAGGGGCATAAGGCACGTCAGTTCACCCTTCGCCGCCCAGGTTGCCACCCGTGCCCCCGGCGCTGGAACGGCGCCTTGCAGCCACGCCGCCATCTGCGCGACACGGCTTCTTAAGTCCTTCCAGCTAATCGTCCCTGCGCGCAGCACGAGTGCCGCATCGCCATCACACCCGCGCAGGGCGAGGTGATCGAGCGGTCGGGGCATGGGGTCGGGCGAGGTGGTCATGGGGCCTTTCGGAGAACGCGGGCAGGTGACGGCAATCAGCTATCACGACACGGTTAACGATCTGCAAGGCCGCGTATGGTCGGACCAGGGCCCGTTCGCGCGGCCGGCGTGGTTCCGCCTGCTCGAGGAGAGCGGACTGCACCCGTTCATCGCGGTGGTGCGCGAAGGCGATGAGGCCATGGCCCTGCCCCTCCACCGGCGGGGCGGCAGGCTGGAGGCGCTGACCAACTGGTACGCGTTCGACTGGCGACCTCTGCGCACCGCGAATGCCGACGACGACGCCTTGTTGCCTGCGCTCGCTCGTGCCCTCTTGCAGCAAACCCACCGGCTGGACCTGGCGAAACTCCCCGAGGAGGATGGGTGGCTGCCAAGGCTGGAAGCTGCCTTTGGCGCCGCGGGATGGTTCATCATTCGCCAGCCCTGCGATACCAATCACATCCTGCCGGTCGCCTCGCGCAGCTATCAGAAATATCTCGATACGCGCCCAGGACCGTTGCGCACGACTTTGAAACGCAAGGCTAAAAAAGTCGAAGCCGTTGTCGTTGCGCAGTTCCATCCGGCGGACTGGGAAGCGTATGAGGCGATCTACGCATCGAGCTGGAAGCCGGCGGAAGGCGACCCGGCCCTGCTGCGCCGGTTTGCCGAAGCCGAGAGCGCCGCGGGCCGCTATCGCTTCGCCCTTGCCCGCCACCAGGGCGAACCGGTGGCGGCGCAGTTCTGGACCGTGGACGGCGCCACGGCCTACATCCACAAACTGGCCCATCGCGACAGTGCCGCCGCGCTTTCGCCCGGCACGACGCTGACCGCCGCGTTGATGCAGCGCGTCATCGATGTCGATCAGGTCGAACAAGTCGACTTCGGCACTGGCGATGACCGCTACAAGCGGGACTGGATGGAAGCCCAGCGCACCCGCTGGCACCTGACCTGCCTGCGCCCCACAGACCCGCGCAACTGGCCTGCCATTGCGCGCCACCTGCTACGCACGCTTGTCAGCCGCAATGCCGCTGGCTAGTGCGTTTGCGTTATGGCGAGCCACCTTCCCGTTGCCGCGGAGCCTTCCGGCGGCGATATCGACCTGGTCCTGCGGCAGGTGCTGCAAGACGTGCTGGGCCTGTCCGCCGAACGTGCGGCCGAACTGGACACGCAATCGGGACTATTCGGCCACATTCCCGAGCTCGATTCCATGGCGGTCGCAGGTCTCCTCACCGAGATCGAGGACAGGCTGGACATCCTCATTGAAGATGACGAGGTCGACGGTGAGATGCTGGAAACCTATGGCGGGCTGCTCGCCTTCGCGACGCAGAAGCGCGCCGATCGCTGAGTGGCCATGCTGAGGGCGGCCGCCTGGCGCAGCCCTGCCGGTGGCGAGGAACTCGCGGTCACGATAGACACGGATTCGGCGTGCAGGATCCTGATCATCCCGCCGCTGTTCGATGAACACAACAAGCTGCGCCGCTTCCTGATCGAGACCATGCGCGCCCTGTCCGACGGAGGCATTGGCAGCGTGATGGCCGATCTGCCCGGCACGAACGAGAGCCTCCAGTCGCTCGAAAGCCAGACGCTGGCTGATTGGCGTGACAGCATGGCGGCCTGCGCCCGGACGTTCGAGGCGACCGCGATACTGGCCGTGCGCGGCGGGGCGCTGGTGCTGCCCGCAAATCTTCCCGCGCCGCTACCAACCTTGGCCTATGCGCCAGTCTCGGGCGCCGCGATCCTGCGCAGCATGGTGCGCGCCAGGATGATTGCCGATCGCGAAGCCGGGCGCGACAGTGACCGTGAGGCCCTGCTGGAGCATGGGCGGCGCGAGGGGATCGACCTTGCAGGCTACCGCCTCGGGCCCGCGATGCTGCGCGATCTGGAAGCTGCGCAGCCAGCGGACATACCTGCCCTGTCGCAGGCGGACATCGGCGGCGCGGGGCTCTGGCTGCGCGCAGAGCCATCGCACGATGCAGCCCAGTCCGCCGCCCTGGCCAAGGCTGTGGCGGAACGCTTGGCATGACCCGCCGCCACCTCGACTTCCCTTGTGACGGCGACAGGCTGGCAGGAACGCTGGACGAGGCAGCTGGCGCTTCCGGCCTGCTGATCGTCAGCGGCGGCAACGAGATCCGCAGCGGCGCCTTTGCCGGCCAGGCGGCGCTGGCCGGGCGGATTGCCGGCGCCGGGTTCCCGGTGTTCCGCTTCGACCGGCGCGGCGTGGGCGACAGCGAGGGCGAGAACCGCGGCTTCCGCTACAGCGGCGAGGATATTCGCGCCGCCATCGCCGCGTTTCGACAGGAATGTTCGGCGGTGAAGCGGCTGGTCGCCTTTGGCAATTGCGACGCCGCCAGCGCGCTTATCCTGATGCCCGGTGACGGTATCGATGCGCTCATCGCCGCTAATCCGTGGACGTTCGACGATGTCAGGTCCGAGGATACGCCAGGTGCACTGCCTCCATCGGCCATCCGCTCCCGCTATCTCGCCAAGCTGCAAAATCCTGCGGAACTCATGCGATTTGTGCGCGGCGGAGTGGACCTGCGCAAACTGGCACAGGGGTTGCGCGGTGCGATCATTCCGGCCGGAGAGGTTAGCGAGCTTGCGAGATTACTCGCGCAAGGCCTTCAAAACCAAAATCAAACCTGCACCTTCCTGCTCGCCGGCAACGATCGCACGGCGCAGGCGTTTGCCGCTGCCGTGGATACCCGCTCGCTCGACGTTCGCCATTGTCCGGGCGCCGGGCACGCTTTCGTGGAACCGCACGCCAGGGACTGGCTCGACCAGCAGATATTGGACCGGCTGCGCGCCTAGCGGACGAACAGGCTCGCCAGTTCGACATGGGTCGACCAGCGGAATTGCCCGACAGGTCGCAACTCGGCGAGAAGGAAACCCGCCGCGGTCAGCAAGGTCGCATCGCGTGACCAGCTTGACGGGTTGCAGCTGATGTAGGCGATACGCGGCACCTGGCTGGCCGCCAGCTGTTCGACCTGCGCCCGCGCACCGGCCCGCGGTGGATCGAGGACAATGCCGTCGAACCCCAGCAATTCCTCAGGCCGTAAAGGATTGCGGAACAGGTCACGGTGCTGCGTTTCCAGCGGCAACCGCGCGGAACCCGCAGCCGACCGGCAGGCGAGAATGGCGGTGCGATCCGCCTCGACAGCGGTCACTTTACGCGGTCCGGCCAATGCGAGAGCAAAGGTGCCGAGGCCGGCGAACAGGTCCGCCACATTGGTGCAGTCCGCCAGCCATTCCCGCGCCGCGCCCACCAGCGCTGCCTCGCCCTGTGCCGTGGCCTGAAGGAAGGCGCCGGGCGGATAGGTGACCGGGAATCCGCCAAGCGTCACGGTGACGGGTTCGGGCTCCCAGAAGGCCTCGGCCCCGTAACCCTGGTCAAGGGTCAGGCGGGCAAGGCCCTGCTCACGGCAAAATGCCAGCAGGTCCTCTGTCTGGTCCAGACCTTCAGGCGCGAAACCCGAAAGGCCGAGATCAAGCCCCCGATCGGTTTGCGCCAGTTCTATACCGATGGCATATTTACCCCGCAAGCGATTGAAATAGCGCCGCAGCGGTTCGATCACGGCGAACAGTTCGGGTAACAGGACATGGCATTCGCGCATGTCGACGACCTTGTGCGATCCTGCCTCGGTGAAGCCGATCAAGGGGCGTCCGCCGCCGTTGATGGCGCGCAGGCTTGCCCGCCTGCGGGTGCGGGGCGGAGACATGGCCGGCGCCAGCACGGTTTGCGGCTCCAGTCCCTGCCCCTCCGCGGCAAACACCACGCGCTCGTGCACGAACCGGGCCAAGGTGTCTTCGTCGCAGTGCTGCAATTGGCAGCCGCCGCATGTGCCGAAATGCCGGCAAGGCGGATCGACATGATGCGGACCGCGCTCGATTGAACCATCGGAAAGCAGCGCATCGCCCGGCGCGGTGAACGGCGCGTGGCGGCCGCTCGCCGTGACGCCGTCGCCCTTGGCGGCAACACGCAATATCTCTTCGGCAATAGTCACAGGAACGATCCACAAGCTTCTGGAATTGAGGCAATAAGTCCGGACGCCGAGAACATCGGACCTGCCAGGCGAGCGGCCTCTGCATGGACCGTTACAGCCGTAAGCGCTGCGGCTGAGGGCGTCTCGCCGCAGGCCATCCTGCTGGTGGCGATGCCCGCCAGCGCATCCCCCGTCCCCGCCGTGCTCAACCACTGCGGCGCGGGCGGAGAGATCGTCGCCTTGCCCGCCGCGGCGAGCACGTTGTCCGGCCCCTTGGCGAGAACCGTCATTCCGCTCGCTTCGGCCAGCGCAAGGGCCTGTTCGACCTTGCCTTCGCGCACGATGCCGAAAGCCTTGCACAGCGTTAAAAGTTCGCCCGCGTGCGGGGTGATCAGGATGCGCGAAGGATCGCTCGGCACCAACTCGGGCGACAGGATGGCAAGCGCATCGGCATCCAGCACTGTAGGCCTGTCATGGCCCAGCACTGTCGCCACGACGTGACGCGCCAGATCACCACGGCCGAGGCCGGGGCCCACCAGCACCGCGTTCAACCGCTCGTCCGCCAGTGCCTCTTCCAGGTCACCGTCGATATGCACGACATCGGCGGGCAGATCGGGATGCGAATGTTCGCTCAGCAGCTTGACGTAGCCCGCACCCGAATGCTGCGCCGCGCGCGCAGCCAGCACCGCTGCGCCGATCATCTCGCCGCCGATGACGAGTGCCAGGCCGCGGGAATATTTGTGCTCATCCGCCGCCGGCCCGCGCAGCCGGGGCGGCTGAGCCAGCGCAAGATCGGATGATCCCTCACCCACGCCGAGGTCGATCAGGCGGCGCTCACCCATCTTTGCGGATACTGGCATCAGCCAGTGCGCACACTTCCATGCGCCCAGCGCCAGCGTTAGGTCATAATCCGGTAGGTGGTCGTTGAGCAGCGCGCCGGTATCGCTGTGGACACCGCTTGGCAGGTCCACCGCGACCCGCGTCTCGTGCGCCAGGGCAAGGTCCGACAATGAATGCGCCAAGTCATCCGACAGCGGTCGGGCGAGCCCCGTGCCGAACAGGCAATCGACAAAAACCTCGCCGCTGGCGCGTTGGACCGGCGTGCCGTTCCACCGTGCCCGGGCAGTCGTTGCCGCATCCGTAACCGGAGCAATCGGGGCGACAACCTGCACATCGCAGCCGCGCGCGGCCAGCACGCGGGCGATCACGTAACCATCGCCGCCGTTGTTCCCCGGCCCGCACAGCACCGTGACCGCGCGCCCTCCCGACAGGCGCCAGATCCATTCCGCGGCGCCGGCGCCTGCGCGCTCCATCAGGCTCTCGACCGTCTCGCCACCGTCGATCAGCCGCTGTTCGGCAGACCGCATCTGTGCGGCGGTCAGGATCTGGTTCGGCGCCACGCGGCTATCCCGCTACCGGCAGGCGATAGCGATCGGGGCCAACCTGCACCTCCACGGTGCCGTCGCCGCGCTGGACACTGGCAGCGTCAGCGCCATCGGCGGTGACGAGCCCGCGTCCCGGCACCCCGAGTTCGAAGCGGCGGAAGCTGCCATCGGGGTGGCGCACGACGAGGAGCCGGGCATCGCCGCGCTCGGCACGCTCCATCGTGCAGTCCGGCGCGAACCCGGCGGCACCGCCCAGCGCGCACTCGACAGGCTGTCCCTGGGGGAGCGCCTCGCCGGAACTGCATCCACCGAGCAAGACAAAAGCCAGCAAAGCCGCTCTCACGAACGATCCTGCTCAATCTGGCTGACATCGCGCACGGCGCCGCGCGCCGCGCTGGTCGTCATCGCGGCATAGGCGCGCAGGGCCGGCGAAACCTTTCGCGGGCGCGGGGCGGCAGGGCGCCAATTCATCCTGGCGGCCCGGCGCGCGGCAAGCACGTCGTCGGCGACCGCCAGGTGGATGGTGCGGCCGGGAATATCGATGGCGATCATGTCGCCCTCTTCCACCAAGGCAATGGTGCCACCCTCCGCCGCCTCGGGGGAGACGTGGCCGATCGACAGCCCGCTCGTGCCGCCCGAAAACCGCCCGTCGGTCAACAGCGCGCAGTCCGCCCCCAGCCTCTTCGACTTGAGATAGCTGGTGGGATAGAGCATTTCCTGCATCCCCGGCCCGCCCTTGGGCCCTTCGTAGCGGATCACCACCACGTCACCCGCCACGATCCGGTCGGCGAGGATCGCCTCGACCGCGTCATCCTGACTTTCGAACACGCGCGCCGGGCCGGTGAACTTCAGGATGCTTTCGTCCACGCCAGCGGTCTTCACGATGCACCCGTCGCGGGCGATGTTGCCGTAGAGGACCGCGAGACCGCCGTCCTGACTGAAGGCATGGTCGCGGCTGCGGATCACGCCGTGCTGGCGATCGATGTCGAGCGCGTCCCAGCGGCGGCTCTGGCTGAAGGCGGTCTGGGTCGGCACACCGCCGGGCGCAGCCTTGTAGAATTGTTGCACCGCGGGGTTGTTCGTCAGGCGAATGTCCCAGTCCGCCAGCGCGTCGCCCATGGTGGGCGAGTGAACGGTGGGCAGCGCAGTGTGCAGCAGGCCGGCGCGGTCAAGCTCCCCCAGGATGGCCATGATGCCGCCTGCGCGGTGGACGTCCTCCATGTGGACGTCGCTCTTGGCCGGGGCGACCTTGGCGAGGCAGGGGACCTGGCGGCTGAGGCGGTCGATGTCGGCCATGGTGAAATCCACCCCGGCCTCGTGCGCGGCGGCGAGGAGGTGCAGCACGGTGTTAGTTGATCCACCCATGGCAATGTCGAGGCTCATGGCGTTCTCGAACGCCTCGAAACTTGCGATGGCGCGGGGCAGCACGCTTTCGTCGTCTTCCTCGTAATAGCGTTTCGCCAGCGTCACGACGAGCCGCCCCGCCCGCTCGAACAGGCCTTGCCGGTCGGAGTGCGTTGCAAGCTGCGAACCGTTGCCCGGCAGCGAGAGGCCCAGCGCCTCGGTAAGGCAATTCATCGAATTGGCAGTGAACATGCCCGAACAACTGCCGCAGGTCGGGCAGGCGTTGCGCTCGATCTCGGCGACTTCCTCATCGGAATAACGCTCATCCGCGGCGGCGACCATGGCGTCCACCAGGTCGAGCGCAACTTCCTTGCCCTTGAGGACAACCTTGCCCGCTTCCATCGGCCCGCCGGACACGAACACGCATGGCACGTTGAGGCGCATGGCGGCCATCATCATTCCGGGCGTGATCTTGTCGCAGTTGGATATGCACACCATCGCGTCGGCGCAGTGGGCATTGACCATGTATTCCACGCTGTCGGCAATCAGCTCGCGGCTCGGCAGGCTGTAAAGCATCCCGTCGTGGCCCATGGCGATACCGTCATCGACGGCGATGGTGTTGAATTCCTTGGCAACCCCGCCCGCGGCCTCCACCTGCCGGGCGACAAGCTGGCCAAGGTCTTTCAGGTGGACGTGGCCCGGCACGAACTGGGTGAAGCTGTTGACGATGGCGATGATCGGCTTGCCGAAATCGCCGTCCTTCATGCCGGTCGCGCGCCACAGGCCACGTGCGCCCGCCATGTTGCGGCCGTGAGTGCTGGTGCGGGAGCGATAGGCTGGCATGACCTCGCCCTAGCGAATGCGCCGGGCTTAGCGAAACAGGAAATGCTTTTCCGGCGAAAAGTGATCGACCGGCTAGGCGCTCTCCATCGCCAGCTTTACCCGCCCCGCCACGTCGGCCACGATCGCCGCCCAGCGCGCCTGTCCGCGTTCGTGCGCGATGAGGTCGTTGCGGATCTCGATGGCGCAATAGGGGCGACCATGCGCCTCGGCATGGCGGTTCATCGTGGCGTTGAGTTGCTTGCCCGAATAGGGCTCGTTGTCGCCCACCGTTATCCCCAGTTCTCCGAAGAGGCGGATGGCATGGCGCGCGGCGCGATCATCCTCGTTGTAAAGCAGGCCGATCTCCCACGGGCGCGCGGTCGGTGCGCTTTCAAGGCTGGCGGTGAAGCTGTGGATCGACAGGATCAGGCCGGGTTGGGCCTCGTCCAGCCAGCTTTCCATCGCGGCATGATAGGGGCGGTGATAGTCGGCGAGCCGCCTTTCGCGGCCGGCACCGATGTTGCCGGGGACAAGGATGCCGTCGCTGGTCGTGGGGATGAGGCCGCTTGAGTCCTCCTCCCGGTGCAGGTCGATTACAAGGCGGCTGACCTCGGCCAGCATGGCGGCGATGCCGTGGCTGCGAGCGAGCCGTTCGGTAACGCCGGCGGCGCCGATGTCCCAGGCGACGTGCTTCTCCATCGTTTCACGTGTTACGCCAAGGTCGATGCCGTCGGGCACCCGGTTGCTGGCGTGGTCGCAGACGGCCACGATGCCGCTGCGCTGGGCCTGCCCGATAAAGCGGGCGACTGGGTCGGTCATCGAAGGTTGCCTTTCATCTGCCACCACGCGCGCGGCATGGCCTGCGCTGCCGCGTCGCGCTGGCCGGCAGTGTCGAAGAGTGCAAAGCACGTTGCGCCCGAACCGGACATGCGGGCAAGCCAGGCGTCGGTGTCGCTCAGGGCGGCAAGGACATCGGCGATGACGGGGACACGTTGGATTGCCGGCGCTTCGAGGCCGTTGGTGCCGGCAAGCGCAATCTCGCGCACCGAGCCCTCGGGTAGCGGCCCATCGTCAACCCCGGACCAGGCAGCGAAGACCGGCCCGGTGGCGAGCGGCACACGCGGGTTGACGAGCAGGACGGGCATTCCGATCAGGTCGCTCTCCACGGGTTCCAGTTCGGTTCCGGTGCCGCGCCCGATGCAGGTGACGCTGTCGACGCAGGCCGGAACGTCGGCCCCCAGCCGCGCCGCACGCGTCCGCCAATCATCGGGCAGGCCGTGACGCTCGCGAACGATCCGAAACACCGCCCCCGCATCTGCCGAACCGCCACCAAGACCAGCCGCGACGGGCAGGTTCTTCTCAAGCGTGACCGCCAGTCCATCGGCCCGCGGCAAGGCGCCGAGCGCCCGCGCGACGATGTTATCGAACGGATTGTCGAGCGCGGAGGCGAATTCGCCCAGCACCTGCACGCTGTCTGTCTCGGCGTGACGCGAAGTTAGCACGTCGCCCGCATCTACGAAGGCGAACAGGGTTTCGAGTTCGTGATAACCATCCTCCCGCCGCCGCCGGACATGCAGCGCAAGGTTGATCTTGGCGTAGGCGGTCTCTCTCACATTCACTCGTCGTTGCGAGCAAAGCGAAGCGATCCGATGCGTCATCCGATACAGCTCTGGATTGCCGCATCGCTTGCGAATCCCCGCAATGACGAAATGGAAAACTCGCTCGCTACATGTTTGGATAATTCGGACCCCCGCCGCCTTCGGGTGTGGTCCACTCGATGTTCTGGTTGGGGTCCTTGATATCGCAGGTCTTGCAGTGGACGCAGTTCTGGCTGTTGATCTGGAACCTCGGCTCCTGCCCGTCCTCGACCAGCCATTCGTAGACGCCCGCCGGGCAATAGCGGGTCGAGGGGCCGGCGAAGACCTCCAGCTCGCTACGGCGCTGCAATTCGAGGTTGCAGACCTTGAGGTGGTTGGGCTGGTCCTCGGCGTGGTTGGTGAAGCTGTAGCTGACGCTGGTCAGCCGGTCGAAGCTCAGCTTGCCGTCCGGTTTGGGGTAGGCGATCGGCTTGTGCAGGTCAGCGCGCTGCAACTCCTCGTAGTCGCGGTGGTGCTTCATCGCCGGGGCGAGCGCCGCGCCCATGGTGCGCAGCCACATGTCCGCGCCCGCCAGCACGGTGCCAATATCGCCGCCGAATTTCGCCACCATGGGCTGCGCGTTCTGCACCTTTTTGAGCTCGGTCGCGATCCAGCTGTCGCGCACGGCCGCGTCGTAATCCATCAATTCGGTGTGCTCGCTGCCCGCCGCGAGGGCCGCGGCCACGCTTTCGGCGGCCAGCATTCCGCTTTTCATCGCGGTGTGGCTGCCCTTGATGCGCGGCACGTTCACAAATCCCGCCGCGCAGCCGATCAGCGCTCCGCCGGGGAAGGCGAGCTTGGGCACGGACTGCCAGCCGCCCTCGTTGATCGCTCGCGCGCCATAGGCCACGCGGGTGCCCCCTTCCAGATACTCGGCGATGGCCGGGTGGTGCTTCCAGCGCTGGAATTCCTGGAACGGGCTGACGTAGGGGTTCTTGTAATCGAGCGCAGTCACGAAGCCGACCGCGACCTGCCCGTTCGCCTGATGATAGAGGAAGCCGCCGCCCCAGGTGTCGCTTTCCGACAAGGGCCAGCCCTGCGTGTGGATCACCCGGCCCGGCACATGCTTGTCGACCGGAATGTCCCACAATTCCTTCACGCCGAGGCCGTAGACCTGCGGCTGGCAATCGGCCTCCAGATCGAAGCGGGCCTTCATCTGCTTGGTCAGGTTGCCGCGCGCGCCCTCTGCGAACAGGGTGTACTTGGCGCGGATTTCCATGCCCGGCTGGTAATCGTGCTTGTGGCTGCCATCCGCCGCCACGCCCATGTCCTGCGTGATGACGCCTTCCACCGCGCCGCTTTCGCCGACGATCACTTCGGACGCGGGGAAGCCGGGGAACACCATCACGCCCAGCGCCTCGGCCTGTTCGGCCAGCCAGCGCGCCAGGTTACCGAGCGAGCCGGTATAGCAGCCCTTGTTGCTCATCAGCGGGGGCATGAAGGCGTGGGGCAACCCCATCTTGCCGCCCTTGGTCAGCATCCAGTGCCAGTTGTCGGTAACGGGCACCTCCGCCATCGGGCAACCCTGGGTCCGCCATGCGGGCAGCAGTTCGTCCAGCGCCCTGGGATCGACAACCGCGCCCGACAGGATGTGCGCGCCGATCTCGCTGCCCTTTTCGAGCACCACGACTTCGAGCGCCTCGTCCAGCTGTTTCAGCCGGATTGCCGCCGCAAGACCCGCCACGCCGCCGCCGACGATCACCACGTCCGTCGGCATCGATTCCCGTTCACTCATCGCTTCGCCCTGTTTTGCGAGACATTCATGGCTTGGCACTTGCGTTGCGGGCACCGCTTGGTCAAGACCGGCAAAGGCCCCGGCATGGATAATCTCTCCGCCTTTTCCCTTGCAGATCGCTACTCAGCCGCACTCGACTGGTGGCGCGATGCGGGCGTGGACTGCGACTTCGCGGACGAGGTGCAGCCGTGGCTGGCTGTCGAGGATGATACGGCGCCCGAACAGGCGGCGCGGCCCGCCAAGCCAGAGCCGGCCCCTCACGTGCCTGCCGTGGCTGAGAGCGCCCTGCCCCACGAACTCGGCGCCTTCCGGGCATGGTGGACGGCGGCGGACAACCCCATTGTTTCCGGACCGTCGGCCCGCGTGTCGCCGCGGGGCGAAGCGGGGGCCCGGCTGCTCATGCTGGTTCCGATGCCGGAGGACGGCGACCGCGACAGGCTGCTCGCCGGGCCGCAAGGGGAAATGCTGGGCAACATCGCCAAGGCAATCGGCATCGCGCCAGACGCCGTCTATTACGCCGCCGCCCTGCCAGCCCACATGCCCCATCCCGATTGGGATGACCTGGCGCGTGAAGGGTTGGGCCTTGCCGTGCTGCGCCACATCGAACTCGCCCGGCCGGAGCGTGTGCTGGTCTTCGGCACGAAGCTGCCCGCACTCCTCGGCCACGCCGCATCGCCCGATACTTTGCGCGAGATCGCGGGCATACCCGCTCTCGCCACTTTCGCCCCCGAACGCCTGCTCGAACACAAGCGCCAGCGTGCTTTGTTGTGGGAGCGGCTGCAAAAATGGACCGCCATCTGATGCTTGATCGCACCCTTACCGCCCTTTCCCTGTCCCTGTCCGTCGCAGCGTTGGCCGTCGCGCCGGCCGGTGCGCAGGATACCCGCACCTACTACACCGCGCGCATCGCCCAGCCGGAAGTCCCCGCGGTGCTTTCCGCCAGCGATCGCGAGCTTTACGGCCAGCTGTTCCGCGCCATCGATGCGCAGCGTTGGCCCGAGGTCGAGCAGCTCATCGCCCAGCGACCTGACGGCCTGCTAACCGACGTGGCGCGTGCCGAGTACTACCTCCACGCCAACAGCCCCCGGGCAGAACTCTACGCCTTGCAGAACTGGTTGCAGACCGGCACCGATCTGCCGCAGGCGGCGCAGATCGGACGGCTTGCAGTCACGCGGGGGGCGACCAGCCAGCCTGCGCTGCCTTACCTGCGTGAAACCTACGCGCAGAACACGATGCCGCGCCGCACCCGCCCGCGCTCGATCAGCGATGGCACCATGCCGTCCGACATTGCCGCGAGCATCAACGATCGCATCGTCAACGACGATCCCGATGGCGCGCGACTGCTGCTCGACGGGGTCGATGCGCTGCTGAGTTCGGAGGCGCGTGCCGAGTGGCGGCAGAAAGTGGCATGGAGCTACTTCATCGAAAACCGCGATGCAGAGGCACTGGCCGTGGCCCAGACCGTGGGCGCGGGCAGCGGGCCCTGGGTGGCGGAAGGCGACTGGACGGTTGGGCTATCCGCCTGGCGGCAGGGCGACTGCCGCATGGCGGGGGACGCCTTTCAGCGCGCCGCCGCTGGCACATCCAACGCCGAGCTTCGCACCGCTTCGCTTTACTGGGCCGGTCGATCCGCCATGCGTTGCCGCCAGCCGGACCTTTCCGCGCGCCTGATGCACGATGCCGCCAGCGATGACCGCACTCTCTACGGTATGCTGGCGACCGAAAGCCTTGGGCGCCAGTTGCCCGAGCGTGTCGAGAACCCGGAGTTCACCAGCGCCGACTGGCAACAGGTCGGCAACATCCGCAACGTGCGCGTCGCGGTGGCCCTGACAGAGATCGGGCGCGACGGCCTGGGCAGCACGGTGCTTCAGCATCAGGCCCGCATCGGACAGCCGGGCGAGTATCAGCCGCTCACGCGCCTTGCCCGGGCGCTGGGTTATCCCCAGACGCAGCTCGCCCTCGCCTACAACGCGCCTAGTGGAGCCGAAGCGCACCCGGCGAGTTTCTATCCCGCACCAAAGTATGCCCCCTACAACGGCTGGCAGGTCGATCCCGCCCTCGCCTTCTCGCATATCCTGCAGGAAAGCGCCTTCCGCCCCAACGCCACCAGCCCGGCCAATGCCCAGGGGCTGATGCAGATTACGCCCATCACGGTGCGCCAGCACGCGCCCAGCCTGGGTCTGAGTGCCAGCGGCGTCGACATCTACGACCCCGCCACCAACCTCGCCTTCGGGCAGCAGAACCTCATCATGCTGCGCGACGATTCGACCACGCGCGGCCGCCTGCCGGTGATCATGGCCGCCTATAACGCCGGGATGACGCCGGTGCGCCGGTGGGAAGCGGAGGTGAACGATCAGGGCGACCCGCTGATGTACATGGAGGCGATCCCCTATTGGGAAACGCGCGAATACGTCTCCGTCGTGATGCGCAACTACTGGATGTACGAGCGGCAGGCGCGCGCTACCTCCGCCACGCGCATGGCACTGTCGCAGAACGGCTGGCCGCTGTTTCCGGATGGCCGCGCGCCGACGAGCGGCCGGGTCTACATGTCGACGGACTATTGATGTGGCGATCGACGAAAGCCGCACCTTTCGCCCCATCAACATCGCCCTGCTGACCGTCTCCGACACGCGCGGACCGGACGAGGATACCTCGGGCGACATCCTCGCCGATCGTATTCTCGCGGCCGGTCACGCGCTGGTGGACCGGTCGATCCTCAGGGATGACGCCGATCTCATCGCCGACCAGTTGCGGCGCTGGATCGATGATACGGGCGTGGACGCGGTTGTCTCAACCGGCGGCACCGGCCTGACCGGGCGTGACGTGACGCCCGAGGCGCTCGACCGGGTGAAGACAAAGGATATTCCCGGCTTCGGTGAACTGTTTCGCTGGGTAAGCTACCAGACCATCGGCACATCCACCGTGCAATCGCGCGCAGTCGCGGTGCTGGCCGAGGGCACCTACATCTTTGCCCTTCCGGGATCGAACGGCGCGGTAAAAGACGGGTGGGACAAGATCCTCTCCGAACAGCTCGACAGCCGCAATCGGCCTTGCAACTTCGTCGAACTGATGCCGCGCCTGAAGGAACGGTAAGGCTAGCCCTCGGCGGGTTCGTAGCAGGCCAGTTCCAGCCCTGCCGGATCCGTAAAGTGAAAGCGCCGGCCGCCGGGGTACGCGTAGATATCGACGGCGATTGTGCCGCCCGCGGCCACGACCTGCGCCCGCGCCGCCTCGATGGCATCCACGCGAATGACCGCCAGGATCGCGCGCGCCTGCTGCGTATCCGCAGTACCGTTCAATGCGAGCTGGCACGGCCCTTCCTCGTGCGCGGCATAGTCGGGCCCGTAGTGCGTGAAGCGCCAGCCAAAGGCCTTTTCGTCAAAAGCCACCTCTTGGGCCACCCGGCCTACAGGCATTTCGCAATAATCGAGTACCGCCATCGTAAATCTCCCGCTTGCCCCGACCGACATGTTTGTTCTATCTATGTTCTGCAATGGCAAGCCAATCCGCCCTTCGTGGACGCGGCGCGCAATCAGGCGCGGTGCCCCAGCGATTCGGGCTGGCCGACCGGCAGGCGGACGGTGACTGGCGCGATGCGATGGAGGCGCTGGATGGTCCGCCGGTCAAGCTGCGCACCACGGTAACGGAAGAGCATCCCAAGACGATACTCTCATTCAACCAGTCGCCGGACATCGCCTTCGATCGTTCGGTCAACGCCTATCGGGGGTGCGAGCATGGCTGCGTCTATTGCTTTGCCCGGCCCACGCATGCCTTTCATGATCTCTCCCCGGGCCTGGACTTCGAAACGAAGCTCTTCGCCAAACCCGATGCGGCGCGATTGCTGCGCGAAACGCTTGCGCGTCCGAAATACGTGCCCCGGCCGATTGCCATGGGCACCAATACCGATCCCTATCAGCCGATCGAAAATCGCTACCGCATCACGCGCGCATTGCTGGAGGTGTGCCTGGAGACGCGGCATCCGGTTACGATCACCACCAAGTCCGATCGGGTGCTGCGCGATCTCGACCTGCTGACGCGAATGGCCCGGTTGCGGCTGGTGGCCGTGGCGATCTCGGTCACCTCGCTCGACCCCGTGCTTTCGGGCAGGCTGGAGCCGCGCGCACCTTCGCCCGCGAAGCGCCTTGCCGCGCTCGGCCGGCTGGCGGAAGCGGGCATTCCCACGCACTGCTCCATTTCCCCGGTCATTCCGGCCATCACCGACGAATTCCTGGAGCAAATCATCGCCCGCGTTGCCGCGCTGGGGGTGCAGAGCTGCGGCTGGATCCCGTTGCGCCTGCCGCACGAGGTGGCGCCGCTCTTTCGTGAATGGCTGGCGGTGCATTACCCCGACCGCGCCGGAAAAGTCATGAGCATCGTCCGTTCGATCCGCAACGGGCGTGACAACGACCCCGGATATTTCACACGATTCAAGCCAGGCGGAGTATGGGCCGACCTTCTTCGCGCCCGCTTTCGGCTGGCCTGCCGCCGGGCCGGATTGCAGCGCATTTCGTTCGAACTCGACTGCGCCCGGTTCCGCCGACCGGAGCGCAACGGACAGATGATATTGTTATAATCTTCTTCGCTTTGGGAACACTTTGCTCTAGGTAGCGTCTCAGCTTTGACGTGCGCTCCGATCAGGCGGAGACGCGTGGGCGTTTACTGGTCCCGTGTGAATGAGGGGAATGCAAATGAAGAAACTTTTGATTGGGCTGATGTCAGCTTCCGCGCTGGTGTCGACGCCGGCGATGGCCGAAGATGGAGCCTTCTATATCGGTCTGGGCATGGGCGTTGGTGACGCGCAGCCGGAATTTGATGCCGGTGGTGGCGATTCCGTTGAATTCGACACCGATTACGGTTGGGTGGCCGAAGCGTTGCTCGGCTACGACCTCGGTATGGTTCGCCTTGAGGTTGAGGGCGGCTACCAGGATTTCGATCTCGACAGCTTTGATTCCGGCGATGTGACGATTCAGCGCAGCATCGCGGGTGACACTGTCACCGGCGTGTTCGATCCCGTCGATGGCAACATCAAGGTGTGGACCGGCATGTTCAATGCCCTGCTCGACTTCGGTGGCGAAGACAGCATTGGCGTCGCGCTGGGCGGCGGTGTCGGTATCGGCAACGTCGACTACAACAACGTCAGCGCATTCGCGAGCGGCCCGGGCTTCGTCAACGACAGCGACTCGCGTTTTGCCTGGCAGGCAATCGCGCAGGTTTACGCTCCGGTGACCGACAACATCGATGCCTCGATCAAGTACAAGTACCTGAACATCGACGGCGGGGACTACGTCGACCAGATCGGTCGTTCGTTCGAAGGCGAATTCGCCTCGCACGCGATCATCGGCAGCTTCATCTTCAACTTTGGCGGTGCGGATCCCGTCGTAGTGGCTCCCCCGCCGCCGCCGCCCCCGCCGCCGCCTCCCCCGCCGCCTCCCCCGCCGCCTCCCCCGCCGCCGGTGCAGCAGTGCAACACGGGCCCCTACATCGTGTTCTTCGATTGGGACCGTTCGGACATCACGCCGGAAGCCGCGACCGTGCTCAACTCGGCCGTGACCTCTTACCGTGACTGCGGCACCGCCCGCGTCATGCTCGCCGGTCACGCCGACCGCTCGGGCAGCACGCAGTACAACGTCGGCCTGTCCGAGCGTCGTAACGCTGCCGTGCGTGACTACATGACCGGCCGTGGCGTGCCCGCTGCCCGGATCAACAGCCAGGCGTTCGGCGAATCCCAGCCGCGCGTTGCCACCGCAGACGGTGTGCGCGAGCTGCAGAACCGCCGCGTGGAAGTGACCTACGGTCCCGGTTCGGGCAACTAAGCCCTAACCGCCGCAAGGCAAAAAGATCGGGCCGGGAGAGCAATCTCCCGGCCCTTCTTTTTGCCGATCGTGTTTCACGAGTAGCGCTCACCCGTTGCGCATTGTCCGCCAGGGTTTCCAAAGTCTGAGGACAACAGCGACGAACCCGAGCGGAGCGATCAAGCCAATCAAATCGCGGCGCATGAACATGCCCCAGCCCCACCATCCTGCGAAAGCGGCCAATAGAACTAATGCGGCAATTCGGATGAGCGATTGGCAAGTCATTGCGACCTCTCCAGCGTCGCCGTTCTCCCTACGCTGGCACTCAGCCGCTCATGCCGGTTGACCGCGTTATCGTGGCCTTCAATTTCGAAACCAGTGCGACTGCCCTTTTCGAATTGCCATTCACTGTCTTGCCCGCCCCAAGGGTGCGCCCGTCAAGCCACCAAGCGCAGATGGCCAGCTCCGCGGATCGGAGCGAGCTTGACTTGCGCAAGGCCAGCGATCTCGCCCAGCTTCTCCGCCACGTCGGTGCCAAGGGCAAAATCCCGCCCAAGCAATACCTGCGGTGCCTGCCCATCACCAAGATGCAGCCGCACCAGCACCTCGCCATACCCGGCACGGCCCTCGTCAAGCATCGCGCGCAAGGTGCCGATCGCTGTCATGTCGAGGACATCGGCGGTGAGTTGCATTCGCGCGGCGCTGGTCACATCGGCCAGCGGGCGCGCGCCCCGCACCGTGATGCGGGGCGGGTCCTCTGGGTTGGGCGCGTCCAGCTCCACGTTGAGCAGGACGCAGGTTCCGTCTGCTGCCCACCGCTGGAAGCTGTCGACCAACGCTTCTTCGAAACAGGCGGCGCTGAACTGGCCGGAGCTGTCGGAAAAATCGGCACGGATGAAGTCCGCCCCGCGCCGGGTGCGACCCTTGGTCACACTTTCGATCAGGGCCGCCATCACCGCGCTCTGCCGTCCGGCCACCCCGCCTTCCATCAGCGAGGCATAGCTGCGCGCGCCGTTGGCCTGCGCGATCATGCGGTATTCCTCCACCGGGTGCGCGGCGAAGTAGAACCCGAAGGTATCGCATTCCGCCTTCATCTGCTCGGGCCGGGTCCAAGGGTCGACGTCCTTCAGCTTAAGTGCGGGTTCGGCATGATCCTCCCCCCCAAACAGCGCAGCCTGCCCGCTCGCCTTTTCGCGGTTGGCCGCCTCGGCCACGGCCAGCAGCATATCGGCGTTGGCCAGAACGCGGGCGCGGTTGGCCTCCAGCTTGTCGAACGCGCCGGCACCGGCCAGCCCCTCGAGCTGCTTGCGGTTCATCGCCCCTGCGGGCAGTCGGCGGAATACGTCTTCCAGATCGACGAACGCACCTTGGGCCAGGCGCTCCTGCACGATGGTTTCCATCGCCTTCTCGCCCACGCCCTTGATCCCCGCGAGCGCGTAGCGAACTGCCCACCCCTCCTCCGTCTGTTCCACCGTGAACTCGGCTTCAGAGGCGTTGATATCGGGACCCAGCAAGGTCACGCCGCTCCGGCGCGCGTCATCCACGAACAGGGCGAGCTTTTCCGACTGGTGCATGTCGAAGCACATCGACGCGGCAAAGAATTCCTCGTGGTAGTGGGTCTTCACCCAGGCCGTCTGATAACTGAGCAGCGCGTAGGCGGCGGCGTGCGACTTGTTGAAGCCGTATCCTGCGAACTTGTCGATCAGGTCGAACAGCGTGTTCGCCTCGGACCGGGGGATCTGCGAAACCTGGGCGCAACCGTCGATGAAGCGCTGGCGCTGCGCATCCATCTCGGCCTGCACTTTCTTGCCCATGGCGCGGCGCAACAGGTCGGCATCGCCCAGCGAGTAGCCGGCAAGGATCTGCGCCGCCTGCATCACCTGTTCCTGGTAGACGAAAATGCCGTAGGTTTCGGCCAGGATGCCTTCCAGCTTGGGATGCGGAAATTCGATCGCGACTTCGCCCGCCTTGCGCTTGCCGAACAGCGGGATGTTGTCCATCGGGCCCGGGCGATAGAGCGAGACGAGGGCGATGATGTCTTCGAACTTGGTCGGTTTTACTGCCGTCAGCGTGCGGCGCATCCCTTCGGATTCGAGCTGGAACACGCCCACCGTGTCGCCCCGCTTCATCAGGTCGTAGACCGCCGGATCGTCCCAGGCGAGACGGTCCAGATCCACGGTGATCCCGCGCGCCGCCAGCAGGTCAACGGCCTTGCGCAGCACGGAAAGGGTCTTCAGGCCGAGGAAGTCGAACTTCACCAGGCCGCTGTCCTCGACATGCTTCATGTCGAACTGCGTCACCGGCATGTCGGAACGGGGATCGCGGTAGAGCGGAACCAGTTGCGAGAGCGGGCGGTCGCCGATCACCACGCCCGCGGCGTGGGTGGAGGAGTTTCGCGGGAAGCCCTCAAGCTGCATCGCCAGATCGACGAGGCGCTTCACCTCGCCGTCGTTCTCGTACTCGCGGCGAAAATCGCTGGCGCCGTTCAATGTGCGCGGCAAGGTCCAGGGGTCGGTGGGATGGTTGGGCACCATCTTGGTCAGGCGATCGACCTGCATATAGGGCATCTGCAGGATCCGGCCCGTATCGCGCAGAACCGCGCGCGCCTTCAGCTTGCCGAAGGTGATGATCTGGGCGACCTTGTCGTGACCGTAGCGTTGCTGCACGTAACGGATCACCTCCCCCCGGCGGGTTTCGCAGAAGTCGATGTCGAAGTCGGGCATGGACACGCGTTCCGGATTGAGGAAGCGTTCGAACAGCAGGCCGAGCCGCAGCGGATCGAGATCGGTGATCGTAAGCGACCATGCGACCAGGCTGCCTGCACCCGAACCGCGCCCCGGCCCGACCGGGATGCCTTCGTTCTTGGCCCACTTGATGAAGTCGGCAACGATCAGGAAGTAGCCGGGAAAGCCCATGCCGGCGATGACCTCGATCTCGAAATCCAGTCGCTCGGTGTAGGCGCGCAGGTCTTCGTCAGACAGCGTTGCATACCGCTCCAGCCGCGCGGCCAGCCCGCGCCTCGCATCTTCCGCCAGCATCCGCGCCTCGCCTTCCAGATCGCCGGCGAGGCTGGGCAGGATAGGCTTGCGCTTGGGCGGCGCAAAGGCGCAGCGTTGGGCGACGACGAGCGAATTGGCGGTTGCTTCGGGAAGGTCGGCGAACAATTCCTCCATCATCCGTGCCGACTTGACGAAGGTCTGCGGATTGGAACGCGGGCGCTCGGCACTGTCGACGTGGGTGGAGTGGGCAATGCACAGCATGGCATCGTGCGCGGCGTGCTGGTGCGGATCGGCGAAGTTGGCGGGGTTGGTGGCGACCAGTGGCAGGTCGAGCGCGTAGGCAAGGTCAATCAGGCCGGCCTCCGCCGCTTCCTCCACGCCATCACCCCGCCGCGCCAGTTCGACGTAGAGCCGGCCGGGAAACAGCGTGCCGAGATGCCGCGCGAACTCGTGCGCGCGCCTCTCCTTGCCATCCGCCAGCAGGCGGGTGACCGCGCCCTCCCCCGCGCCGGTCAACGCGATCAGGCCGTCGGTCCGCCCCTCCAGATCCGGCAACCGGACATGCGGTTCCTCGGTCAGCGGGCGCTCGAGGTGGGCCTTGCTGACCAGATGGCACAGGTTGTTCCACCCGTCATCGTCCTGAGCATAGAGCGGAAGATAGTCGACCGGCTCCGCGTTCCCGCGCGATACCCCGAGCAGGGTGCCGACGATCGGTTGCACGCCTTCTGCCTTGCAGGCGCTGGCGAACATGGTGCTGCCGTAAAGGCCGTTACGGTCGCAGATGGCGATGGCGGGGAAGCCCCGCTCCCGCGCCAGTTTGGCAATGGCCTTGGGATCGATCGCGCCTTCCAGCATCGAGTAGCTGGAGAAGACGCGCAACGGGATAAAGGGTGCAAAGGCCATGGCGCGCAATATGCGAACGGCGGGGGGATTCGCCAAGCGCTCAGGTGCCGCTGTCCCCCGTAGACGACTGCGCAATGCGCCGCCGCGTCTGGCGCACCTGCGACCATGCGCCCCAGACGATCAGCACCGCGAGGAATATCCACACCCACACCGGGATATTGCGCCCGGCGATGGCGAGGTAAAGGTAGGCGGACACGAAGAAGAACCCGGCCAGCATGGCCGGCAACACGGTGGATTGGCCGGCGCGCGCCCGCTTCACGATCCAGCCCACGCTCGCGAGGAAGAAGGGAATAGCGCCGACGTAGATTGCGCCAAATACCCACGGGTTGACGCCGTAATTCTCCCCAAGCGAGAGAAACCAGGCGGTCAGCCCTTCAAACATCAGGCGGCGGGGAAACCCTCTTGCGTGGCGAGGTCGGCGATTTCAGCGTAGGAATATTCGCGGTCACCGGCCTTCTGGATGTGATACTGGCTGCGTTCGCCCTCGGGCAGCATCATCACGAAGCGGATCATCTCGGCAAAGGTGCCCTTGCGCACACCCTTGGCCCCGTCGAGCACGCCGCCACCGTCATCGTTGCGGTGAAGCGAGGCGCGGTCATCCCACTGGATGCCCTCGCGGTGGGTATCGGCGGCGCGATAGGTGCTGGGGTGATCGGTCATCGAGCGTATTCTCCTTTTGCCGTTCAACGCGGCAGGTGCGTCAGGGTTTCTGCTCGATACGGCCTTCGTGCAGGACGACGACGCGGTCCATCTTCGCAGCGAGCACCTGGTTGTGCGTCGCCACCAGCGCGGCGCTGCCCTGTCCGCGCACTAAATCGAGGAATTCACCCAGCACGCGGTTGGAGGTCTTTTCGTCGAGATTGCCCGTCGGCTCGTCCGCCAGCACCAGCTGCGGCCGGTTGGCGAGCGCGCGGGCCACGGCAACGCGTTGCTGCTCGCCGCCCGAAAGCTGGCTCGGCCGGTGGGTCGTGCGGTGCGATAGGCCCAGCTTGCCCAGCAGTTCCTCCGCCCGGGCGGTGGCATCGCCGCGGCTCACGTCATGCAGCAGTTGAGGCAGGACCACGTTTTCCATCGCGGTGAAGTCAGGCAGCAGGTGATGGAACTGGTAGACGAAGCCGAGGTGATTCTTGCGCAGTTCCGTTCGGGCCGCGCTGTCGAGCGAGCTGGCGTCGATCCCGGCGATCTCGATCTTGCCGGAGAAGCCGCCTTCGAGCAGGCCGACCGCCTGCAACATCGTCGACTTGCCCGAACCGGACGGCCCCAGCAGAGCAACAATCTCGCCGGGCGCGATCGACAGGTCGACGCCGTTCAGGACGTCGATGGTGACCCCGCCCTGCTCGAAACTGCGGGCAAGGTTCGTCAGCCGTACGACCGGGGGAATGATCATGCCGTCACTCATACCGCAGCACCTCCACCGGATCGGTGTTCGACGCGCGGTAGGCGGGATACAGCGTTGCCAGGAACGACAGGCCCATGGCCATACCGGCGATCATCAGGATCTCGAAAGGATCGGTCTTGCTGGGCAGTTCGGTGAGAAAGCGGACCGAGGGATCCCACAGTTCCACCCCGAAGGCCGTGGACAGGAAGGTGACGATCCCGTTGCGGAAGAACAGCACCAGGAAGCCCAGCGCGAGGCCGGCAAAGGTGCCCAGCATTCCGATCACGCTGCCGGTGGTGACGAAGATCTTCATCAGGCTGCGGCGCGTGGCGCCCATCGTGCGGATGATGGCGATGTCGCGGGTCTTGGATCGCACCAGCATGACCAGCGAGGAAAGGATGTTGAACGCGGCGACCAGCACGATGATCGACAGCGCGAAGAACATCGCCACCCGCTCCACCTGAAGGGCTTCGAACAAGCTGGCGTTCATCTGCTGCCAGTTGGTCACCACGGCGCGGCCGGACAGGCGTTCGGTGATCGGCACCATGATCTCGTCGACCCGGTCGGGATCCTCTGTCTGCACCTCGATCATGCCGATGGCATCGCCCGTCAGCAGCAGCGTCTGCGCGTTGGGGATGGGCATGACGACGAAGCGTTCGTCAAAGTCGTACAGCCCCACCTCGAACACCGCGGTGACGGTATAGCCGATCTGGCGCGGGACTGTGCCGAAGGGCGTGGTGCGGCCCTGCGGGTTGATCACGGTCAGCGTCTCGCCCAGCCGGATGCCCAGGTTTTGCTGCAACCGGCTGCCGATGGCGACGTTCATCGAACCCTCTTGCAGGGTCGCGAGATCGCCGGCGATGACATTGGGGCGCAGGCGATCGATATCTGCCTGCGTGTTGCCGCGCACGAAGATCGCGTCGGCGCGGCCGTTGTAACTGCCCATCAGGGCCTGTTCGATCAACGGGCTGGCGCGGGTGACGCCGGGCGTCTGTTCGACATCGGCCAACACCTCCTGCCAGTTTTCCAGTCGCCCGCCGTAGGCCTGCACCACGGCATGGCCGTTCAGCCCGGTGATGCGGTCGAGCAGCTCGGCACGAAAGCCGTTCATCACGCTCATCACGATCACCAGCATGGCGACCGACAGCATGACCACGGTGATCGAGATACCCGCCACCAGCGCAATAACCGCCTCGCTTCGCCCGGGCAGCATATAGCGCTTGGCGATGGACCATTCGAAAGGGGAAAGGATCACGAGTGAGACAGGTTCCGGATGCGGCTTGGCGGGGCTTTAGGTAGGGCTACCTTGCCCTGCAATGAAAATCACGCAGGCTATCCGCTGCGCAGCGTCTGCACGCCCCAATCGCGTTCCAGCAGGTAGAGCACCAGCCGCGCCGCTTCCCCGCGGGCCGCGCCGTCCAGTCCGCCCTCGTTCTCCACCAGCAGCCGGGCGTCGTCGCTGGCCATCTGGATGAGGCGACTGACCTGTTCCAGGCTGGCGATGTTGAAGCCTTCCTCGCCGCTTTGCCGGGTGCCGAGCAATTCGCCGCCGCCGCGCAGGCGCAGGTCTTCCTCGGCGAGATGAAAACCGTCCTGGCTTTCGCGCATCAGGGCGAGGCGGGCCTTGCCGGTTTCGCTCAGTTCGGCGGACCGGAGCAACAGGCAGGTGGATTTTTCCGACCCCCGCCCTACCCGGCCCCGCAACTGGTGCAGCTGCGCGAGGCCGAAGCGTTCGGCCTGTTCGATCACCATCAGGGTTGCGTTGGGCACATCGACCCCGACTTCGATGACCGTGGTGGCGACCAGCAACTTTGCCCCGCCCGAGGCGAAACGTGCCATGCCAGCGTCCTTCAGCTCGGGCGCAAGCTGGCCATGAACCAGCACCACGTCCTGTCCGAAGCGGTGCTGAAGCGCGGCGTAGCGTGCCTCGGCAGCGGCAATGTCGGCGGCCTCGCTGTCGCTATCACGCACCATCGGGCAGACCCAGTAGGCCTGCTGCCCCGTCGCCATGTGCCGTTCGACCGCGCCGACGATATCCTCCATCCGGTCCACCGGCAGCACGCGGGTGTCGATCGGCTGGCGGCCCGGCGGCATTTCGTCGAGCCGGCTCACCTCCATTTCCCCATACTGCGCCAGCGTCAGCGTGCGGGGGATGGGCGTGGCGGTCATGGCCAGGGTGTGCGGTGTCACCCGCCCCTTCTGCGTCAGCATCAGCCGCTGGCCGACGCCGAAGCGGTGCTGTTCGTCGATCACCACCAGGCCCAGGTTGCGGTAGGCGACCTTATCCTGGAAAATGGCGTGGGTGCCCACCACGATGGGGATGGAACCGTCGAGTAGGCCCATCAGGATCGATTCGCGCGCGCGGCCCTTGTCGCGCCCGGTGAACAGGGCGATCTCCACGCCCGTGGGCGCCAGCATCCGGCGTAACGTCTCGTAATGCTGGCGGGCAAGCAGCTCGGTGGGGGCCAGCAAGGCCGCCTGCGCGCCCGCCTCCACCGCGACCAGCATGGCCTCCAGCGCCACCACCGTCTTGCCCGCGCCGACATCGCCTTGCAGCAGCCGCAGCATGGGGTGCGCCTGCGCCATGTCTCCGGCGATTTCCTCGATGCTGCGCGCCTGTGCCCCGGTGAGCGGGAACGGCAGTTGCAGCCGCTCGCGCAGCCGCCCGTCGCCTTGCAGGCTTTGTCCGCGCCGTTGCCGGTTCTGCTGGCGCACCAGCATCAGCGCGAGGGCATTGGCGAAAAGCTCGTCGTAGGCCAGCCGGTCGCGGGCCTTGGCATCCTCCCCCCGGTGCGCGGCGACCAGTGCTTCGCGCCAATCGGGCCAGCCGTCACGCGCCAGCACGGAAGGCTGAATCCACTCGGGCAGTTCCGGCGCGCGGCCGATCGCCTGGTCCACCAGCTTGCCCATCAGCGGCTGGGTCAGCCCTTCCGACAGGCGATAGACGGGTTCGGTCAACTGCCCCATCATCGCTTCGCTGCTTTCCGCCACGTGATCCGGGTGGACGATCTGCAGCATCTGGTCGTACTGATCGAGCCGGCCCGCCACCCACCGCCGCGCGCCGACCGGCAGGGTCTTCTTCGCCCCGAAGGCCGCCTTTCCGAAATAGGTAAGCGCGCACACGTTGCCCACCGCGTCATGCGCCAGCACACGATAGGGGCCGCGCTGCGATCGGCCTGCGCGATGCTCCGCCACCGTCAGCGGCACGACGACCTGCTCGCCCACGCTGGCCGCATCGAGATCGGGCACCGCGCGCCGCGTCACGAAGCGTTCCGGCAGGTGGAACAGCACGTCGCGCACCCGCTCCATCCCCAGCTTGGTCAGCGGCTTCCTCAGCTTGGGGCCGACCCCGTCCAGGCTGCCTGTCTCGGCGAACAGCGGGTTGAGAATTTCCGGACGCATCGCGCCGCCCTAGCGCAATGCGCCGCTTGCCGGTAGGAGGCGCGGCCATGTCGTCCACGGACCTTACCCGCCGCCTCGCCCGCGCCAAATTCCGCGCTTGGCATCGCGGCACCCGCGAGGCGGATTACACCTTTGGCTGCTTCTTCGACACCTACCACGCCGAATGGGAAGAGGCCGAGCTGGCCTGGTTCGAGGCGCTGCTGGAACACGAGGATCCCGACGTGCTGGCCTGGACCATGGGCACCGCCCCGCCGCCCGAACCCATGCAGGGTGCCCAAATGGAGGCCTTGCTTCGGCTGGACTACGTGCGCATCTAGCGCAGACGAAAATCAGCCCTCACCCCCTCTCCGGATCGGAAAGGGGGCTTTCGCGTTGCCGGATTGAACCATCCCATGCCCGACCTTTCCCGCATTCTTTCCGCCCGGCAATCGCTCACCCTCGCCCAGGTGGCGCGCGGCGCGCAGCCGCTGGTCATGGCGGACCTCGCCCGCGCTGCGAAGGGGCGCGCCGTGTTCGTGGTGGCGGACGATGCGGCGATGTATTCCGTGGCAGAGGCCGCACGTTTCTTCGCGCCGGAATTGCAGGTAATCGAATTCCCCGCGTGGGATTGCCTGCCCTATGACCGCGCCAGCCCCGCCCTGTCGGTCAGCGCGGCACGGCTTTCGGCCCTTTACCAGTTGCAGGCGGGCAAGGCCGGGACGCAGCTGCTCGTCACCACGGTCAACGCCCTGCTCCAGCGCGCGCTGACGCCGTTCCGCATCCGCGAATCGGTGCGCGAGTTCAAGGTCGGCACCGTGATCGGCCACGAGAGCCTTGCCGCGCTGCTGCGGCGGCATGGTTACACCCGCGTGGACACCGTGGTCGACACGGGCGAATTCGCCATGCGCGGATCCATCGTAGACATCTATCCCAGCGGGCTGGAAGCCGGCCTCAGGCTGGATTTCTTCGGTGACGAGCTGGAAAGCCTGCGCCTTTTCGATCCCGGCACCCAGCGCACCACCGGCGTAATCGAGCAGCACCTGCTGCTGCCCGCCAGCGAGGCCCTGCTGGACGACGACAGCATCAAGCGGTTCCGCAGCCGTTACCGCGAAAAGTTCGGTGCCGATGCCACCCAGGATCCTCTTTACGAGGCGGTCAGCGACGGGCGCCGGCTGGCGGGCATGGAACACTGGCTGCCGCTGTTCGAGGACAAGCTGGCCACGCTGTTCGATCACCTCGGCAAGGATGACGTGGTGGTGATCGACAACGCCGCCATGGCCGCGGGCGACGAGCGGCTTACCGACATTGCCGATTACTTCCGCCAGCGCGGGGAGATCACCGGGCAGAAGAAGGGCAGCTACCGCCCTCTCGACCCTGCGCAGCTCTACCTGACCGACAAGGAGTTCCGCGCCGCGCTGGCCGGTTGGCCGATTCACCGCGCCAACATTTTCGACGAGCCCGAGAGCGACACGGTCATCGACTTCGGCTTCCGCTCGGCGCGCGATTTCACGCCCGAACGATCGCAGTCTGCCAATGTCTACGAAGCTGCTGCTGCTTACCTGAAGGCGGTGGGCAAGTCCGGAAAGCGTCCGCTGCTGGCGGCTTACACCAAGGGCTCGCTCAGCCGCATCGCCTCCATCATCGGTGAGGCCGGCACCAAGGTCGTCACCGTCGACAGCTGGCAGGAGGCGCTCGGCAAGGCCGCAAACGGCACGACCGCCGCCATGGTGCTGCCGCTCGATACCGGCTTCGCCAACGACGAGATGGAGCTGATTACCGAGCAGGACCTGCTCGGCGACCGCCTCGTTCGCAGGCGCCGCAAGAAGAAGGACGCCGACGCGTTCCTGGCCGAGTTGCAGGCCCTGACCGCGGGCGACCTGGTGGTCCACGTCGATCACGGCATCGGCAAGTATATCGGCCTCGAACCCGTGCCTGTCGGACAGAGCCAGCACGATTGCGTGATGCTGGAGTACAGGGGCGGCGACAAGCTGTTCATCCCGGTCGAGAACATCGACGTCCTCAGCCGCTACGGCAGCAGCGAAGAGGCCGTGGTGCTCGACAAGCTGGGAGGCGAGGCCTGGCAGCGCCGCCGTGCCCGCCTGAAAGAACGCATCCGCGAGATCGCCGGCGAGCTGATGCGCGTCGCCGCCACGCGCGCGCTTCGCAGGGCCCCCGTTCTCGCCGCCGACGAAAGCAGCTACGGCCAGTTCCTCGACCGTTTCCCGTGGGAGGAGACGGAGGATCAGGAAGCCGCGATCTCGGACGTTCTGGGCGACCTTGAAAGCGGCCACCCGATGGATCGTCTGGTGTGCGGCGACGTGGGCTTCGGCAAGACGGAGGTGGCCCTGCGCGCCGCTTTCGTCGCCGCGATGAACGGCCAGCAGGTGGCGGTCGTCGCGCCCACCACCCTGCTCGCGCGCCAGCACTTCCAGAATTTTAGCCAGCGCTTCGCCGGCTTCCCGCTCAACGTCGGTCGCCTCAGCCGCCTGGTTCCCGCTGCCGAGATGAAGGCCACCCGCGATGGGCTGGCTTCGGGCGACATCGACGTGGTGATCGGCACCCATGCGATCCTGTCGAAGAGCACCAGTTTTAAGAACCTGGCTTTGGTAATCGTAGACGAGGAGCAGCGTTTCGGCGTCACGCACAAGGAAAAGCTGAAGCAGCTGCGCGCCGACGTCCACGTGCTGACGCTGACCGCCACGCCCATCCCGCGCACATTGCAGATGGCCATGAGTGGCCTACGCGAGCTTTCCACCATCAAGACCCCGCCGGTCGATCGCCTGGCCGTGCGGACCTACGTGATGGAATGGGACGACATGGTGATCCGCGAGGCGCTGCTGCGCGAGCATCATCGCGGCGGGCAGAGCTTCATCGTCGTGCCGCGCATCTCGGACATGGAACAGGTCGAAGGCTGGCTGCGCGAATTCGTGCCCGAGGTGAAATCCGTCTCTGCCCACGGGCAGATGTCGCCTGGCGAGATCGAGGAGCGGATGAGCGCGTTCTACGAAGGCAAATACGAGGTGCTGCTGTCCACCACCATCGTCGAAAGCGGGCTGGACCTGCCCAGCGCCAACACCATCATCATCCACCGTGCCGACCGCTTCGGCCTCGCCCAGCTCTATCAGTTGCGCGGGCGCGTGGGCCGCGCCAAGATCCGCGCCTACGCCTACCTCACCACGCCCGCCGACTCCCAGCGAAGCGAGATTGCGGAAAAGCGCTTGAAGGTTCTTGGCGACCTCGACAGCCTGGGGGCCGGTTTCCAGCTCGCCAGCCACGACCTGGACATTCGCGGCGCGGGCAACCTGCTGGGTGACGAACAGTCGGGCCACATCAAGGAGGTCGGCTTCGAACTCTACCAGTCCATGCTGGAAGACGCGATTTTGGCGGCCAAGGCGGGCGATGCCGGTATCGATACCGATCGCCGCGGCCTCAGCCCGCAGATCACCGTCGATGCGCCGATCATGATCCCGGAAGAGTACGTTCCCGACCTGGCCGTGCGCATGGCGCTCTACCGCCGCCTCAACGAGACGCAGGACCAGGCCGAGATAGAGGGGCTGGCGGCCGAGATGATCGACCGGTTCGGCGAATTGCCGCAGCCAACGAAAAACCTCATCCGCCTGATCGAGATCAAGGCGCAGGCCGTGGGCGCGTGCGTTGCCAAGATGGATGTCGGCGCGCGCGGCACGCTCGTCACCTTCCACGAAGACCGCTTCCCCGATCCCGCCGGCCTTATCGCCTATGTCGAGCGTTTGAACGAGGGCCGCCCCGACAGCGCCAAGCTGCGCCCCGACATGAAGCTGCAGATCAATCGCGCATGGGGCGATCCGCAGAGCCGCCTGAACGGGCTGTTCCAGCTGACCAAGGGCCTGTCCGGCATCGTGCAGCGGGCGGAGAAAAAGAAAGCGGCATAGAGGGCATAGAGGCTTGTCAATTCTTGCGTGACGGGTAGCCTTTCCCGTGACTGGAGGATTTTTCATGCGTCGTTTGCTTGCTTTTACCGCCCTCGTAGCCCCCGCCATTGCCCTGGCCGCGCCTGCCGCGGCGCAGGATGGGTACAGCCTGCCGCCGCAGGACATCGCCGATATCGTGCTGCGCGCGCCGCCGCCGGCGGTGTCGATCTCGCCTGAATACGATCGGATGCTGCTGATCGAGCGCGAGGCCCTGCCGCCGGTGAGCGAATTGGCACGGCCGATGGAAAAGCTGGCCGGTCTGCGGCTCGACGCGTCCATCAACGATCGTCACGGCATCCGCAGCTTTGTCGGCATGACATTGCGTGACATCGACGGCGGAAACGATGTGGAAGTGGCCCTTCCGCCCGAAGCCGACCTGTCGCATTTCACCTGGTCGAACGATGGCGAGCACATCGCCTTTTCCAACACCTACGCCGACGGCATCGCGCTGATGCTGGCGGACAGCGAGACTGGCGAGACGCGCACCCTTCTCGAACGCGGGATGAACCCCATTTTCCAGAGCCCGCGCTGGCTGCCGGACGGACGGCTGCTGGTGATGGTTTCGCCGGCGGACCGCGGCCCCATGCCCAGCGAATCGCGCACCCCCGAAGGCCCGGCGATCCAGAACGCGGTGGGCGGTGAGGAGGCGCAGACGCGCACCTATCAGGACCTGCTCGAGAATCCCTATGACGAGGCGCTGTTCACCTGGCTGGGCACCAGCCAGCCGGTGATCTATTCGCTCGACGGCAGCGCGCCCGAAATCGTCGGCCCGCCGCGCGTCTACACCTATGCCGGCGCATCGCCGGACAACCAGTACATGCTGCTGGAATGGATCGACCAGCCCTACAGTTATCAGGTGCCCTACTCCGATTTCCCGCTGACCTCGGTCGTCACGCGGATCGATGGCACCCCTGTGGCCACGATCGCCCAGCAGCCGCTGGCCGACAACCTGCCGGTGCAGGGCGTGCAGACCGGGCGGCGCAGCATCGTCTGGCACCCGACCGAGCCCAGCACCCTCATGTGGGCCGAGGCGCAGGACGGCGGCGATCCGCGCGTGGCGGCAGAGGTGCGGGATGCGCTCTTCGCCCTCCCCGCCCCGTTCACCGCAGCCCCGCGCGAAGTCGCCCGGTTCGAGGATCGCTTCGCCGGCTTCTCCGGCATCGAGGGCAGCGATGACATCATCGCCGCCGATTACGACCGCGATACGCGCGAGGTGCGCCAGGCGCTGATCGACGTCACCGGCAGCAATGCCCCGCGCCAGCTGTTCATGCGCAACATCCAGGATGCCTACGCCGATCCGGGTTCCCCCGTCTCGACGACAACGGATGCAGGATTCAGCGTGGCCCGCAACGACGATGGCAGGCTGCTGCTTTCCGGCAGCGGCGCCACGCCAGAGGGCCTGCGCCCGTTCCTGCGCCGCTTCGACCTCGATACGCTGGAAACCACTGAGCTGTGGCGCAACGATGGCGAGTATCTGGAAAGCGTGACCGCCGTGCTGGACGGGGACGGCACCAGCTTCGTCACCCGTTACGAAAGCCCGCTCAACCCGGGGAACTACCGCCTTTACGCCGACGGGCAGGCGCGGTTCATCACCGACTTCCCTGATCCACACCCCGAACTCACCGGCATCAGCCGCGAGGTGGTGACCTACCCGCGCGCCGATGGCACCCAGCTGACCGCCACCCTTTATCTGCCCGCCGGCTATCAGGAAGGGGACAAGCTGCCCCTCGTGGTGTGGGCCTACCCGCTGGAATACAACAATGCCGCGACAGCCGGGCAAAACCGCGATTCGCCCTACCGCTTTACCCGCGTGGGCAGCTATTCACAGTTGTTCTTCCTGACGCAGGGCTATGCCGTGCTCGATGACGCGGCGATGCCGGTGGTTGGGTCCGACCCGGAAACCGTCAACGACACCTTCATCGACCAGATCGTGTCGAGCGCGCAGGCGGCGGTGGACTTTTCCGTCGCGCGCGGGTTCGGTGACGGATACCGTGTGGGCGTGGGCGGCCACAGCTACGGCGCCTTCATGACCGCGCACCTGCTGGCGCAAAGCGACATCTTCCGCGCCGGCATCGCCCGGTCGGGTGCCTACAACCGCACGCTGACGCCATTCGGTTTCCAGTCGGAGCGGCGGGTGTTCTGGGACACGCCGGAAACCTATTACGAGCTCTCGCCGTTCATGGCGGCGGATCAGATCAACGAACCGCTGCTGATGGTCCACGGCACCAATGACAGCAATTCGGGCACCTTCCCCGAACAGTCCGAACGCATGTTCGCCGCCGTGCGCGGCACCGGCGGCACGGCGCGGCTGGTGATGCTGCCTTACGAGGACCACGGCTATCGCGGGCGCGAGAGCGTGCTCCACGTGCTCGCCGAAATGATCAACTGGTTCGATACCTACGTGAAGAATGCCGAGATGCCGGAAACGGCGACCGGCGGCTGAACGGGAAACCCACCATGAGCGTGCTGATGCGGGCTTTCGTGATGACGGGCTATGGCGGCCCGGAGAAGACCGAGCTTCGCGACATGGTGCGGCCCCTTGCCGGGCCAGGCGATGTGCTGGTGCGGGTCCATGCCGCCGGCCTGAACCCGGTCGATTACAAGACCCGCGACGGCAAGCTGAAGATGATCCTCGATTACCCGCTTCCCGCGATCATGGGCAACGAACTGGCGGGCGTGGTCGAGGCGGTGGGGGATGGCGTCACGCAATTCTCGCCCGGGGACCGCGTGTTCGCCCGGGTGCCGAAGGACAGGATGGGCGCGCTGGCCCAGTTCGCTGCCCTGCCCGCCGATTGCTGCGCTACCATCCCCGATGGCTGGGGCTTCCAGCAGGCTGCCGCGGTGCCACTGGCGGGCCTGACCGCCCTGCAGGCCCTGCGTGACGAACTGGCATTGAAGCCGGGTGACCGGGTGTTCATCTCCGGCGGCGCAGGGGGCGTCGGCACGTTTGCCATCCAGATCGCCAAGTGGCTCGGCGCCCATGTCACCACCACTGCCTCCCCCCGCGGTCGCGCTCTGGTAGAACGCATGGGCGCCGACCGGGTAATTGATTACACCGCCGAGAATTTCGAGGACGTGCTGGCGGACGAGGTCGACGGCGCCTTCGACCTTATCGGTGGCGACACGCTGATGCGCACTTTTGCCGTGGTCCGCAAAGGCGGCAAGGTCGTTTCCATCGGCGGCGTGCCCGAACCGGTCACCGCCGAAAGGGATCTGAACGGCGACTGGAAGCTGAAGGCGCTATTCTGGGCCGCCAGCCTGAAGCAGCGCGCGGCGGCGCGGCGGCATGGCGTGACCTACCGCTATCTGTTCATGCATCCCTCGGGCGCAGAGCTGGCCGAACTTGGTGCGCTCATGGCAACGGGCAAGCTCGACCCGCAGATCGACCGCACCTTTCTCTTTGCCGAAACGAAAGACGCCTTCGCCTATCTCGAGCAGGGCCACGCCAAGGGCAAGGTCATCGTGACTGTCGCCGGGTAATCAACGCGCCGCGAAGAGGGTAAAGTCGCTCGCGGCCATCGGTTCGGCACCCAGGAACCCCTGCCAAACCGCGCACCCCTCGCGCGCGGCAATCAGGCGCTGGTCGTCGGTTTCCACGCCCTCGGCGATGACCGTCAGGCCGAGCGCGTCGGCCATAGCAAGAATGCCGCGCAGGATCGCCAGGTCGCGCTTGTCCTGCGCCACGCCTTCGATCATCGAACGGTCGAGCTTCAGGGCATCGATCGGCAGCGTCTTGAGATAGCGAAAGTTGCAGAAACCCGCGCCAAAGTCGTCCAGCGCGATGCGGATGCCAGCCTCTGCCAGTGTGGCGAGACGTTTCGCCGAACGCTCGAGGTCGGCCACCAGCGCCTGTTCGGTGATCTCCAGCGTCAGGCGGTCCGCCGGAAAGCCACTTTGCGCCACCAGCGCCAGCATCTCCTCGGCAAAGCTGCGGTCGGCCAGGTCCATCGCCGTGACGTTGAGCGACAGCCGCAGGACAGGCGGCCAGCTTGCCGCCTCGCGCAGGGCGCTGCGGGCGATGTGCCGCGCCAACCTTCGCGCCATGCCGCCACTCTGGGCAATCCCCACCAGCGCATCGCCGGCCAGCACGCCGTGGTTGGGATGCCGCCAGCGCACCAGCGCCTCCGCCCCGACAAGCGCCTGGCTATCGCTGGCGAACTGCGGCTGGAACATCAGGTCGATCTCGTCCGCCACCAGCGCCTCTGCCAGGTCGTGCGTGATCGGATGCGGATCGACGCGCCGGCGATCGTGGCGGGTGCGGCGTTCGTAAATCTGGGCGGGAAATGTCATG
The DNA here is from genome assembly GCF_009827335.1 of Aurantiacibacter arachoides. Classification (GTDB taxonomy): domain Bacteria; phylum Pseudomonadota; class Alphaproteobacteria; order Sphingomonadales; family Sphingomonadaceae; genus Alteraurantiacibacter; species Alteraurantiacibacter arachoides. The sequence goes on along the minus strand of NZ_WTYH01000001.1, from coordinate 1,055,185 downwards.
GCCCTGCCGATGGCGCAGATTGCCGGGCGAATCTGCCGCAGCGAATGCCGCGTTGCAAATCGGGACGACGCTTCATAGTGTCCGCCGCTCACGGGGGCGGAGGGACATACAGTGGCCGAGACACCGGCAACGCGAAATCTGGCACTGCTCCACTCGCCGTCCGAGCGTGCGCGCGATGCGGCCCGGCTGCTATCGGAACGCATCCCGTTCGTGCCGATAGAAGAGGCCGACACGCTGGTGGCGCTGGGTGGTGATGGCACGATGCTCGATGCCCTGCACGCCATGCTGGACACCGGGCGCAAGCTGCCGGTGTTCGGGCTCAACCTTGGAACGGTGGGCTTCATGATGAACCGTTATGCCGGTGCATCGGGCGTTGTGGAGCGCATTGGCAGGGCCAAGCCGATGGCGGTGCGCCCACTGCGGATGGAGGCGATAACGCAGGATGGTCGCAGCCACCGCTCGTGCGCGCTGAACGAGGTCAGCCTGCTGCGCGAGACCCGGCAGACCGCAAAGGTGGAAATATCGGTCAACGGCAAGGTCCGCATTCCCGAACTGGCAGGCGATGGCGTGCTGCTGTCCACACCGATGGGATCCACCGCCTATAACCTGTCCGCCAACGGCCCGATCCTGCCGCTCGATTCGCGTATGCTCGCGCTCACCCCGATCAGCCCCTTCCGCCCGCGCCGCTGGCCGGGCGCGATCCTGCCCGAAAACAGCCGCGTCAGCTTCCGCGTGCGCGAGCCGGGCAATCGTCCCGTGGCCGTGGTTGCCGATCAGAAGGAGGTCCGCGACGTCGCCGAGGTGCACGTGGAGATCGCCGCCGACATGGAAATGACCCTGCTGTTCGATCCCGGACACGCGCTGGACGAGCGGATCGTGGCCGAACAGTTCGTCCATTGATCGCCACGTGCGCAAGGGGGCTTGCATTACCAATTTGCCGCCCATATAGGCGCACTCCTGCCGATAAGGCTGCTCCCCGATAGCTCAGCGGTAGAGTAGGTGACTGTTAATCACTTGGTCGTTGGTTCGAATCCAACTCGGGGAGCCATTTTCCGCAACTAGCGCCATCGCGCTGCCGGGCGGATTATCGCCAGTCACCGGAAATTAGGCATATCGCCTTACCATGCGGCGCATCATGCTGGTCCTCTCACGCGCCCAGGCGGCGGTCATCGTCGTTGCAGTATCCTTGCTGCCCACTCTGGCAATCTCCGCGCTTTTCAGCGGAACCGGTGCCCTGTGGCTGGCGCCTGTTTCGCCGCGGGTGCTGGTGATTGCGCTGGCCGCGTCCCTCCTGGCGACGATCGTTCGCATGCGCGCCTTGCGCCTGGCCGGCGAGACGCCGACGCTTCGCAGCGTGATACGCGCGGACGGACCTGCCATACTCATCCCCGGCGCATTGATCGTCCTGATTGCCTTTCCCAGCGCAGCGTTCTCTTTCGCCAAGGCCAACATACCGGGCATCGTCCCCTTCTATCTGGACCCGCCTCTGGTGACGGCGGACCGCTGGCTGTTTCTCGGCACCGATCCGTGGAGGGTGAGCCACGCGCTGCTGGGACCGTGGGGCACCATCGTGATCGACCGGCTTTACGTGTTGTGGTTCACGCTGTTCCCGTTTCTGGCCGTGTGGATCGGTGGATCCCGCGATCGCACCTTCCAGCTTCGCGCGTTCATGGGTGTGCTGGTGGTGCTGCTGCTGGTGGGGAACGCGATGGCGCTGGCGATGTCCAGCGCCGGTCCGGTGTTCTACCAGCATTTCTATGGCGACCCGTACTATGCGCCGCTTCTCGCACGACTGGCAGAAGCGGACGCGATACAGCCGATCAGTGCGCTCAGCATCGCCGACTGGCTGCTCGAGACCTATGAGACGGGGGGCTTCGGCTCCGGCATATCGGCCATGCCCTCGGTCCACGTGGGCTTCGCCGTGCTGACCTGGCTGATGGTGCGCGACCGGGTGGCAAACCCGTGGCCCAGAGCGTTGGCGGGCCTCTATGCGTTCGCCATCTGGGTCGGCTCGTTCCATCTTGCCTGGCACTACGCCTGGGATGGCATCGTCTCCCTGGCCGTGGTCTGGGCCTGCTGGCGGCTGCTCCAACGGGTGGAGGTCGCGCCTAGCGCCTAGCGCCTGAAGCGGAAGGCGAACCTGTCGCTTTCCCCGGCGAAATCGCGCGGGTTCGCGGTGTGCGGATCGGCGGGGTTGGCGAGATGGTTGCTCTCCGCCTCGAACCGGAAGCCGGCCGCCGTCACCTGCTGGCGCACGGTAGCAGGATCGATGCGGTGAAGCGTGGCGGTTGCAGCAGTGCCGGTGCCGGGCGCGGCATGATCTTCCACGAAGTAGATGCCGCCCGGGCGCACGGCGCCATAGGCCCAGCGATTGGTGGCAGCGACATCGCCGTTTGCAAGGTCGTGGTAGTTCTCGGTCGTCCACACCAGGTCCACCTGCTCCGGCAAGGTCAGGCTGGCGTAGCTTTCGACCACGACGACTTCGATATTACCATACTGTTCGGCCAGCGCATTGATCGTGTCGAGCCCGCCGGGCCGGTTGGCAAAGGAGGCGGGCATCAGCGCGTAGACCTTGCCTTCCGAGCCGACGGCCTGGGCCAGGATGCGGGTGTAGTAGCCGCCGCCGGGCGCGATCTCGGCAATCGTCTGGCCGGGCGCCACGCCGGCAAAGGAAATGGTTTCCAGCGGCAGCCTCGCCGCGTCGCGGGCAACGTCCTCGGCCGGGCGCGCGGGGCTGATGACGGCCGCCATGAGTTCTTCCGACGCCTCGAACGCGCCGAGCTCCTCCTGCTCGATCGTGGCGCAACCAGCGGTCGCGACAAGCAGCGCGCCTACAGTTGCGGCGACGGGGGCGAAACGGATCATGGCAGGCACTCCTTTGCCCGCACAGCTACATCACCGCAGCAGTACGGGCAAAGGAAGCTTGTGGGCGCGGGCGCTAAAGCTGCGCGCCGTGGCAGTGCTTGTACTTGCTGCCCGATCCGCACGGGCATGGCGCGTTGCGGCTGACGTTCATCGCCGCGTAGGGATCGGCGACCTGCGAACCGCCGCTGCCGGTGGAGGCAACGGGCGATGCGGCCAGCGTGCCAAACAGGCCAGCCTGCGTGGCGGATCCGTCGCCGTCGTTGGAGTTGTCTTCGCCCGTGAACGGATCGATGTGCCCGGTCAGGAAGCTGGGCAGGTCAGGCAGGGCGCGCGGGGGCGGCGGTGCGCTGGGGCGGAACTCGGCGGTCAGCAGCACCTTGGTGACATCCTCGCGCAGTGTTTCCAACATGCTCTCGAACAGGCCGAAGGCTTCCTGCTTGTATTCGTTGATCGGCGTCTTCTGGGCGTAGGCGCGCAGGAATACGACCTGCCGCAGCGCGTCGAGCGTGGCGAGGTGTTCCTTCCAGTGATAGTCGAGCCGTTCCAGCAAGATGCTCTTCTCAACCCGGCGCCAGGCGTCTGCGGGAATGTCGCCGATCTTGTCGGTCATCTTCTGCGCGGCGAGATCCTGCAGGCGCTCGTCGATCAGGTCGGGCTCGACCGCGTGCTCCTCCATCCAGGTTTCGAGCGGGACGTCCAGCCCGAGCACTTCGTCTATCCGTTCGCGCAGCTGCTCCACGTTCCACTGTTCGGGATAGGATCCGGGCGGGCACGCATCGGCGACGATGGCGTTGATGGCATCGCGGCGCATGTCCTCCACCACGTCGTCCACGCGCTCGGAATCCATGATTTCCGCGCGCTGCTCGTAGATGACCTTGCGCTGGTCGTTCATCACGTCGTCGTACTGCACGACCTGCTTGCGCATCTCGTAGTTGCGCGCCTCGACCTTTTTCTGCGCGGTCTCGATGGCTTTGCTCAGCCATTTGGACCCGATCGCCTCGCCATCTTCCAGGTTGGCGTTCATCATCTTGGCGAACAGCGTGTCCGGGCCGAAGATGCGCAGCAGGTCATCCTCCAGGCAGAGGTAGAAACGCGACAGGCCGGGGTCGCCCTGCCGGCCCGAACGACCGCGCAGCTGGTTGTCGATACGCCGGCTCTCGTGCCGTTCGGTGCCGAGCACAAACAGCCCGCCGGAAGCCAGCACCGTGGCCTTTTCCTCGGCGATCTCGGCCTTGAGGCGGTCGATCGCGGCGTCGCGTTCCGGCCCCTCCTCCATCTCGGTCAGCTCTTCCTCGATACGGAATTCGAGATTGCCGCCAAGCTGGATGTCGGTGCCGCGGCCAGCCATGTTGGTGGCGATGGTGACGGCACCGATGCGGCCCGCCTGGGCCACGATACGCGCTTCCTGTTCGTGGAACCGCGCGTTGAGCACTTCGTGCTTCACGCCTTCGCGTTCCAGGAACTGGCTCAGCAGTTCGCTTTTCTCGATGCTGACCGTGCCCACCAGCACCGGCTGCCCGGCCTCGCTCTTTTCGCGGATGGCCTTGGCGATGGCGGCAAACTTGTCGAGGGTGTTCTTGTAGAACTCGTCATCCTCGTCGACGCGGCTGACGGGCACGTTCGTGGGAATTTCCACCACGTTGAGCTTGTAGATATCCCAGAATTCCGCCGCTTCGGTGGCAGCGGTGCCGGTCATGCCGCTCAGCTTGGGATACATGCGGAAATAGTTCTGGAAGGTGATGGAGGCCATCGTCTGGTTCTCGGGCTGGATCTCCGCGCCCTCCTTCGCCTCGACCGCCTGGTGCAGGCCGTTCGACCAGCGGCGGCCATCCATCATGCGCCCGGTGAACTCGTCGATGATGACGACCTTCTCGTCCTTGACGATATAGTCGGTGTCCTTCTTGAACATCACCACGGCACGCATCGCCTGATCCATGTGATGGACGATCTGGGTATTCTCCACGTCGTAGAGATTGTCCGTCGTCATCAGGCCGGCAGCGGCGAGGCGCTGCTCGATCTCTTCCGCGCCGTCCTCGGTCAGGGAGACGCTTCGGGCCTTTTCGTCCTTGGTGAAATAGCCCTCGCCCTCGGCCAGCGGGCCGCCGTTCTCGCGCTCCATCGCCTCCTGATCGGCCACCAGCTGCTTCACGACCGCGTCCAGCGCGAGGTAAAGCTCGCTCTTGTCCTCGGTCGGGCCGGAGATGATGAGCGGGGTGCGCGCCTCGTCGATCAGGATCGAGTCCACCTCGTCGACGATGGCATAGTTGAACGGCCGCTGCACCATTTGGCGGCGTTCCTGCTTCATGTTGTCGCGCAGGTAATCGAAGCCCAGTTCGTTGTTGGTGCCGTAGGTAATGTCGGCGGCATAGGCGTCGCGCCGCTGCTGTTCCGACAGGTTGGGCACGATCACACCGATCGTCAGACCGAGGAAACGGTGCAGCCGGCCCATCCATTCGGCATCGCGAGCGGCGAGGTAGTCGTTCACGGTGACGACGTGGACGCCCTTGCCTTCGATGGCGTTCAGATAGGTGGCAAGCGTGGCGACCAGCGTCTTGCCCTCGCCCGTCTTCATCTCCGCGATCTCGCCGCGGTGGAGCACGATGCCGCCCACCATCTGCACGTCGAAGTGGCGCATCCCGAGCACCCGCTTCGAGGCCTCGCGCACGGTGGCGAAGGCTTCGGGCAGGATGTCGTCGAGGGTCTTACCCTCCTCCAGTTGCAGGCGGAATTTGGCGGTCTGCGCACGCAATTCGTCATCGGAGAAATCGACGAGCTGGTCTTCCAGCGCATTGATGCGGGCGACGGTCTTGTCGAGCGAGCGGACGTAACGGTCGTTGGACGAGCCGAAGATGGATTTGGCGACTTGCTGCCACATGGCATGGTTCCTGTCGGTAGTATGGAGATGCGGCCGCGCGAGATTGGCGCGGCCTGCTGGAAATGCGGACGTCTGGAACGGGCGGCGCGCCTATTCGTGGGCGCGATCCGCCTGTAGCTGCACGGCCGGGGTGATCACGACGATGCGACGCTGGCAGCGGCGGGTATCGACCCGGTCCCGCTGGCGGGCCTGTGCCAACTGCAATGGCGCAGCGACGACCGGGCGGCAATCCGCCAGGTCCTGTGCCGCAGTGGCAGCCGCGCTGATTTCCCGCAGATCGGTTGCCGACACGGGCTCCGCCACGAGCGTAAAGCCCGAGATGACGGCAAGCAGGGTGAGCAACTGGCGCAGCATGGCGAAGGACAGATAGGTGAAACGGGCCGGGAAGTCCAAGATCAATTGCCTTGTCGCCGCTCTGCCATCAGCGCGCAGCATCTTCCCGGGTTAATTCCATCCGGAACCGCACCCGTAACGGGATCGGATTTCCCGCTTCATCGGTCGCTGGATAGTAGTCGGGTTGATTGGCGCACGGATCCTCCCGCGGGCCATTCTCCGGCAAGTCCAGGGCAAGGACCGTGCACTGCGTCACCGCGCCAGTCTGGTCGATATCGACGGTGAACTCGATGTGCGCTTCTTCGGGCAGGGGCAGCCGAACCGCCTCGGGCAGCGCCCATACGACACTCGTTGACCAGGTGCTGTCCGTGCGATTGCCTTCGCCGTCCCGCGCGGGCTCGAACTCGCCGCGCTGCTCGAGCCGGAGGCAGGCCGTGTCGTCAAGGATTGCGTGACCGCTGGAAGAGACCACCGTGCATTTCCTGACCATGCCGCGAGGATCGATCTGCAACCGCACGCCAGTCACGCCCGCGGCGTTCTGACGAAGCGCCTCGGCCGGATAGTCCTGGGGGTCGATCCACTCGCCGGGAGACGCCAATGGGCGCGGGGACGTGCCGGATGTATCCTGGGCCGCTGCGGCCAGCGGACAGGTCAGCGAAAGTGCTGCAACGACCGTGGCAATGTGTGACCGCATCGGCCCGCTCTCCTGTCATAGCTTGCAGCGCCGCATCGGGCACAATAGGGCGCAAAGTCAATGGACATAGCCCGCTCTCCCCTCGCCCGGCCCTTCCCCGAAATGCAGCCCATCGCCGGCGTCAGCCTGCGCGTGGCCCGCGCGCGCTACAAGTCCTGGGACCGCGCCGACCTGACCTATGTCGAGCTGGTCGAGGGCACCACGGTGGCGGGCGTGTTCACGCAAAACGTGTGCTGTTCGACTGAGGTCGAGATGGGGCGCGAGCAGGTGCGGCTGGGCCGCGGGCGCGCGCTGGTCGTCAACGCGGGCAATTCCAACGCGTTTACCGGCTATCGCGGGCGCGAGGCGGTGGAGGCGATCATGGCGCAGGTCGCGCATCGCCTGGACTGCCGGCCCTCGGACGTGTTCGTCTCGTCAACCGGGGTAATCGGCGTGCCGTTGCCCAAGGACAAGGCAGAGGCGGGGGTGGCGGCCGCGCTGGACGCTCCGGAAGTATCCTACGAGGTGGCCGCGCAGACCATCGGCACGACGGATACCTTTGCCAAGGGGGCGACGGCAACCGCCATGCTGGGCGACGTGCGGGTAACGCTCAACGCCATCGTCAAGGGCAGCGGCATGATCGCCCCCGACATGGCGACAATGCTGGGCTATATCTTCACCGACGCGGCGGTGGAGCCGGCCTTCCTGCAATCCTGCCTCGCCGCCGCCAACCGTTCCACCTTCAGCTGCATCACCGTCGACAGCGATACATCGACCAGTGACACCGTGCTCGCCTTTGCTACGGGTGCTGCGGGCAACCAGCCGCTGACCGGGTTCGACGATCCGGGCGCCGATGCCTTTGCCGCCGCCTTGCACGATGTATGCCGCCAGCTCGCCCACTTGGTAGTGCGCGATGGCGAGGGTGCGACGAAGTTCATTTCCGTCAGCATTAGCGGCGCCGAGGATGACGAAAGCGCGCGGCGCGTGGGTCTTGCGGTCGCCAACTCGCCGCTGGTCAAAACCGCCATCGCGGGCGGCGATGCCAACTGGGGCCGCGTGGTCATGGCGGTCGGCAAGGCCGGCGAACCGGCGAACCGCGACACGCTCTCGATCGCGTTCGGCGGCCACTGGGCAGCGCGCAACGGCCTGCCGGTGGAGGATTACGACGAGGCGCCCGTAGCGGCGCACCTTGCGGGCGAGGAGGTGGACATCACCGTCGATCTCGGCATCGGGGATGGCAGCGCCACCGTATGGACCTGCGACCTGACGCACGGCTACATCGCGATCAACGCCGATTATCGTTCGTGAGCACTCTGGACCGCGAGATACTGGCCCTGATGCGCGAGGTGACCGAGCGGGTCATCCTGCCGCGCTACCGCAACCTTGCCGCGCACGACATCGAGGACAAGGGCGGGAACGATCCCGTGACCATCGCCGATCGCGAGAGCGAGGCACTGCTGCGTGAAGGGCTGGCCAGGATTGCCGACCTGCCGGTGGTGGGAGAGGAAGGCTGCCATGCCGATCCAGAGGAGCGCCGCCACCTGTCGGGAGCGTGCTGGATCGTCGACCCGATCGACGGAACCCGTAACTACGCCAATGGCAAGCCGCCTTTCGGCATCCTGATCGCGCGGGCCGAGGGTGGCCTGGCGCAAAGCGGCTGGATCTTCGATTGCCTGACGGGCCGTTTCTGCGCCGCACACCTTGGCGGCGGCGCCTTTGTGGACGGAACCCGGATCGCGGCGCGGGAGACTGGCGAGCTACCGCCCGTGGCGGCGATCTCGCTGGTGTTCATGGACCCGGCGAAGCGCGCCGCGACGATGGAGCATATCTGCCCGCAATATCGCCTGACCGACATCCCCTACTGCGCCGCCGAGCAATACCCGCGCCTCGCGCTGGGCATCAACGACGTATCGCTGTTCGAACGAACCTTGGCCTGGGACCATGCCGCCGGCGCATTGTGGCTCAACGAGGCGGGCGGGCGAGCCGCGCGGCCAGACGGCTCACCCTACCGCGTGGATGGCGACGTGTACGGCGGGCTGATCGGCGCCGCCTCGCCCGCCTTGTGGGACGGTATGGCGGCGCGTCTGGCCGCCATGCCCCAGCCCTGAAACGTCAGAGCTGGGATTCCAGCCATCCCTTCAGGGCGTTCTTCGGTGCGGCACCCATCTGCTGGGCGACCGGCTGGCCATCCTTGAACAGGACGAGGAACGGGATCGACTGGACGCCCATCTTGCCGGGAACGTTGGGGTTTTCCATGATGTCCATCTTGGCAATGGTGATCTTGTCCGCCATCTCCTCGCTCAGTTCCTCCAGCGCGGGGGCGATCATCTTGCACGGGCCGCACCAGTCCGCCCAGAAATCGACGAGTACCGGCTTGTCGGCTTCGAGGACGTCGGCCTGGAAGCTTGCGTCGGTGACTGTCTTGGTGGCCATGTGAAATCTCCTGATTGGTTGGCGTCCCATGTGGGGCGAATTCGTTACAAGGCAACGCGGCAAAGCCGATAGCTTTCCTTTAGGGTGTCCCGTCTTGCGCTTTTGCGCGCGGGACGTTGTCCGCAAGCACGTGCCGGGGGATCACGATCATGCGCGGTGCCTGCGTATACAGCACCGCCGCTTCCACCGTGCGCCCGGGGTAGATCACCCCGAGCGCCGCGGCGTAGGCGCCCATCTGCGCCAGCGTGGATTGCGGCACCTGGTCCAGCGATTCGGGCGGCCGGCGGGCCGTCTTGAAATCGGCCACGAGAATGCGCGAAGGCGTCACCAGCAACCGGTCGGCCGTGCCCGCGATGACCTGGTCGCCCACCGTCGCGGCAAGCGGAACCTCCGCCAGGGCATCGGGTCCGAAAAGATCGGCGAAATCGGGATGATCGAGCACGGCCAGCGCGCGGTCCAGCATCTCGCTCCGCTCTTCGGCCGACAGGTCCGGTCCATGACGCTCCAGCCACGCCCGGCCCCCGGCCTGGCGCAGATCATGCGGAACGTCGGGCAGACGCTCGAGAAGCGCGTGGATCAGCACCCCGCGCCGCGCCGCGATGGCCGCCTGTTCCACCGGCAACGGCGGGTCGGCGCTTGTATCGTCGGCGCTGGCGGAGGGGGCAAGCGGACGCGGCGGGCGCGGTTCCTCGCCCACGGTCCGCGTCGCCCATTCCGGCAACGGCTGGCGCAGCCCGAGGTCGGTCTGGTATCGCCGTTCCACCGGCGGCGGACGTTCGCCCAGCTCGGCCCGCGCGCCCCAGATCGGATCGTCAATCCACTCGCCACCGAACAGCGGTTCGAGCCGTGCGTACCAGCTGTCCTGCGCCGGTGCCTTTTCGCGCTTGCCCAGCGCGCCGCCGATGAACAACGCTTCCTCTGCCCGGGTCATGGCGACGTAGAGCAGGCGCCAGTGTTCCTCGCGCTCTGCCGCCCGGGCGGCCTCGGCAGCCTCTGCCACGCGGCCCACCCGCTCGTCCTTCGTCAGCGGCGGCAGCGGCAGCGTGCGCCCGCCGCCGCCCGGCAGGTTTTCTTCCAGCGACAGGCCGGAGGTGCGCGATGCGTCCGGATCGCCGCAGGCATCGGCGAGGATCACGATCGGCGCCTGCAATCCCTTCGATCCGTGGACGGTCATGACCCGCACCATGTCACCCGCGCCCTCTGCCTCGCGCTTCAATTCGCCTTCGCCGGCGTCGAACCAGCGGATGAACCCTTGCAACGAGGGGGTGTTGGCAGAAGCGAACTGCAGGGCCGCGTTCAACAGTTCGTCGATCGGGTCGTTCGCCTCGCGCCCCAGCCGCGCGACCAGCTTGCCCCGCGCCTGCCACGGGCCGACCAGCATCCAGTGAACCATCGCCTGTGGCGGTTCGTAATCGGCAATGCGAAGCAGTTGCCCGAGCCGTTCCACGGCCATCCTGGCGAGGGGCGCATCGCTGCGGCGCAGGTGGCTCCACAGGGGGCGGCCCTTGGGGCGGAAACCGTGCTCCAGCAGGTCTTCCTGCGACCAGCCGAATATCGGCGAGACCAGCAGGCAGGCGAGCGCGAGATCGTCGAACGGCTGTGCGGCGAAGCGCAAGGCGGCCATCAGGTCCTGCACGGCCAGCGGCGCGCCGAGGCGCAGGCGGTCGACGCCCGCCACGCGGACGCCTGCCGCGTGCAGCCGCGCGACGATCAGGCCGGCCAGTTCCTTGCGCTTGCGCACCAGCACCATGATGTCACCCGGCGTGGCGTTTCGCGGCGCGTCGGGGTTCTTGACCAGCGGATAACCGTGATCGAGCCACTGTTTCACCTGCGCGGCGATGCGGTCCGCCATGCGACGCTCTGGCTCCGACACGCGGATTTCCGGGCCGCCGCTCTCGTCCTCGGCATCTTCAGGCAGGCCTGGCACCGGCTGCCACAGCGTGACCAGCCCCTCGCGTTCAAACCCCACGTGCCGTTCGGGCGGGCGATCAAGGCCGATGGCGGTGTGGCCGATCGCCGCAATGGCACGATCCACCAGGTCGAGCACGGGTTGCGACGTGCGGTAGGAGCGGCCCAGCCCCAGATCCTGCAAGGCGTTGAGCACGCGCACGTTCTGCGCGCCGATCGCGTTCTCCCGCCGCACCCGCAGCAGCTCTGCATAACGGTTGCGCGCGGCGGCAAAGTTTTCCGGGCTGGTGCCCTGAAATCCGAAGATCGCCTGCTTGTAATCCCCCACCACGAAGATCGTGCGCAGCCGATCCTCCGCCTGCCCCGCGCCGGCGAAGAAATCGTCGGTCAACGCGTCGATGATGGCCCACTGCGACGCGTTGGTGTCCTGCGCCTCGTCCACCAGGATATGATCGAAGCGGCGGTCCAGCTTGTAGCGGATCCAGGCCGACATGTCGCGATTGACCAGCAGGGCGGCGGCCTTGGCGATGAGATCGTCGAAATCGACCAGTCCCTCGCGCGATTTGGCCTCGTCCCAGGCGAGCGCGTATTTGCGGCCTACCTCCAGCGCGGGGGTGATGACATCGACCAGGGCGAGCAGGCTGGCCTGCGCCGCGACGCCCGCCAGTCGTTCGCGCGCCTGTTCCGCCAGCGCGGTGACGGAGGCATCCTTCTTCTCGAGGTTCGATTGATACTTGAGCAGACCCTTGTCGTTGAAAAGCTCGCCCAGCAGCGCGCCGGTGGCGGCAAAGCGGTCCTCCGGCGAACCCAGCAGCCACTCGCCGATCAGCCCGGCAAACTTCTGCCCGCTGGCCGCGCCCCAGCCATCGTAGGCCCACATGACCTGTCTTAGCAGCGCGGTGCACTCGGCCTCGTCATGACACAGATCGCACAGGCTGGCGGCGTCGGCATCGGCAGGCAGACCAAGCAACTGGCGCACCCGCGCCGCCATCGGCGGCTGCCACGCGCCAGGTCCGAACCAGGCCGCCCGCGCCTGCGCACAGCGCAGCAGCCACGCGCGCGCACCGTCCGGCCCCATGCGCAACGACAGACCCTCCAGCGCCGCGACGGCAGCGGGATCGGTGTCACGCCATGCGACCAGCTGGTCGGCCAGCACCTGCGCGGCCAGCAGGTCGCGGTCGCGATCCTCCATCGGGCGGGTGCCGGGGACCAGACCCGCTTCCTCGGGGAAAGCCGATAGCAGCCACTGGGCAAAGGCGTGGATGGTGTCGATCCGCAGGCCGCCCCCGGGACAATCGAGCACGCTGGCGAACAGCGTGCGGGCCCGGGCGATGGTGGCGGGGTCGCCCGTCGCGCCGATTGCATCGAGATCGGCAGCGAGTTCCGTCGCCGGCATCCGCACCCAGTTCGCCAGCACTTCGTTGACGCGCGTCGCCATTTCCGCGGCACCGGCCTTGGTAAAGGTGAGGCAAAGGATCTGTTCGGGCGCGACCCCGTCGGTCAGCAACAGGCGCAGCACGCGGGCCGACAATACCTGCGTCTTGCCGGTGCCCGCGCTGGCAGACAGCCACACGCTGTCGTGCGGCGCGACGGCGGCGGCCTGGTTGTCCTGCAGGCGAAAGACCTTTCCGCTCATGCCTGGGCCTCCCTCCCCTGCCATTCGGCAAGGCGCATCAGCTGGTCGTAAGTCGCATACCCCGGCGCATCAGGATTGAGCCGGGCCACGAAGGGCGCATCGCCAAGGATCCAGCTATCCAGCGCATCCAGCAGGAAGCGCTCCGTGACCGGAAGAAACTCGCCGGGCGCGATGCCGCTGCGCTTGTTGCCTTCCAGCAGCGGCGTGGTGACATAGCCGAAACCGGTCACGCTCTTGGCATCGCGGCCGAGCGACCAGTATTCGAACGTCTCGGGCGTTCCCGCCAGATCGGCAAAGCCCCCGGCGCGCACGATCAGGCCCAGGGTGCCAAGTTGCAGGGCATAGCCCGCTTCCACCTCGGCACCCGCAGGCGGTGCACCGGTCTTGTAGTCCACCACGGCCAGCGCGCCACCTGGCATCCGGTCGATGCGGTCGGCCTTGCCGAACACGCGCACACCCTGCACCGCCATCTCGCCCCATGCCTCGACCGCCAGAGGCGTGCGCCCGGGTTGCTCATCCAGCGACAGCGCCACCCATTCCAATGCGCGGACGAGCCGTGGCCGCCACAGCGCGGCAAGCAGCGGATGCGCGGAAAGCGCCTGCAGATGCCGGTCGGCCAGGTCGTCGAGCGAACCCTTGCCGTCGTGCCAATCCTGCAGGATCGCATGGGCCAGCGTGCCCTGCCACGCCGGGCCGGGATCGGCATCGACGCCGTCCAGCTGGTCCAGACGCAGGATCTTGCCGGCATAATATTCGTAAGGATCGGAACGCAGGCGATCGAGCGCGGTCACGCTGATCCCCTTTGGCGGCAGGCGTTGATCGGCGCGGGGCACGACGCGCGGTTGCGGGTGCGGCGCAGGATCGTGATTGCGCCCATCGTCCACCGCCCGCGCGAGGTCCACGATCGAGCGATCGCTCGCCTCCTCGGTCATCCGCTGGCCTAGCAGGGCGCGCACCCGCAGCAGGAACCGGCTGGCGATGGCAGGGCCGGAAACCTCGCGCCGGGCGCGGCTCAGCACCACCTCGGGCGCGCCAAGCGCTCCGGCAAGATCGTGCGCGGCAAGACCGATGCGAAAGTCCGCTCCGGGCACGCCGAGCGCGCGCAGCACGCCGGGGGCAAGCAACGGATCGACCGAGGGTGTCGGCGGCCAGGTGCCTTCGTTCAGGCCGGCACAGATCACCAGGTCGGCACGCGTCATGCGCGCCTCCAGCAAGCCGAGTATCGCCACGCGCGGATGGCCGCCGTAAGACGGGCGAACGGCGACATCGTCCATCGCATCGCGCAGCACGGGCGGCAAATCTGCCGGTTCCAGCGCCACTGGCACTTCGCGCGTCTGCAGGCGCAGGTCCTCGATGAAGGCGGCCAGCGCCCGCCCGTCCTCGCGCGCCCAGAGGTCGGTGCCGCACAACGCCTCGCCCGCCTCGGCCAGCAGGTCGAGCCAGTCGGCCAGCCCGCGGTCGGCCACCTGTTCCACCAGCGGTGCCAGGATGTCTTCGACGCGTCCCCACCAGTCAGCTACCTTGGCCTCGTCTGCCAAAGCCCGAAGCGATTCCAGCCCCGGCGTCTTGCGCGGGCCGCGCAGTTTGAGCTCGAACGCCCTTGCCGCGTCGAGCCAGTCAGGCCGCCCCTCCCCCGCCGCCGCCAGCGGATGTTCCAGCAAGGCGATCAGCGGCACCGGTGCGGCGCGTTCGGCGGCAATTTCCGCCAGCAACAGGATCACCCGGCCGGCGGCTGTCTGCGACAGGGGGCGGCCCGCGGAATCGTCGGCCATGATGTTCCACCGCCGCAGATGCTGCACCACCCGCGCCGCCAGCCCGCGATCGGGCGTGACGACGGCCACGCGGCGTTTCGGTGCCTCTACCGCCTCGCGCACCAGCAGGGCGATGGCCTGCGCTTCCTCCTCCGGATTGGCCGCTTCGACCAGGCGCACGCCTGTCATGCGCCGGCGGTTGGCAGGCAGATCGACCCAGGCCTTGCTCGCATCAGGCGGCAGGAACAGGCTGGAGATCGCATGGCTGCGCTCGGGCGGACCCTTGGAAAGGCCAGCCCGATGCCACGGCTGCACCTCGGCGCGGGCCACGCCCATGCGATTGAGCAGCAGCTTCAGGTGATACTGCGGATGGGTAACCGCATCGCCGCGCGCAAAGGGCGTCTGCGCCTCGGGGTCGCCAGCGCCGCCCAGTTCGTCCCACACCGCATCGTCCATCGACAGGTCCAGGTCGGGCAGGATGACGGCGCCCTGCGGCAGCTCGCTGACGGTGCGCAGCAGCCTCGCCAGTGCCGGGGCGGCGCTGGTGACGCCGGCAGCGACATAGGGGGTGGCGGGCGGCGTGTCGCGCATACGGCGCGCTGCCTCGCGGAACAGCAGGTTGCGCCGGGCGGCGGCGTCCAGCTCTCCGCGCGCGGCCAGTTCCGCCTGCCACATCTTGCTGACCGCGTAGAACAGCTTGGTGTTCTCACGCCAGTGGATGGCGTTATCCTCCAGCGCGGAGAGGACCCGATCCTCCCACAGGCTCTCGACCTCGATCTCCTCCACCAGCAGCCGATCCATCGATGTGGCGATGTCCTGCGCCAGCCGCAGCCGCGCCCCGGCGGTCAGCGGATCGCGCCCCAGCTTTGCGCCCGCCTCGGCCACGAATTGCGCCAGCCGCAGCCAGCGCCGGGTGGAATCCGCGGCGGGCGGGATCGCCGCGCCTGCGCCGAGCGAATCGAACACCGGGCCAAGTGCCTCGTCAAGATCGAGATCGCCGACCATCACCATGCGCGGCATCAGCAGGCCCGGCGTGCCGGTCGCCCCCGCATGACGCACGAATGCCTCGGTAACGGTGCGGGCCGCGCGCGCGGAGGGCAGCAGCAGGGTCAACCGGGCGAGTCCGACGTCGGGATCCGCATAACGCGGCACCAAACCCGCCACCAGCGCATCGGCAAACCCGCGGTGGGCGGCGATGGAATAGATCTGCGGCGCGCGTGCCTCAGCCATCGCGCAGCATGGCCTCGGTGGGCAGAATCGCGTCTGGCGTGCCGACCTCGAACCACTGGCCGGTAAACGGTATGCCGAACAGCCGGCCCTCCTCCATCGCGCGGTTCCACAGCAGGTTGGTGGAGAACGCACCCTCCGGCGCGTCGCGCAGCAGGCGCTTGGACGCAAGCTGGATGCCAGTGAAGATGTAGGGCGCCACGCGGCGATCCTGGCGCCGGCTCACCCGGCCCGCGCCGTCCATGTGAAAATCGCCGGAACCGCGGAAGTTGTAAGCGCCCTTGTGCGGCACCAGCAGCAGCAACGCGTCCATCCGCGCCGCATCCCAGTGCGCGGAAAGGTCAGCAAAGCAGTTGCGCGGGCCTTCCAGCCAGACGTTGTCGGAGTTCAGGCAGAAGAACGGATCGGGCAGCAGGTCTTGCGCAGCCACCATCCCGCCGCCGGTTTCCAGCAGCAGGTCGCGCTCATCCGATAGGGTGACGGCGGGTGCGGTACGATCCCTGAGATGCGCTTCGAGATTGTCGGCCAGGTAATGGACGTTGACCACCGCCTTCGCCACGCCGGCATCGCGCAACCGATCGAGCGTGTGATCGATCAGCGGCTTGCCCGCGACCCGCACCATTGGCTTGGGCTGGGTGGCCGTCAGCGGGCGCATACGCTTGCCTAGCCCCGCCGCCAGCACCATCGCCGTGTCGGAGGCGAGCTGGCTCATTCTTGCAAGCCCGCCGCAAGACCGGCCCCAGGACCAGCTCCGCGAGCATCGCGGATCGCATCGGGCACATTGGCATCGAACCACCGCGCCACCGGCGCCAGCGCGGGATGCGCCAGGTCGCGCTCCATCGCGTCCCACACGCGGGGGATCATGCCGAGGTACTTGGGCTTGCCATCGCGCTTCCACAGGCGGGTGAATATGCCCACGATCTTGGCGTTGCGCTGCGCGCCCAGGCGGGCGTAGTCGGCCTCGAAATCGGGGCCGGTTTCGATGCTGGAGCGGTACAGATCGAGCATCCTCGTCTCCAGCTCTTCTGAAACATCACGCCGTGCATCCTGCAACAGGCTGACCAGATCGTAGGCGGGATGGCCCGCCAGCGCGTCCTGAAAATCGATCAGGCCCTGCTTGCCCTCGCCCAGCAGCATGATGTTCTCCGCGTGATAGTCGCGCAGCACGGTCACGCCGGGTTGCTGGCGCAGCATCAGCGGGCCAAGCGCCTCGCGCCAGGCAGCATTGTAGCCCTCGTTGTCCACCGTGATGCCGGCGGCTGGGCAGAACCAGTCGGGAAACAGCGACGCTTCGCGCAAATACGTTTCCAGCGAATAGGGTTCGAACGGGCCGGGCGGGCACCTGTGCAGGTCAACCAGCGCCCGGATCGCATCGGCATAGGCCTGGTGTTCGCCGTCCGGATGATCGTCCAGCCAGTCGCGCATCCTGTCATGACCGAAATCCTCGATCAGGATCAGGCCGCGTGGGGCGTCTTCGGCCAAGATGGCAGGCGCCCGCAAGCCCTGTTCGCGCAGCCATTTGCCAACGTGAAGGAACGGCCGCGGATCCTCGTGCGGCGGGGGCGCATCCATCAGCAGTGCGCGGCGCTCTCCATCATTGATGCGGAAATAGCGGCGAAAGCTGGCATCGCCTGGCAAAGGCTCGATGCGGGCGCCCTGCCAGCCGGCGGCGGAAAGAAAGTCGTGCACGCCGTGCGGCAGATCGCTTGTCATGGCATCCGCCCTAGCCAACCTTGCCCGCCCCGGGCAATCGCCCTGCGTCCGTTTTCCGCGCGTTCCAGCGTGATCGACAGGCAATTCGCCTCATGCGCGAAGCCGCCGGCGTGATCGGGCCACTCGGCGATGAGGACCGCGCCGTCGCGATAATCGTCCAGCCCCAGTTCCACGACCTCGCCCGGATCTTCGAGCCGGTAGAAATCGGCATGCACCACGCGCGGTTGCAGATGATCGTACACCTCGAGAATGGTAAAGGTGGGCGATGGCACCTCCCCGTCATGCCCCAGGGCGGCCAGGATGGCGCGGGCGAGCGTCGTCTTGCCGGTGCCAAGATCGCCGGTGAGGGCCACCACGTCGCCTTCCCTAACCAGCCCGCCGATCCGCTGGCCGAACGCGTCCATGGCGGCAAGGTCGGGCAGGTCCCGGATCACGGCAGCAACACCGTTGCCGTGGTGCCGGCGCCCTTCTCGCTCTGGATCTCCAGCCTGCCGCCGTGCGCCTCGATCAACTGGCGCGCAAGTGGCAGGCCCAAGCCGCGGTGGCCGGCGCCGCGTTTGCCGTCGCGTCCATCGCTGCCAACCAGGCGATACCCGTCGAGCGCGCGGGCCAGTTCGCTTGGCTTCATGCCTTCGCCGTTGTCCGAAATCACGATCCGCGCACCCGCCTTGCGCCGTCCCAGCGCCACCAGGATGCGGCCGCCTTCGGGCGCGGCGGCGATAGCGTTGTCGAGCAGGTTGCCCAGCGCCCGGCCAAGCTGACGCGCATCGGCGTTGACCGTCCCCGCCCCGCGATCGCCGCGCAGATCCAGCGTCAGGTTCTTCGCCTCGATCGCCTCCTCGCGCATCCGCACGACCTGCGTGGTGAAGCCCAGCAGATCGACTTCCTCTGTCGCGATGGGCAGCAAGCCGACTTCGCTCTGCGTCAGGTCGAGCACGCTTTCGATCTGGCTGGACAGGCGTTCGACCGAGGAGAGGATGGCCGCCACGTATTCCTTGCCCTGGTCAGACAGTTCGCCCGCCATGCCGGTCTGCAACAGTTCCGCAAAGCCACCGATCGATGTCAGCGGCGTGCGGAATTCGTAACTCATGTTTGCGAGGAACCGGGTCTTGACCGCGTCCGCCTCCTCCAGCGCAGTGGCGCGTTCACGCAGTGCTTCCTCGGCCTTGGTCGAATCGGTCACGTCGATCACGGTCAACAGGCCGTTGCCGTCGGGCAGCGGCACGCCCGCGAACTCCAGCGTGCGTCCGTCGGAAAGCACGACACGCCCCCCGCGCTGCTGGCGGTCGAGTGTGGAGGCGCGCACCACCTCGCTGATGGCCTTGCGCTGGCCCGGCCGGGCAAGGCGATTGGAAATGCGGTCGAGAAGCTTGTCGACATGCGGGTGGGCGTCGAAGAAATCTTCGGGCAACCCCCAGATCGCCGGGAAACTGCGGTTCCACAGCTGCATCCGTCCATCGGGTGCGAATACCGCAAGCGATTCGAACAGCGAATCGAACGTCGCCGTGCGCGTCCGCAGCAGGGTGTCACGCGTGGCCGACAGGGCCAGCTGCTCGGATCTGTCCTCCGCGATCAGCACCAGCCCGCCATCGGGCATCGGCTGGGCGACGATGCGCAGGTGGGTGGCGTCGGGCAGGGTCCAGTTATCTTCCTGCGGCACGTCGCGGGTGAACCACTGCGCCAGTTCGCCGCGCCATACGGGGAAGTCGCGCACCTCGGGCAGGCGTCCGGCATCGCGGGCGAAATCCAGAAAGCGTTCAAAGGTAGGCGGATCGACCTGGGCGGAGGCAGGCACCATGAAAATGCGCTGGAACGGTTGATTGGCAAAGGTCAGCAGCTTGTTCTCGTCGAACTGGGCCACCCCGATCGAAAGCTGATCGAGCATGGAGCGCTGCGCCGCGCGGAAGGCGCGAAAGGCACGGCCCTGTTCCTCCATCTCCTCGATGTCGATGGCATAGCCAGCCACCCCCTCCGGCCCGAGCGGCAGGTCGGACACCCGCAAGGTACGCCGCTGGCTGCCGACGGTGGCCTGCACGATGCGCTCCACGGGCGTATCACGATCCTGCGCCTGCCCGGCGATCTGCGCGGCGGTAAGGCCATCGACAGTCTCGATCAGCTCGATCTGGTCGTCGACCACGGCCTTGGCGTTCTTTGCCGCCACCGCCTCGACATAGGCGGAGTTGACGAGGCGCAGGCCCATGTCCGGTCCGCGGAACCACATCGGCATGGGTGCGGCCTCGATCAGGCCGACCAGCGCGGCAAAATCGTTGCGCGCGCGCGCCGTTTCCCCCCGCAGGCGGCTGAGTTCGCCCTGGCTTTCGGAAAAATCGAACCACCATATCAGCACCGCACCACCGGTGGCGATGGCCGGGTTGGCAAGCTGGCCGCGCACCGCGAGGCTGCGTTCGGAACCACGCGGGGTGGTGACCATGCTGAAGGGTGCGGCGGTCTTCTGCGTGCGTTTCACCGCGTCGCGCAGCTGGTCGAGGTCCGCGGCATCGAGGCCGGCGCTGCCGCTGTCGAGTTCGGTGATGAAGCCCGGCAGCTTGCCGAGGCCCAGCCATGCGGCGAGCCGATCCGGCCCTTCCAGCCGCCCGTCGCTCTTTACCAGCAGGGGAATCGCGGGGGCATCGTCGATCATCTTCGACAGCCGCCGCATCGCCACGCGGGCATTCTTGGCAGAGCGCGCGCGATTGAGCGAGCTGACCAGCATCCACAGCGCGCTCAGCGTCCATGCTGCCAGCAGAAGGCCAAGCAAGGCCAGCGCAGTGAGGCTGAGTTCCATGCCCCAGCAGCTATGCGCCGGACGGGCGCGATGCAATGACCGCCCGCCGGATTAACACCATAATCCGGCGGGCTATAAGGTCAGTAGCGGTAATGCTCGGGCTTGAACGGGCCTTCCACCGGCACGCCGATGTAGTCGGCCTGCTGCTGGCTGAGCTTCGTCAGCTTCACGCCCAGCTTGTCGAGATGGAGCGCGGCGACCTTTTCATCGAGGTGCTTGGGCAGCACGTAGACGTCGTTCTCGTAACCGTCGGTGTTCTCCCACAGCTCGATCTGCGCCAGCACCTGGTTGGTGAAAGAACAGCTCATCACGAAACTGGGGTGGCCGGTGGCGCAGGCCAGGTTCACCAGGCGGCCCTTGGCCAGGATGATGATCTCCTTGCCGTCGGGGAATTTCACCAGGTCGGTGCCGGGCTTCAGTTCGGTCCACTCGTAGTTGTCGAGCGCAGAGATCTGGATCTCGCTGTCGAAGTGGCCGATGTTGCACACGATGGCCATCGGCTTCATCGCCTTCATGTGCTCGGCCGTGATGACGTCCTCGTTGCCGGTGGTGGTGCAGAAGATGTCGGCGCGCGTCACCGCGTCTTCCATCGTCGTCACCTCGAACCCGTCCATCGCGGCCTGCAGCGCGCAGATGGGATCGATCTCGGTCACCAGCACGCGCGCGCCGCCGTTGCGGAGCGACTGGGCAGAGCCCTTGCCGACATCGCCGAACCCGGCAACGCAGGCAACCTTGCCCGACAGCATCACGTCGGTCGCACGGCGGATGGCATCGACCAGCGATTCGCGGCAGCCGTACAGGTTGTCGAACTTCGACTTGGTAACGCTGTCGTTGACGTTGATCGCCGGGAACGGCAGCTTGCCCTTCTTGGCAAGCTGATACAGCCGGTGGACGCCGGTGGTGGTCTCTTCCGAAACGCCCTTCAGGTTCTTCACCGTGGCCGTCAGGTAGCCGGGCTTCTTGTTCAGGAACGCCTTCAGCGCACGCTGGAATTCGACTTCCTCGGCATTGCCGGGCTCGGGCAGGTCTTCGCCGGCCTCTACCCGCGCGCCCCACAGCGCGAACATGGTGGCATCGCCCCCGTCGTCGAGGATGAGGTTCGCCGTGGTGCCCTCGCCGTGGCCTTCCCAATCGAAGATGTTGCCCACGTAATCCCAGTAATCGGCCAGGCTTTCGCCTTTCACGGCAAACACGGGAATATCCTGCGCGGCGATGGCGGCGGCGGCATGATCCTGCGTGGAAAAGATGTTGCAGGTGGCCCAGCGGACCTCTGCGCCAAGCGCGGTCAGCGTCTCGATCAGCACGGCGGTCTGGATCGTCATGTGCAGCGAACCGGTGATGCGCGCGCCCTTCAGCGGCTGCGACGCGCCGAATTCCTCGCGCGTGGCTATCAGGCCCGGCATTTCCGTTTCGGCGATGTTGATTTCCGCACGGCCATAATCGGCGAGCGCGATATCCTTGATGATATAATCGGTGAAGGCGGCGTCGGCCACAGGCAGCTCCTTGGTCAGAAAAGGGGGTGTGAGGCGCTGCCGGGGCTCCATGCAGCGTGGATGTGCCCGCGCGCCATAGAGGCGCACGCCCGAACCGTAAAGCCCTGCCGCCGGAACCCCGGGCCTGTGCCCCTGCCCATGCACATGCCCATGCCCAGCGCCCTTGCGCGAACATTAGTCGCGCCTATCTCCGACGCATCAATTCCCCAATGCAAGGAACGACACGACATGACGATTGCCAAAGGTGACACAATCCCCGACGTGAAGCTGAGCAAGGCCACCGCCGACGGGCCGGAGCAGGTCAGCTCCAGCGACTTTTTCGCCGGCCGCAAGGTGGCCCTGTTCGCCGTGCCCGGCGCCTACACGCCCACCTGTTCGGCCAAGCATCTGCCCGGCTTCGTCGACAACGCCGAGGCGCTGAAAGCCAAGGGCGTCGACGAGATCGCCTGCACCAGCGTGAACGATGCCTTCGTGATGGGCGCCTGGAACAAGTCCGATGGTTCGGACGACATCACCATGCTGGCTGACGGCAACGGCGAATTCGCCCGCGCACTTGGCCTGGAGAGCGACTTCGACGCCTACGGCATGGGCAAGCGGTCCAACCGTTATTCGATGATCGTCGACGACGGCGTGGTGACCGAGATCAACGTCGAAGGCCCGGGCGAATTCGGCGTCTCCGGCGCGGAGCACATGCTCGGCCAGCTTTGAGTCAGCCTTTAGTGCAAACGAGAAAGGGGCGCCCGTTGCGGCGCCCCTTTTTGCTTGCGCTCCAGGCGTTCGCGATAACCTAGTCGTCCCAGGCGACGTCCACGCCCAAGCTGTCGATGTTGTCGACGAAGTTGGGGTGCGCGCGGCGGATGGGGTCGGCATCCAGGATCGTGCTTTCGCCATCGATGCTGGCGGCCACCATCAGCATCGCGATGGCGACGCGGATGATATATGGGCTGGTCACGGTTGCCGGCACCAGTTTGTCACCGCCAAAGGTGAGCAGCCGGTGCGGGTCGCATAGCAGGGTGTGCGCGCCGAACAGGCTGAGTTCGGTATGCCAGGTCAGCCCGCCTTCGTAGACCTTGTTCCAGAACATCGTCTGGCCCTTGGCCTTCACGCCCAGCGCGATGAAGATCGGCAGCAGGTCGGCAGGAATGTACGGCCACGGCGCGGCCTCCACCTTCGTTGTCAGGTGGCTGGTGAAATTCTGCTGCACCACGAGCTGCTCGGGCGCGTCGAGGCGGCTCCAGCCGTCCTTATGCTCGACGTGGGCGCCGAACTTCTCGAACGTGCGGTCGATCAGCATGAAATCCTCGGGCCGCGTGTTGCGCACCGCGATGTCGCCGCCGGTCACCGCGGCCAGCGCCATGAAGGTGGCAACCTCGTGGAAATCCTCGACGAAGGTGTAATCGACCGCGCGGAAAGTCGCCCCGCCCTCGATCGACACCATCGATGTGCCCTTGCCGCGCAGGGTCGCGCCCATGGCTTCGAGGAAGGTGCACATCTCCTGCACGTGCGGCTCGCAAGCGGCGTTGACGATCTGGCTGGTGCCGCTGGCGCTGAGCGCGCTGATGATGAAATTCTCGGTCGTGGTGACGCTGGCATATTCCAGCCACATGCGCGCCGCCTCCGGCTTGCCGGATTGGCGGAAGACGATGTCCTTGCCTTCATAGCTGGTTTCCGCGCCGAAAGCCTTGAACACCTGGACGTGCGGGTCGATCTCGCGCGCGCCCAGCGTGCAGCCCTTTACCTCGTGCTCCAGCCGCGCCTCACCCAGCCGTCGCAGCAGTCCGGGGATCATCATGATGCTGGCGCGCATCGCCTGCGGCAGCTTGGCCTTGGCGCTGGAAGGGATGGTCGAATGGTCGATCCGCAGCGTCTGGGCCGCCTTGTCCCAATCGACCGTGCTGCCAAGCTCGGTGAAAAAGGCATGGATGCGCGTAACGTCGGTAATCTCGGGAACGTTGCGCAGCATGATCGGCGCGTCGCTGAGCAGCGTGGCGCACAGCACCGGTAGCACCGCGTTCTTGTTGGCCGACGGTTCGATCCGCCCGACCAGTTTCTGTCCACCTCTCACGCGCAGCGACGCCATTCGCAATCCTTATCTTCAACTCGAGTTCGGGGGCCTAGTAGCCCATCAGCCGAAGCACTTCCTCGCGACTTTTCGAATCGCTGCGGAAAGTGCCCATCACGCGGCTGGTTACCATGCCCACGCCAGGCGTGCGCACGCCGCGGGCGGTCATGCAGGCATGGCTCGCCTCTATCACCACGGCAACGCCGCGCGGGTGCAGGTTGTCCCAGATGCACTGCGCCACTTCGGCCGTCAGCCGCTCCTGGATCTGCAACCGCCGGGCAAAGCCGTGCAGGACGCGGGCGAGCTTGGATATTCCGACCACGTGGTCGGTCGGCAGGTAGGCTATCGCCGCCTTGCCGATGATGGGTGCCATGTGATGCTCGCAATGGCTCTGGAACGGAATGTCCTTCAGCACCACGATCTCGTCATAGCCGCCCACTTCCTCGAACACGCGAGACAGATGGGTGGCCGGGTCCTCGGTATAGCCGAGACAATATTCCTTCCACGCCCGAGCCACGCGCGCCGGGGTATCGACAAGCCCTTCGCGATGCGGATCGTCCCCGGCCCATTCGATCAGCGTGCGGATGGCGTCCTGCACATGATCGGGCACCGGCGGCTTGGCCGAACCGTCGGGGCGGCGGGGATCGTCTTCGTCCGGGCCTACTAGGCTACTCATTGCCGCTCCTGCGCTTGCGTCTCAACCGCGCCCGCGCCCGCGACAGCATCGAACCGCGGCGGAACAGCCCGTTCCCGGCTTCATGCATGGCGAACATCTCATCCGGGCTTTCCGGATCGAGCGTCTGGCGCTGCGCCATATCGCTCAAAAGGCCATCGGGCAATTCCGGGTTGAAGGGCCGCAGGTGGCGATGCGTGCGATCGCCGGCCGCAGCGATCAGGGCCGCCATCGAACCGTGCCGCTCCAGCGCATCGCCGATGTTCTCCTCGCGGATGCCCAGGTGTTCGGCCAGCAGCGACAAGCGCAAGGTGCGGATCGTCTCGCAGGCCTTTTCGTTGCCGGGTCGTTCGCAGTCGATGAACACGTCGCACTCGCTGTCCAGGCCCATGGACCGGTTGTTCATGTTGGCCGAACCGATCCGCAGGATCCGGTCATCGATGACCATAAGCTTGGCATGGACGTAAATTGCCTCCTCGCCCGAATAGGGCACGAAGATGTGGAAGCGGTCGTTGGTGTCGAGTTCCTGCAATGACTGGATGAGTTCGGCCCGCGCCGGCGACATTGCCTGTTCTTCCAGCCAGCCCTCGGCAACCTCGGGCATGACAATCACGATCTCGGGCGGGTCGTCCTCCGCTAGGCGCTTGGCGATCGCCTCGCAGATGGTGCGCGAGGTGAGATACTGGTTTTCCGCATAGATGAAATCGCGGGCGGCAGCGATCTGCGCGAGGTACAGTTTCTCGATCTCGTCGATTTTCGGGCAGCCATCGTATTCGGCGCGCGTGCGCGCGATGCCGATCTCGACGTCTTCGAAATGGGCCTCCAGGTTGTCGGGCCATGCACTTTCGGCCGATGTGACCGGCACGGACAGCTTGGGACCGCCGGCCCTGGCCCACCGCGCCCGGCCCAGCCGTTCGAGTTCGGCGGCAGCTTCGCCCTCTATCATCATGGTGACATCGTGCCACGGCTTGTAAGCCTTGCCACCGGGACGCCGGCGCCGCCGGTCGCCTTCCGTGTGCTCGCGCGTGTCCCAGCGGGCGGCCGTCAGATCGATGCCGCCGCACACGGCGAAATCCTCGTCGATGACCACGATCTTCTGGTGGTGCGAACACCCGACCGGATGCTTGGTGTCGAACTTGAAATCGATCCTGTCGTTGCGCCACCAGCGGACCAGGTCGGCAATCATGGAGCCGCGAAAGGCGAACTGCAGCATCTCGACGTGCCATTTGATGATGCGGATTTCCAGCTTGGGGCGATGCCGGGCGAGCCACAGGATGAAGCTGCCCAGCCGCGCCGGGTATTCGCGGGTCCAGCCCTTCTGCCACCAGCGCCGGCCGCGGCTGAGATGTATGCGCGTGTCGAAGTCCCATCCGATCAGCAGGATGCGCTTTTCGGCCTTGAGCATGGCCTGCTGAATCAGATCGAAATAGTCCTCGCCGTCGATCACCACGCGCACCCGCCGTGCCCTGGCAAAACGCCAGACGCCGGATGCAGTGGATTGATCGTCGAAACCCTCGACGTCGTATTCGAAAGCCAATGACCCTCCTCCCTTGAAACCTGTTCCACGGCGTCTGCCATTGTCGCCGGCCTCACCTCGGCCCGGGCCTTTTCGGCCTGCTCGCGACGATCGAACACGCCGCGCGTGTGCTGCGATCATCGTCCGTAGGGTGTTTTTCGGAATCGGGGAATGGTCGTTCGCTTCCTCGCCGATAGGATGGCGATAATCGTCCAGCTTTTTGAACTTGCGCAACGCGCGTCGCTCTTCGCTTTCCCCGCTGCGTTTCGCCAGCTGGCCCAGCAAGTTGCGATGGGTGTCGCGATATTCCCCTGGCCTTGGTGCCAGCCCTAGGTGTCGCCGGCCACGATATCCGGTGCCGGTGCGACCATGACAAAAAAGGGACCGACCCCGCACGGGGCCAGTCCCTTTTTATGGCGCGCCCGGAAGGATTCGAACCTCCGACCGCTCGGTTCGTAGCCGAGTACTCTATCCAGCTGAGCTACGGGCGCGCTTGAGAGGCGGGCACATAAGCGGGCCTTTGCAGCTTGGCAAGCGCTTAAGCAGCTTTGTCTGACAGAAGGTTCAGAAGCGCCCGGTCCATCGGTGCGAGGGGTAGTGCGGCTGCCTCTGCCGGCAG
This sequence comes from Aurantiacibacter arachoides, assembly GCF_009827335.1. GTDB lineage: Bacteria > Pseudomonadota > Alphaproteobacteria > Sphingomonadales > Sphingomonadaceae > Alteraurantiacibacter > Alteraurantiacibacter arachoides. Next base: position 1,028,623 of record NZ_WTYH01000001.1, on the reverse strand, counting down.
CGACCAGCGCCATGCCTGCCCGTCCATTCCGCGTGGTCGAACGCCCGCCTGACGCGATGTGTAAAGTAACAGGACAATAGGGGTGTGCCCGTAATCCTCTGCGAAATGGCAAGGCGACAGGGTCTGCGGATCGAGCGCGATCGCCAGTTCCTCTTCGATCTCCCGCACCAGGGCGTCACGGGGAAATTCCCCCGCTTCCACCTTGCCGCCGGGAAACTCCCACAGCCCCGCGTGATGCTTTCCGGCGGGCCGCTGCTGCAACAGGATACGGCCCTCGCTGTCGAACAGCGCGAGGGCCACCACGGTCAGAAATGTCGGAATATCTTCCACCTTAACCTGCCCGATCAACGTTTTGTTAGCACCTGGATGACAAACCGGCCTTCACCGCGGAAGTAACACGGGAACCTGTGCGTGTCGGCCAAGACTTTCTTAAGGCGAATTTTTCGTGACACCAGCGGGGCGACCGCGGTTGAGTACGGGCTGATTGTTGCGTTGATTGTCATCGCGATGATCACCGCACTGCAAGGTCTCGCGGATTCCACCATCGCCATGTGGAATGGGGTGGAAACCAAAGTGAACAATTCCAATCAACAGAATGGTTAGGAATTTTTCAAGAATTTTCCCTTAGTCGGGAAATAGCTCGACCGGCTTTACGGAAGAGCCGGGTAACGAAGACAAGATCCAGGAGACTACACATGACCTTTTTCAAGAACCTCATCCGCGACGAGCAGGGTGCCACCGCCATCGAATACGGCCTGATCGCTGCCCTTATCGCCGTTGCCGCGATCACTGCCATGCAGAGCCTCGGCAATGAGCTGAGCACGACCTTCAACAACGTCAGCACCGAGCTGACCGAAGCGAACACGGCCAACGGCTAATCGCTGACGGCATAACGCCAAAAGGAAGGGCGGCAGGGAAACCTGCCGCCCTTTTTCTTTGCGCCTCGCGAAAGCCGAAATGGATGTCGGCGAACCGGCACCCCTGCTTACGCATTCGCCCTCAGTTAGACTGTACGACGATCTTGTACCGCTGGCCGGGCACGACCTGTTCGCCCGAGGTCAGACCATTCAGCACGCGGAAGCGCGCTTCCTGCCCGTCGGTGTAGGCCATGCGACGCGACAGCGTGGCGATCGAATCGCCGCCGCCCGCCTGCACGATGTCGATCCGGCGGGGCACCACGCTGCCCGCTTCCTGCGCGGAGAGACGGCGCATCGACTGATAGAGCGAGTTGAAGGTCCCGGCCTGGCCCGCCGGGGTGATCGACTGGAAGTGGTAGGTCTGCCCGCCGCCGAAGTCGTAGGCGAACACGGTTACGTCCACCTGCTGCTGGCCGTTGTTGACCCGCGCCGTGCCATAGGCTGCCGGAATACCGTTGACGGTGGTGGTCTGCACGCTCGCCGGGGCGATCTGCGTCTGCTGCCCGCCAAGCGCGGTGAACACGGACCGCACGTAACTGTCTAGATTGCCGGTCGACTGGCCCGTCGTCAGCTGGGCACGACCGCCATCGCCATTCACGCTCACCGCGCGGGTGCCGTTGACCATGTAATAGCCCTGCGGCGCTGTGAAGCTGAGGCGCAGGGTCGGGTGGATGAACTGCCGCCCTTCGATCACGCCCTGCTGCGGGTCGTCACCGTAGATCATGCCATCGATACGGCTGAGGAAGGTGTCGCGGTTGGTCACGCCCGTAGCGTTTCCGGCCATCTGCATTGCGGACTGGACACGGCTGGCAGGATCAGGGTGGGTGCTGGCCCATTCCGGGATCGTCGCGTTGTCGCGGCCCTGCAATTGCGCATCGAGCTGGTTCTGCATGGCGAGGCTCTGCAAGAGCGATGCCATCGCGCGCGGATCGTAGCCGGCGGAATTGAGATACTGGATGCCCAGTTGGTCGGCCTCCAGTTCCTGGTTGCGCGAGTAGCTGAGCGTCAGAAGCTGCGAGCCCTGCAGCGCCGCCTGCGACAGTTGCTGGCCGACCGGGCTGTTGCCTCCCAGAAGGATGCTCGAAAGGATCGCCCCGCCGACGCCCAGAAGCTGGTTGCGCTGGGCATTGGCCTGCCGGCGCGCCGAGTGCCGCGCCGCGACGTGGCCGACTTCATGGCCGAGCACGGCGGCGAGTTCCGCCTCGTTGTTCATCAGGTTGACCAGCTGGCGCGTGGCATAGACGTAGCCGCCCGGAACCGCGAAGGCGTTGTTCACGCTCGAATTCAGCAGGGTAACGTCGAAGGCGCCCGGCGTGGTGGCCAGGCCCGACTGCACGGCGATGTTCTGGCCCACCTGCTGCACGTACTGCGCCTGCGGGCCGGTCATCTCGCCGCCGAATTCGGCTACGAACTGTTCGTGATACTGCGCGCCCTGCTGCGCCTCGGCCTGCGTGATGGGTGAGCCGGCGGGAACGTTGGAGCCCGGAACGGTGGCGCAGGCGGCCATGGTCAGCGAACCGGCACCGATCAGGGCGACGGTCTTGAACTTGCGGATAAGGGATTGCGACATCTGGCGGGCTCCTCGCAGGAAAAACAGCGACAGGCGAAAAGTCCGCCCGTTCAATGTTTTCGAGAACCTCTTCAGGAACGCAATGTTCCCGCCGTGCCCGTCGGCTCCTGGGGCTAGATATCCTGGCCGATGGCGAGAAAGCGTTCCTCGCGCTGGCGGCGCAGGTCATCGGACGACAAGGAGGAAAGCGTTTCCAGCTCGTCGTCGATGGCATCGACCAGCGCGCCGATCGCCTTGCCCGGGTCCCGCTGCGCTCCGCCCAGCGGCTCGGACACGATGCGGTCGATCACTTTGAGTTGCAGCAGGTTCTGCGCCGTCAGCTTCATCGCCTCGGCAGCCTGCGGTGCCTTTTCCGCCGTGCGCCACAGGATCGAGGCACAACCCTCGGGCGAGATCACGGAATAGACCGCGTGCTCGAACATCAGGACCCGTTCGGCGCTCGCCAGCGCCACCGCGCCGCCCGATCCGCCCTCGCCCACGATTGCCGCCACCATGGGCACACCCAGCGCAAGGCACGCCTCGGTCGAGCGGGCGATGGCCTCGGCCTGGCCGCGTTCCTCCGCCTCGATGCCGGGGAACGCGCCCGAGGTATCGACCAGCGTCACCACCGGCAGCGCGAAACGGTCGGCAAGTTCCATCAGGCGGATCGCCTTGCGATACCCCTCTGGCTTGCCCATGCCGAAGTTGTGCCGGATGCGGCTTTCCGTGTCGTTGCCCTTCTCGTGCCCGATCAGCACGACCTTGCGCCCTTTCAAGGTGGCAAGGCCGCCCATGATGGCCTGATCGTCTCCATACAGGCGGTCGCCGCCCAAGGGCATGAAGTGATCGAAGCCCTGCTGGACGTAGTCGCGGAAATGCGGCCGGCCGGGATGGCGGGCGACCTGCGTCTTCTGCCACGGCGTGAGGCTGGCGTAGGTGGTTTCGAGCAGCCTGGCGCTTTTCTGCTCGAGCCGTTCCAGCTCCTTGGAAATGTCGGCCAGCCCGTCCTTTCCGGCGGCGGTGCGCAGGTCTTCGATGCGCTGTTCCAGCTCGGCGACGGGTTTCTCGAATTCGAGGAAGGAAATCATCGCGACGCGCTAGCTTCCGCCGCGCCCATCTGCAAGCGTCTGGCCTTCAGGAGTGCGGGCGGCAAGCGGGTGCCGCTCGTTCACCAGCGCCACCAGCTGCGCGGCATCGACATGGGTGTAGATCTGCGTGGTGGCGATGTCGGCATGGCCGAGCAGCGTTTGCAGCACCCGCAGATCCGCCCCGCCCTCCAGCAAATGGGTGGCAAAGGCATGGCGCAGCACGTGCGGGCTGACCCTGGCAGGGTCGATCCCGGCACGCGCCGCCAGCGCCTTGACCAGCTGGAACAGGCGCACCCGCGAAATATGGCCCGCGCGCGAGGGAAAGAGCCAGGCCGATCCGCCGGCAGGGCGCACTGCCATCCACCGCGCCAGCGCAGCCTGCGCACGGCGGGAAACCGGCACCATGCGCTGCTGCCCGCCCTTGCCGGTGAGGGTTAGGAAAGGCGCATCGCGTGGCACAGCACTGACGGGCAAGGATACCAGTTCGCTGGCGCGCAGGCCCGAACCGTAGAGCAATTCCAGAAGCGCCAGCATCCGCACGGCCGCCGCGCCTTCGCCCACGGCATCATCCTCCGCCGCGTGCAGCAGCCGTTCGACGTCTGCGTGGCCCAGCACGCGCGGCAGGGGTCGGCGGGCCTGCGGGCGCGGGAGGACGCCGGAGGGATCGTCCGCGCGCAGGCCATCGTCGATGCAAAAGCCGTAGAACTGGCGCAGCGCGGAAACCTTGCGCGCCACGCTGGCCGGGGCCAGATGCGCCCAGGCGCGGGGCAGGTCAGCCAGCCTGTCGCGATGCACGGTGGCAAGATCGCCCACAACCTCGCTCGCGCCTACGAGGTCACGGCGATACGCCGCCAGCGTGTTGGCCGCCGCGCCGCGCTCGGCAGCGAGCATGGCGAGAAAGGCGTCGACGGCGGTGCTCAAGGCTCAGCCCCGCGCAACCGCCTCCGCGGCGATCATCCTGGCTTCGGCGGACAGGCCTACGCGGTTCAGCGCCGCGACGATGTGATAGAGCTGGCGCGGGGTCATCCGCTCCCAGCTTTCGCCCTGCATGCCGAGGCCGGCCAGCAATGCGACCAGAGCCGGATTGCCCACCGCGGCCGCGCGATCGATCTTCTGGCTCCAGGGGCTGGTGCGGGTATAGGTGCTGCCGAATTCCTCGCCATAATCGGCAAGATCGTCGAGATCGAGGCGACCCAGACCGGCAAGCCCGGCGATGAGGAAGGCGGATTTGCGCTTTCCGGCGCTGGCGTCGCCGTCGATGAAGTCGCCCACCGCGCCGCTGCCCACGATGTCTTCGCGCACAGGTTGCGCCAGGGCGAGCAGCGCCCAGCCCAGGCTTCCCTCGTCGACCACCCCGCCCCAGCGCAGGGCGTTGGCGTCGAGCCCGGCGGCGAGCATGGAGGCGATGAGGCGATCGGCGTCAGGCTGCATGGCCTCGTTTACCGGCAGGCGAGCGGCGGCAAAGGCCGTCAGCACCACGCGTCCGTATCCTTCGTCGCCTTCCCACAGACTGCGCATGGCGGCCAGGCGCTGTGCGGCCGTGTTGGCGACATAGGCATCGCGCAGCAGGGCAGCGTCGCCCTTCTCGCTCGCTTCGTATCGGTCGCTGGCGTAAAGCTGCGAATACAGATCGACCATCGCCGATGACGACAGGATTCCGCGCGCACCCGCCGCGTCGGAGGCGCTGACACGGTCGAGCAACGGGCTCGCCGGGATCAGCACGTCGGCGTAGAGATTGGCGCCCTCCACCTCGAACCCTTCGGGCAGTTCCACGCCGAGCGCGCGGGCAAGCGCGAAGCGCCAGGGCGTGATTTCCTCCACGCCGTCCCATTCGATGTTGACCGCACGGTTGGCCTCACCCGCCGCCCCGGCATAGCGTTGAGCCAGGCGCACGTCGATCTCGGGCGCGGCGCCGGTGCCCAGCGCGCGGTCGAGCGAGCGTTCGGCCGAGCGGACTTCGCCGCCGTAGGCCGAGCACAGCGCCTTCAGCAACTGCCACTCGCCGTCCTCGCGCACGTCGCTTTGCAGCCGCGCCACGGGGCACATGCCGAGCACGTCGCCGGTCCCTAGGTAGGCGTTAAACGCGGCATCGGTCAGTGCGCGATTGTAGTTGGAGCCATCGATGTCCTGCACCAGCGCGCGCGCGACGGCGCTTTCGCCCATGCCGCCAAGCGCCCGGGCGCGCAGGGCCGCGAATTCCACCGGGTCCATGCCACGCGGCGCGTCGAGACGGCTGGCGAGCACGCGGCGCATGAGGATGTGGCCCCAGCGCGAAACCATTGGCCCGTCGCTGGCAACCAGCGCAGCTCGCACCAGCGCCGCCGGCTGGCCGGCAAGGGAGGCCGAGGCAAAGCCGCCCTCCTCGCGCGATACCACGCCGACCCGCTCCACCGCGCGGCGGGCGGCGACGGGGATGTCGAACTTGGGGCGCAGCCCGAACAATACGTCGAGCTCATCGGGTTCCATCCGCTCGATCTCCGCCATCGAGGGGAAACCCGGCGGGAGGGCCACCCGCGGGGCACCCTGACTGGTCAGTCCGCGCGATGGCGTGCGGTAGTTGTCGGGCAATTCCTGCACCACCGGCGTCCCGCCCGGTGCACTCGGTGACGAGGTCGGCGCAGCGCTGGGAGACGGGCTGGGCGCGGTTTGCGGCTGATTGCGAAAGGCGGGAGGAATGAGGTCCTCGGGATCGCCAGCCAGCGCGACCGTGGAGGTCAGCGCCAGCGCGGCGCCGTTCAGGAACCAGACAGCCCGTTTCATGATTGCGCACCCGACACCGCGACCGGCTCCACGATCATGCGCTGTTCCTGCCGCCCGCCATCATACCAGGCGAGCAGCAGCACCGCGCCGATCAGCACCAGCGCCACCAGCCAGATCGTATTGCGTCCCAATTTCATGCGGCCCATTCCGTTTTGCGGCAAATCCGGCTCCATTGCGTCGCACCTTCGGACAACCCCGATCGCGACCTTGCCAGCGCGGTTAGCCCATCTATAGGCCTTGCGGCAATGACCATTGCCAAGCACCTGCCCGATGCCTCCACGGTGCGATCGGTCCGCCAGCGGCTGGATCGGCCGCTGGTGCTGGTGGGGATGATGGGCGTGGGCAAGTCGACCGTCGGGCGCAAGCTGGCCGCCGCGCTCGGCATGGCCTTTACCGATGCCGATGACGAGATCGTCGCGGCAGCGAACATGCCCATCCGCGACATTTTCGACAGCTTTGGCGAGGCCTACTTCCGCGACGGGGAACGGCGGGTGATCGCCCGCCTGATGGAAGACGCCGGATCGGGCAGCGTGATCGCGACGGGCGGCGGTGCCTTCGTGACCGAAGAAACGCGCGCGATCATCCTCGAAAATGCGGTCGCCATCTGGCTGAACGCCGAAACGGATACGCTGGTCGAGCGCGTCAGCCGCAACGACAAACGTCCGCTGCTAGAAGGCGGCGACACCCGCGAACTCGTGGCGACGATGCAGGCCGCGCGCGAGCCATCCTATGCACAGGCCCATATCCACGTCGCCAGCGACACCGGGCCGCACCATGTCGCCGTGCGACGCATCGTGGAGGCACTCGACCGATGGCTACCGTGAACGTCGACCTGGCCGGACGCAGCTACGATGTACGCATCGGTGGCAACCTGCTACGCGAAATCGGCCCGCTGGCGGGGTCGCTGCTGCGCAAGACGAGCGTGCCGGTGGTCACCGATACCAACGTCCACGCGCGCTGGGGCAAGGTTCTGGGCGCGGCGCTGGAACGCGAAGGGTTCGCTCCTAACTTCCTGATTCATGCACCCGGCGAAGGCGCGAAGAGCTGGGACAACCTCGCCCGCACCGTCGAATGGTTGCTGGCCCAGGAGATGGAGCGCGGCGACACGGTGATCGCCTTTGGCGGCGGGGTGATCGGCGACCTGACGGGTTTTGCCGCCGCCATCCTGAAACGCGGGTGCGGGTTCATTCAGATACCCACCACATTGCTGGCGCAGGTCGACAGTTCGGTAGGCGGCAAGACCGCGATCAACGCCGGTGCGGGCAAGAACCTGGTCGGTGCCTTTCACCAGCCCGCCCTGGTGATCGCCGATACCGAGGTGCTCGGCACGCTGCCGGATCGCGAGATGCGTTGCGGCTATGCCGAGGTCATCAAGTACGGCGTCCTCGGCGACGCCCGGTTCTTCGCCTGGTGCGAGGCCAATGGCGACAGGGTCGTGGCGCATGACGAAGCCGCCCTCGCCCACGCCGTGACCACCAGTGTGGAGGCCAAGGCGCGCATCGTGGCACAGGACGAGCGCGAGACGACCGGCGCACGGGCGCTGCTCAATCTGGGCCATACCTTTGGCCACGCGCTGGAGGCCGAAACGGGCTTTTCGGATCGGCTGCTGCACGGTGAGGCGGTGGCGCTGGGTATGGTCCTGGCGGCGCGGTATTCGGCGCGCCGGGACTATTGCAGCGAAGCCGATGCGCAGCGTATCACCGCCGCCATCGGCGCGGTGGGCCTGCCCACGGAAATCTCCGCGCTGGGCATCGACGGGTCTGGCGAGGCGCTTGCCGGGCACATGCTGCACGACAAGAAGATGGATGCAGGCACCCTGCCTTTCGTCCTGCTGCGCGGCGTGGGTGAGGCGTTCCTGGACCGCGATGTCGACAAGGCTGACATTGCCGCCTTTCTGGACGAGCAGCTACAGGCGCACTGAAATCGTAACGACAAATTGACCGCGAAAGGGTGCGCAGAGTTCAGGATAGTTCGGCGATGATAGAGTCGGCGATTTCCACATAGCGCCTGGCACAGGCTTCCAGCGTCAGATTTTCCAACACAAAGGCGCGCGGATCGTAGGCTCCGGCATCCAGCTTCGTGAGAAAGCCATGCAGTGCTGCCGGGAAATCTTCCGCCGACGCGAAGCGCTCACCGCAGCGGGAATCGAAATAAGGTACGCTGGAGATCGGTTCGAAAACGACCTTGTCGGGAAAATAACTGGGGTCCAGCCATGGACCGCCCTGGTCCCAGGCCAATAATGGCACTCCGCACGAGAGTGCCTGCTGATAGGCGATGCCTTGGGTTTCGTGTTCGCACAGGAACACCATGCTGCGACTTCTGGCGAGCAGTGACCTGTAATTCTCTTCCTCGTACGAACCATAACGGATGACAGCCACTCGCAGGGACCGCGATCGCAGTTCGTCGAGGATGGGAGTAACGACGCGGGGTTTCGTGCTTTCGTAGTCCCAGAGGATCTTATCGTAGACGAGGACGTCGTATTCCGGCGTCAGGTTACTCGGCGACCAGCCACTGGTATCGATGCCGACCGGCCACGCTTCCACGCGGTCCCCCCAGTAAGGCTTGCACATTGTTTCCATCCACGGCCCCGGCACAAGTATCCGGCGCACGTCCAAGCGATCGAGCAGAGTAGGATCGTCTATGGGATGCGAATAAATGGACGCGCCGAGCAGGATGGGGTTACGCCATTTATGCTTGTCGAGCAGGAAGGGTTTGCCGATTATGCAGGCCAATTCCTCGGGGTGAGTGCGGATATAGCGGAAATCGTTCACCCGGTAGGGCACGCCGATCCTGTCCAGCCCGGCCAGCAAGTTGAGGAACACGCGTCTGTGTCCACCTCCTCTGCCGGGTCCGCGGATCAGGTGTCGCAGCAAACGACGTGGATAGCGGTCGCCGGGAAACCAGCGATCTGGATCGGGCTCGGCATAAAAGATGTTCAGCGGTTTTCGCACGGGCTCAAGCTCGCTCACTCGGTCGTTACCTTCAGATTTCTAGGTGTGTTTTATCAATGCTCGGCGGCAGCCTGCATCGGTGGATCGACCGGCGGACTATCAGTGAAGATCGCTACCTCGTTCAGCCCGTTGCTGTCCGCCCTGCCGCGATACATGCCGCTGGTGTTGAAACTGAAGGCAGCCTCCCCTTGTGCGGAGACGACGATAACCCCTCCGTCGCCACCCATGTCCCCAACCTCGACGATCAACTGGTCCGCCGCTTCCTGCGGACCCATGCCCGACAGCCGCATAAGCGCGCAGATGCCCTGCGCCACGCCTGCGCGCAGAAAATACTCGCCCGTGCCCGTAGCGGATACGGCGCAGGCGCGGTTGTCGGCATAGGTGCCCGCGCCGATCACGGGCGAATCGCCGATCCGGCCCCAGCGCTTTCCCGTCGTGCCGCCGGTGGATGTGCCCGCGGCAAGATTGCCCCGCACGTCGCGCGCCACCGCGCCCACCGTGCCATAGCGATGCTCCGCGTCCTCGTTGAACGTGACCTGTGGATCATCCTGCGCGGCGCGGAACTGTTCCAGGCTGTCACGGCGGCGCGGGGTGATGAACCATTCGGTCTCGGCCCGTTCCAGCCCTTGATCGGCAGCGAACTCCTCTGCCCCCTCACCGCTCAGGAAGACATGACGCCCGTCCTCCATGATGGCGCGGGCCAGCAGGATCGGGTGACGCACATGTGCAAGGCCCGCCGCCGCCCCGGCCGCGCGCGTGTCGCCGCGCATGAAACTTGCATCGAGGGATACCCCGCCCTCCCATGTCAGCACCGCGCCGCGCCCGGCGTTGAACAGCGGATCGTCCTCCAGCAGCGTAACGACCGCGACGACCGCGTCCTGCGCCTCGCCCCCATCGCGCAGCACCGCGGCACCCGCGTCGAGCGCGGCTTGCAACGCGGCGGTATATTCGGCCTCGCGCGCGGGCGTCATCGCATCGCGGCTGAGCGTCCCCGCGCCGCCGTGAATGGCGATGGACCACTCGGCCTGCGGCGCCGCCTGCGCGCTCACCCCTGCGGGAACGGAGAGCGCAAGCGCGGATGCGAGGACTTTGGGCAGACGAGCCATGAATGCGACCTTTCGAGGAAAGTTGGCGCAGTTGGTGCCGCCATCGCCAGCCGATTACAACCCTAGTGGATGTCCGGCGGCGGCGCGGCATCGGGCGCGCGCGGCTGCGGATACATCGCCTCCATCCGCGCGGTGGCCGTGGGATTTGCGACGGTGCTGATCTCACCATCCCCGCAGGCGCTGCGCAACGCCTCCATCGACGGGCCGCCCGGAGTGATCGGATTGGGCGCGGACCAGACGAACGTCTCGCCCAGCCGCCCCTCGACCTGCCCTGTCATGCGATTGACGAGGACGTAATACCCCTGCGCATCGACATCGAGGCCGGTTTCCGCATGGAACCAGGCGAGCGTCTCGACGCCCTGCCGGTCGAGATAGAAGCAGCCATCGCGCAGCAGGATGCGGCCGCTGTCTGCCGCCTGCAATTGCAGGCCGGTGCGCGCTTCGCTGGCGGGCCATAGGCGAATGCCGCCCGATGCCGCTTCGCTCACCCTTGGGCGAACGAGATCGGGCGCAAAATTCCAGTCGATATGGCGCGGCACGGTCCAGCCGTTCTCGGCCACCCACGCATCGAAGTCGTCCGCGGTCATATTCAGGCTGATGCTGGATACCGGATCGCTCTCGGCCTTGCCGGACCGGCCATAGCCGTCGAGCACGCCGCGCTCGGTCAGCCGGGCCAGCCACTGTTCGCCCACCGCCCCGGCATCTGCAGGTGCGCGGGCAGAAGCAGCGCGACTGGTGCCGGAAAAGTCGACCACCTGCATATCGCGAATGATCGCGCGATAATCGGGCGCCGGCGCTTCGATCTGCGTGGCGTAACCGCGCATCGACTGCGATGGCTCAGGCGCCTGTGGCACGGCATCCGCACCGCAGGCGGCGAGCATCACGATGGCCGAGACAACGAGGTGTTTCATCGCCCGTCATCATGGCCTGCCCGACTTGCGCCAGACTGAACGCGCTCACCCTGCTGCGCTCTGGCGGCGCGAAGTCCGCTGACGGACGACAGGACGGTCCCGCGCGGCGTCACCGCATCAGGACCAGTTCCTCTGCCATCGTCGGATGGATGGCCACGGTTGCATCGAAATCGGCCTTGGTCAGGCCAGCCTTCACCGCGATTGCGGCGGCCTGCATCATCTCGGGTGCCTCGGGCGCGATCATGTGAATGCCGACGATTTTGCCGTTCTCGCCGTCGCAGATCATTTTCATCAGGCTGCGCTCGTTCCGGCCGGCCAGCACGTTCTTCATCGGGCGGAAATCGGCCTGGTAGACCTTTACCGTGCCAAGCTTGTTGCGCGCCTGCCCCTCCGTCATGCCGACAGAGGCGATGGGCGGGTGGCTGAAAACCGCGCTGGGGATGCAGCCGTGATCCACCGCGACGGGATCGCCCTTGCCGAACACGGTGTCGGCAAAGGCCTGGCCCTCGCGGATGGCCACTGGGGTCAACTGCACGCGATCGGTCACGTCGCCCACGGCGTAGATATGATCGATGTTGGTCTTGCTGAAGCGATCCACCACGATCTCGCCCCGCTCACCCAGTTCGACGCCCGCCTTGTCCAGCCCCAGTCCCTTGACGTTCGGCACGCGCCCGGTGGCGAACATCACGACGTCCGCATGTTCCTCGTCCCGGTCAGACAGTTTCACGAAATAGCCCCCGTCGGGGCATTCCCTGATGTATTCGAAGGTGGTGTTGAAACGGAATTCGATGCCTTTCATCGTGCTGATCTGCAGCAGCCGGTCGCGCACCGATTCGTCATACCCGCGCAGCAGCACGTCGGACCGATTGACGATCGTCACCTTGCTGCCGAATTCATTGAAGATGCCCGCGAACTCGTTGGCGATATAACCGCCGCCGGCGATGAGGATGCGCTTGGGCAGGGCGTCCAGGTGGAACGCCTCGTTCGAGGATATGGCGTGCTCAGCGCCTTCGCAGGTGGGCATTCGCGGATGCGCGCCGGTGGCGATGAGGATGTATCGCGCGGTCACGACCTTGCCGCTGGCCAGCGTGATCTCGTGCCCGCCGGTTATCTCGGCGCGTTCGCGAAAGATGGTGACGTCGTGGTTTTCCAGCGTCTCGGTGTAGGCGTTTTCCAGCCGGTCGACGTCGTTCAGCACGTTGTCGCGCAGCTTGATCCAGTCGAACGACTTCTCGCCGATTTCCCAGCCGAACTTGGCGCAATCCTCCAGGTCTTCGGCAAAATGGGCACCATAGACCAGCATCTTCTTGGGGACGCAGCCACGGATGACGCAGGTCCCGCCGACGCGAAACTCCTCCGCGACCGCCACCCGCGCGCCGTGGGCGGCGGCAACGCGGCTGGCGCGCACGCCGCCGGATCCAGCGCCGATGGTAAAGAGGTCGAAATCGTATTCGGTAGTGTCGGCGGCCATGTGCGCTCCTGTCTGCTAGGCCGCGATATGGCGAGCGGGCGCGCCGAGGGCAACCGCGTGCTGCGTCAACTCTCCAGCCACGGCGCGTAGTCGCGCATCAACTGCCAGGCGCGCAGGTCCTCGATGGTGATCAGCCGCTCGTCGCGAATGCCCGCCATGCGCATCAGCAGCCGGCGGATCGCAGAGGCCTGGGTGGCGTTGGCACCGGCCAGGGTCGCCAGAACATCCGGATTGTGTTCCAGCGGGGCTTCGAGCAGCATTGCGGTGTTCATCGCGTCGAACCCGAAGCCGAGGAAGACCAGCCGCTTGGCCTGCAGGATCTCGCCGGTAAGCTGGCGCTGGAAATTGCGCTGGTTCGCGCGTTCGGTGGCCGTGCGCACCTGTTCGACCACGCCGTGCAGATCATCGGGCAACACCTGCCCCCAGGCGGCGATGGGTGCATCACCCTTTTGCCATTCCAGCCGCCCCGGTGTGCCGTAGGGATGCACGATCTTCAGCTTTTCCGTCACCAGTACGCGGGCGTCGGTCAGGCTCATGCCGAAGGCCAGGTGCAGCGCCCAGGGCAGGTAATGCTCGATCGACCGGTCGTAGTTGAAACACATGATCGAAAGGTTGTCGAAAACCAGTTCCGCCTTGGCGCGCGGCACACCGTTGACGATCACGCGGGCAAGCTGAAACAGCCAGTTCTCCGTGCCGCGCACGGGAAGGTCACCCGGATCCTTCGGCTCGCTACCCAGCGGCGACGCTTCCTCGGCCGCCAGCGTATAGTGTGCGATGGCCAGCTTGCCGAGCGCCAGCGCCATCGGATTGTCGCCATGCTGTTCGAGAATCGCATCGATCGAGTTGGAAATACGCGCCGCCGCGCGGATCGTCTGCCCGGCTTCGACCAGGTCTTCCTTCCTGACGCGCGCCTGCGTGGCGAGATCGCCGACATGTTTCGCCATCGCCGCGATGTCGGGTGATTCCAGCGAGGTGCCGAGCCGCTGGAAATCGAAGCCGGCGGCGATCCGCTGCAACAGCTCGCGCCCGTCGGGAAACTGCAGTTCGGTACTCGCGCCCGCGCCGACCACCAGCGTGGTCTTGGTCCTGATCATCCTCGCACGCGCCCCTGGTTCCCGATTACTGCCGGGAACGCTAGGGGTGCGATGCTTAAGATTTGCCTAGGGCGGCGATCAGGATTGTGCGCCGCCACTCCCACGCCGGCCACGGTTGCCGCCGCCGCTGCGCCGCGAAGCACCCGGGTTGCCCGAGCCACCCGAACGGCTGCCCTGCGGCCGGCCCTTGCGCGCGGGGCTCTTCGGCTTGGCCGCGGACGCGCCGCGCGGCTTGGCCTGCACACGCTGGCGCTGTTCCTTGGGCGCGGGCTTGGTGGGGCCGATGCCTTCGACCACGGCACGGAAATCATCCGGCAGCGGCAAACGCTCGAACTCGGCGTCGGTCTGCTTGCGGATGTCTTTCAGATAGCTGCGCTCGTCCTCGGCACAAAAGGCGATGGCGACCCCGTCTGCCCCGGCACGCGCGGTGCGGCCGATGCGGTGGACGTATTGTTCGGGCACGTTGGGCAGTTCGTAGTTGATGACGTGGCTGACGCCGGGAATGTCGATCCCGCGCGCGGCAACGTCGGTGGCCACCAGGATCGGGGTCTTGGCCCGCTTGAACTCGTCAAGCGCCCGCTCGCGCTGCGGCTGGCTCTTGTTGCCGTGGATGGCGTTGGCGGGGATGTTCATCTGGGCAAGCCGCTTCACCACACGGTCCGCGCCGTGCTTGGTGCGGGTGAAGATCAGCACGCGTTCGAATTTGCCAGGGGTCGGGTGCTGTTCCAGCAGCATCATTTCCAGCAGCGTCTGCTTTTCGTCCTGCTGCACCATGAACAGGTACTGGTCGATCCGCTCCGCCGTTGTCGCGGCGGGCGTCACGCTGACGGTGACGGGATCGTGGCAATACTTGCCCACCAGTTCCTTGATCTGCTTGGGCATCGTCGCGCTGAAGAAAAGCGTCTGGCGGCTTTCCGGCACCAGCTGGCTGATGCGGCGCAGCGCATGGATGAAGCCCAGGTCGAGCATCTGGTCGGCTTCGTCGAGGACGAGGATTTCCACGCCCCCGAGGTTAAAGGCCTTCTGGTCGATCAGGTCGAGCAACCGGCCCGGCGTCGCCACCAGGATGTCGCAGCCGCGGTTCAGCTTGTTGCGATCCTTGTTGACGCTGGTGCCGCCGACGATCGAATGAACGGTGAGGCCCGCCATCGCGCCATAATCCTTGGCGCTCTGGGCGATTTGCCCTGCCAGTTCGCGCGTGGGGGCAAGCACCAGCATCCGGCAGCTCTTGAAGGGCACGCGGTTGTCCGCACTGCGCAACCGGTCGATGCTGGGCAGCATGAAGGCCGCCGTCTTGCCGGTGCCGGTCTGCGCGATGCCGAGAAGGTCACGCCCTTCGAGGACGGCCGGAATGGCCTGTTCCTGGATTGGCGTGGGCGTGGAATAGCCCTTCATATCGAGGGCCTGGAGAACGGGCTGCGAAAGCCCGAGGTCTGAAAACTGGGTCATGGAGAAACTCGCATATGTGCGAGAGGCGCGCAGCCGGAACGGCGCGCGATCGCGGGGTTGAAAAACCACCCGCGTGAAAAGGGAAGTCTTGTGACAAGTGAACCGAAGGGCTGCCGGGGCAGGTCTTGTGTGTCCTGCCGCTTCACGCCGGCGCCGCACTTCGATGGCGGCCAAATAGGCGCCTGTGCCGCGAAAGTCAATACCGCGCTAGCGTGGGTATCGGCCCGCAGCGAACGCCAGCAGACGGTCGACAACCATTTCGGCCGGGGTCGGCTTGGCCACCACGGGTGCGTCGAATCGTCTCAGGAGCTCGCCCGAGCGGTCGAGATCGCCGGTGTTCAGAATGAACGGCACGCCCCGCCGATGAAGTTCCAATGCGACAGGTTCGCACGTCATTCCTTTCCCAAGGTTGACGTCGAGAATGCCCCCGTCGATCGTGTTATTCTCCAGCGCCGCGAACGCTTCCTCGGAGCTTTTTGCGGTTACCGCCGTGATGCCGACGTCTTCGAGCGCGAATTGCAGGTCCATCGCGATAAACGGCTCATCCTCGAGCACGAGCACGAAAGTCAGCGCAGGCGTGCTCATGCCGTACGGCTCATCGGGAAATGGATCTCGACCCGCAGGCCGTCCTCGTCCCAATGCCGCTCCAACGATCCGTCGAGGTGCTTGAGCAGGGTGTCGGCGATCTGGAAACCGGTGCCAGTGGTATCTTCGGGTTCGCCAGCAACGGCGGGTCCGCCCCTTTCCTGCCAATGGACGATCAGGGACCTGCGATTGTGCCGGTCGCTTTCGTGCCGCCATGCGACATCGATGGTGCCGGTATCGTTGGACAGCGCACCGTATTTGATCGAATTGGTCGCCAGTTCGTGCAGCGTCAGGCCGATGGCGGAAATGGCATTGGGTTCCGTGCGCACGCCGTTGCCATTGAAACGGATGCGGTTTCCTTCGGGATCGTAGGGTGCCAGCACCGCGCGCACCGCCTGGCCCACCTCGATGGTGCCCAGAAAGGCATCGTCCAGGGTTGGTTCGTAACTGCGGCCAAGCGCCTGAACACGTTCGTTGATCTTGCGGGAAACCTCGGGCGCCTGCATCGAACGGCCAGTGATGTTCACGATCGCCCCGATCACCGCGAACACGTTTTTCAAGCGGTGCGATACCTCGCGCGCCATCGCCTTTGCATTGCGTTCTTCCGCCTGGGCCAGGTGGATATCCGACACATCCCACTGGCTGCCGAAGAAATACGTAAGCTCGCCGTTCCTGTCGTAGATCGGCCCCAGGTGGAGGGCGTTCCAGAAAGCCGTGCCGTCCTTGCGATAGTTGCGGATTTCGACCACCGCCACGCTTTCGGTGCGGATGGCCTGGCGGATTATCTCAACCTGCTTCTGATCGGTCTTCGGGCCCTGCAGGAAACGGCAATTACGGCCCAGAATCTCTGCAGACTCATAACCCGTCAGCCTTTCGAAAGCGGTGTTGCAGAACACGATGGGGTCATCAGGCTGCCGCGGGTCGGTAAGGCAGACGGCCATGCGCGTTTGCGACATGGCCTGTTCGAACAACAATCCAGACGCGCCGCTGAAGGCTTCGGGCTTGTCGATCCGGCCGTTGTTAACCGACATGGCCTGACGTGCGCTTTTAAAAGGTTCTTCACTCATCAAAGCTGCTGACAATCCCGTGTTCTACCCCACGCAGAAACCTCTGCGCCAATCGGTGGTTCCGCAAGCCGCGGCATAATGATTGCTGTGGGCTGTGCACAGTCTAGATCTGCCGAAAATTCCACACGCCGTTCAGCGCGAACATGGCGAGGCCGGCAAACATCGACACGATTACCCTGGCGACCAGGTAATTTATCGTCGTGAACGCGACGAGCACCCAGAACAGCCCGACCGTCACCCCCAGCCCGACGAGCGCGTTGACGAGGAAGATGGCGAACCCGCGCCCCGCCTTGCGCTCCGTCCCGTGGAACACCCACTCGCGCCCCAGCACGTAGTGCAGGCTGGTTGATACCGCGAAACTGAGCGCGGCGGCGATCACCCGGTCGACCTGGAAGAACTCCACCAGCACCCACAACACGACGAGGCCGAGCAGGAACACCCCGGTGCTCACCACCGTATTGCGCCACAGCATCCCGCCGACGCGGCGCGTCAGGAAACGCGCGACAAACCCTTCTGCGGTCATCGGTAGCGGCCTTCGGGTCGACCGTTCAGGCCGCGCCCGGCGCCGCGCCCAGCTCCGCGCGGGGCGCGGGCCTGGTTTTGGCGGGAGCATTGGCCGAACGCTGCATCACGCCAGGCCGCTTGCCTTCAGCAGCGCCTCGGTGCTGGCATCGAAACGCTCGTCGCCTTTCGCGATCCTTTTGGCGATCTCCTTGCCCAGTTCGACGCCGAACTGGTCAAACGGATTGATGTCCATCAGCACGGCGTTGGCGAACGTGCGATGTTCGTGGAATGCGATCAGCGCACCAAAGGTCATGGCATCCAGATCATCGACGAGGATCGTGGCCGAGGGGCGGTTGCCGGGATAGCTGCGATGCGGATCGTCGCTCGCCTTGCCCGCCATCAGCGCGGCCCCTTGCGCAAAACAGTTCATCAGCAGGATTTCGTGATGCGACGGGTCGAGCACGTCGCCGGGCGTGACGCTGGCGATTAAGTCGATGGGCACGAGGTGCGTCCCCTGGTGCAGTAACTGGAACACCGCGTGCTGCGCGTCGGTCCCCACCCCGCCCCAGGTGATGGGCGCCGTCGGCCCGCTGGGCTGCCCGTCCACCGTCACCCGCTTGCCGTTGGACTCCATCTCCAGCTGCTGCAGATAGTCTGGCAGCAAGCGCAGCCGTTCGTCATAGGCGAAGACCGCGCGGGTCTGCGCGCCCTTGATGCGGTTGTAGAACAGGTCGGCAAAGGCCGCGCGCAGTGGCAGATTGGCGCGCCCGTCGGTGTCGCGGAAATGCGCGTCCACCGCAGCCGCGCCATCGAGCATGGCCTGGAAATCGTCCCAACCCACGGCGACCGCCACGGGAAAGCCGATGGAGGACCACAGCGAATAGCGCCCGCCGACGCTTTCGGCGAAGGGCAGGACGCGCGTTTCGTCCACGCCCCATTCCACGGCCTTTTCGGGCGCGGCGGTCAAGGCGATGACCCGGCCCGAAGGATCGGTCACGCCGTTCTCCTCCAGCCACGTCAGCGCAGAGCGGGCGTTGGTCATCGTCTCGATGGTGGTAAAGGTCTTGCTGGCCACGGCGATGAAAGTGGTCGCCGGATCGCAGCTGGCAAAGGCCTCCTCCAGCGCGACGCCGTCGATGTTGGAGACGACGTGCACATCAACCAGCGGCAGATCGCGGGCCAGCGCATCCACGGCCAGTGCCGGGCCGAGCGCGCTGCCGCCGATGCCGATGTGAATCAGGTGCCGCACCTCGCCAAGAACGCCCTCGTGCAGCGCATCGACCAGCAGCCGCATGCGGTGGCGCAGCGCGTCCGCCTCCTCCACGCTGGCCGCCCTGCCCACGCCGCGCAGGGCGGAATGTTCGGCGGCGCGGTTCTCGGTCGGGTTGACGATCTCACCCGCGAACAGGCGATCGCGCATCCGGGCAAAACGGGCCGCTTCGGCCAGCGCCTCGAAATCGCCCAGAAGACCATCGGTCAGATGCGTCTTCGACCAGTCGAACAGGATACCGCCCGCCCCCTCGGCTTCACCGGTGCCCAGTTCGAGCCGGGCGCTGAGCGATGCCATCCGGTCCGGGTCGCCTGCGAAGAGCTGCTCCAGCGTGGGATCGGGATGCAGGGCGAGCCGTTGCCAGGCCTCGTCGCGCGTCAGGGTCACTCTTCGTCCTTTCCGGTCGTTGCCGCGCCTCGCTAGAGCGTCGCAAGGGCAAAAGCAAAGGCGCTTGACCTTCGCCCGTGCCCGCAACATGGATTGCCCCGATGACCGATAGCAACATCCGCCAGATCGAGGACCCTGCCGTGCCGGCGGATGCGCCCGAGGAAAAGAAGGAAGACTTCCGCAGCTTTGCCAGCTTCCTGGTCAAGCTGGTGATCGTGGTTCTGCTGTTCCGCACCTTTGCCTTTACCAGCTTCAACATTCCGTCCGAAAGCATGATGCCACGGCTTCTGGTGGGGGATTACCTGCAGGCGGCCAAGTGGCCCTACGGCTATTCCAGCGCCTCCCTGCCCTTCGGGATCAGCGCCGGCGAAGGGCGCATCCTAGGCAGCCAGCCGGAACGCGGCGACATCGTGATCTTCAAGCACCCGGTGGACCGCAGCGATTACATCAAGCGCGTGATCGGCCTGCCGGGCGATACCGTGCAGATGGTGGACGGCGTGCTCCACCTGAACGGCGCGCCTGTCGGGCGCGAGCGGGTGGAGGATTTCGTCGAGCCCATCGCCGCGGACGGCAATTGCGGCCCCGGGCGCGGCCGGTTCGTCGCCCGGCAAACCGATGGCAGCTATGCCTGCCTGTTCCCGCAGTTTCGCGAGACGCTGCCCGGTGGACGCTCCTACAACACGCTCGACTTCGGCGACTTCCCGCAGGACGACACCGCGCCGGTCATCGTGCCGCCCGACATGCTGTTCATGATGGGTGACAACCGCGACAACTCGCTCGACAGCCGTTTCCCCGCACAGGCCGGCGGCGGCATCGGGCTGGTGCCGCAGGAGAACATCGTGGGCGAAGCGTACTTCATGTACTGGTCCTACGGCGACGGCATCCGCTGGAGCCGCATCGGAAAAGGGATTTGACCGGTCTTTCAAGCGAGACGCGGACCTGGCTGAAATCGCGCGGCTTCACCGTCCGTGAGGAGGCCATGTGGCGCGAGGCGCTGACCCACGGCAGCACGGGCGAGGCGCGCGATTACCAGCGGCTGGAATTCCTGGGCGACCGGGTGCTCGGCCTCACCATCGCGCACTGGTTGTTCCAGCGCAGCGCCGCGACGGAAGGCAAGATGGCGCAGCGGCTGAACGCCCTCGTCAGCAAGACCAGCTGTGCCGAGCGGGCGCGCGAACTTGGCGTCGCCGCCCACGCGCGCATGGGCAAGCAAGCCCGCGACGATGGCGCGCAAGACAGCGACAACGTGCTGGGCGACATCATGGAATCATTGCTGGGTGCCAACTTCCTCGACGCCGGGTTCGACGCCACGCGCGATCTGATCCACCAGGTGTGGAAGGGCGAGATCGAGGGCAGTGCCGGCCAGTCCAAGCATCCCAAGAGCGCGCTGCAGGAATGGGCGGCGGGCAACCAGCGCCGACCACCCGAATACCGCGTGCTGCGCACTGAAGGCCCTGACCATGCGCGCACTTTCGTCGTAGAGGTGGCCGTGCACAAGGTCGGTGCGCTAGAGGCCAGCGCGGGCGGCAAGCAGGAAGCCGAGACCGAGGCGGCGCGATTGTTCATGGAGAAATACGGATGACCCACAAATGCGGACTGGTCGCCGTCATCGGCGCCCCCAACGCCGGCAAGTCCACGCTGGTTAACCAGTTGGTCGGGCAAAAGGTGGCGATCACCAGTGCCAAGGCGCAGACCACCCGCGCCCGCCTGCTGGGCATCGCGCTGCACAAGGCACCTGAGGGCGACACGCAGATTCTGCTGGTGGACACGCCCGGCATCTTCGAACCCCGGCGCCGCCTCGACCGGGCGATGGTGAGTGCGGCGTGGGAAGGCACCCAGGCCGCCGATGCCGTGTTGCTGCTGGTCGATCCCGTCAAGCAGCGCCGCCACGAACTGATGCCGCTGATCGAGGTGCTGAAGGGCCGCCCGGAAAAGGTGTTCCTCGTCCTCAACAAGGTGGATGCCAGCGCCAAGGAACCTCTTCTCGCCCTGGCGCAGGAGCTGGGCGAACTTACCGCCTTCGAGGATGTCTATTTCGTGTCGGCGCTGACGGGCGATGGCGTGCCCGAACTGAAGGACCGGCTTGCGTCGTTGATGCCCGAGGGGCCGTGGCACTACCCCGAGGACCAGGTTTCAGACGCCAGCGAACGCCTGCTCGCCGCCGAGGTGACGCGCGAACAGCTCTACCGGCAGCTGCACGAGGAGCTGCCCTACGACGCCGCCGTGCGCCCCGAAAGCTACGAGCAGCGGCCCGATGGCAGCGTGGAAATCCGCCAGCAGATCGTCATCTCGCGCGACAGCCAGAAGCCCATCGTGCTGGGCAAGGGGGGCCGCCGCATCAAGGAAATCGGTGAGGAAGCCCGCAAGGAACTGAGCGAGATCCTCGGCCAGAAAGTCCACCTGTTCCTGCACGTCAAGGTCGACGAGCGGTGGAGCGAGAACCGAGAAGTCTACGAGGAAATGGGGCTGGACTGGGTGCGGTGATGGCGGGAAACCGTGTTCAGCGGTTCGCAGCACTGTCCCGCTGGCTAAATCGCGCCAGGCTGCACGCCGCCGCCACCACTGCCAGCGCGCAGGCGACGTAGAGCGGGGTCGGGCCGAGGCCGAGGCCGCCGGCCAGCAGAATACCCACCACCACAGCGCCCAGCGTCTGTCCCAGCAGGCGTGACGTGCTCAGCAACCCGCCCGCCGCCGCCGCTCGCTCTGGCGGAGCACGGCCGATGAGCAGGCGGGAGTTGGGGGCGAAGAACAGCCCGAAGCCGACTGCTGTCAGCGCCAGGCGCCAGACTATGGCCCACTCGCCCGGCTGCTGCGGCATGGTCGCCAGCAGCAGCATCCCGGCGATCGCGATGACCATGCCGGTCACCCCCAGCTTGGTCGCGGCCACGCGGTCGCTCGCCCAGCCCGCCGCGGGGGCGACGAACAGCAAGGTCAGCGGGAACGGCAGCAACAGCATGCCCACCGTCTCCGGCGGATAGCCCATGCCCTCCTCGAAGCGGAACGGCAGCGACAGCATGAGCGAGGCCGAAGCAATGAAGCAGGCGATGGCGGCAAGCGCGGACAGGCCGAGCACCGGCTTTGCCAGCAGGTCCACCGGCAGAACCGGGTTCTCCCGCTTGCGCTCGCGCTTCACCAGCCACACCGCAGATACCACGCCCAGGATCACAGTCACCACGCCCAGCGGCACGTTGCCGTGCGTGCCGAGCTGCATTCCGCCCACCAGCAGCAGCATGGTGAGCGCGCTCCACAAGCCGCTCTTCCACTGCGCGGGAATGTCGCGGGGGCGTGGCTCGGGCAGCGCGCGGCCCAGCAGCAAAGATACCACCGCCAGCGGCGCGGCGACGACGAACACGGTCTGCCACGGCGCATGGCCGACGATCCAGCCGCCCAGCGTGGGCGCGATGGCGGCGGAACTGGCGACGATCACCGAATTGATGCCCATGCCCGTGCCCAGCTTGGCATCGGGATAGATCTGCCGCAGCATCGCCGCCGATACCGCCAGGGCCATCCCGGCGCCCAGCGCCTGGAACGCGCGCAACGCCAGCAGCACGGAAAAATCGGTGGCGAACCAGCACGCCGCACTCGCCACCATGAACACGCCCTGCCCCCATTGGTAGAGCGTGCGGTGCCCGATCCGATCACCCAGCGAGGCGAACGGGAACAGCACCATCACCAGCACCAGCTGATAGACGGTGATGACGTTGGTGACCGCCGCGTTGGAAACGCCCAGATCGCGCGCGATGGTGGGCAGCGCGACCGTGGGGATCGCCCCGTCGATGACCAGCAAGGCGGTGCCGAAACTGATGGCCGCGATGGCCCACACCCGGCGCGGCATCGGCAATCCGCCCCGGCCGCCCTCGCCGTCCGTCACCTCTTGCGAAGGCTGGGGAACGACGGGAGAAGCGGCGTGCGGCATTGCGGCCATGTGTGTCCGAATGCCCTGTTGTGCAAGTGCGAAAGAGCCGACGCGATCTTGCTAGTGACCTAGCGTTTCTTCGCGATCGCGATGTTGTTCTGTTTGGCGAAGGCCTTGGTCGATTCCTCGCTTCGGTTGAGCGCCTTGGCGATCTGCTTGAGCCCATGCCCCTTGGTCGCCAGCAGTTTCAGCTTGCCGGCTTCCTCACCGTTCCAGGGCTGCTTGTGGCGTTCGAACTGGTCCTTGCCCATGCTATTCGGCCTCCGCCGTCTTGGCCGCCGCCCTGGCCGCCGGTTTCTTGGCCGGTGCCTTCTTGGCCGTGGCCTTTTTTGCCGGCGCCTTTTTCGCCGCAGCTGCCTTTGCCGGCGTCTTCTTCGCCGCCGTCGCCTTCTTGGCCGGGGCCTTCTTCTTTGCCGGAGCCTTCTTGCGCGCGCCCTTCTTCTTCACCGGGCCCTTGGCGGCCTTTTCGGCGATCAGCACCAGCGCTTCATCCAGCGTCAGCGCGTCCTTGTCCTTGTCGCGCGGCAGGGTGGCGTTGACGGTGCCGTCGGTGACGTAGGGTCCGTAGCGACCCTCCATCAGCTTGACCTCGTCGCCCGCCTCGGTCTTGCCCAGCACCTTGAGCGGCTCACGCCCCGCCCGCGCGCCGCCGCGGTTGCCGGCCTGGGCCAGCAGGTCGACCGCGCGGTTCATACCGACGTCGAACACCTCGAGGGTGTTGGCGAGCTTGGCGTATTTGCCATCGTGCTTGAGGTAGGGGCCATAGCGCCCGATGGCGGCCTCGATCTCAAGTCCCGTTTCGGGGTGCGCCCCCACCACGCGCGGCAGGGCCAGCAGCTTCAGTGCCCATTCCAGATCGAAGTCGGGCAGATCCTTGGGAATGGAGGCGCGCTTGGCCTCCTTGCCCTCGCCAAGCTGGATGTAGGGTCCGAAACGTCCGCTCTTGCGCTCCACGGGGAGGCCGGTTTCCGGATCCACGCCCATCGCGGTATCCTCGCTGCCATCGCCCTCGCCCGGCTGGCCGAACTTGCGCCGGAACGTGCATTCCGGATAATTCACGCAGCCGATGAAAGCGCCGAAGCGGCCGCCACGCAGATGCAGTTCCCCGCCCTCGCGGTCCTGCTCCGCGCACAGCGGGCACCAGCGCGGATCATGGCCGTCGGCGCGCGGCGGAAAGAGGTAATCGGCAAGGAACTCGTCGAGCACCTCGGTGACTTCGGACGGCTGGCGCAGCATGACCTCGTCGCTCTTGGGTTTGAAGTCGCGCCAGAACGCCTCGAGCACCTTCTTCCATTCGGTCCGCCCGCCGGAGACCTCGTCGAGCTCGTCTTCCATGCCAGCGGTGAAATCGTAGGCGACATATCGGGAGAAGAACCGTTCCAGAAACGCCGTCAGCAGTCGCCCGGAATCCTCTGCGAAGAAACGGTTTTTCTCCATGCGCACATATTCACGATCGCGCAGCGTCTGGATGGTGGAGGCATAGGTTGACGGGCGACCGATCCCCAGCTCCTCCAGCCGCTTGACCAGGCTCGCTTCGGAAAAGCGCGGCGGGGGCTGGGTGAAGTGCTGGTTGGCCTCGACGGCCTTCTTGGCCGGGCAGTCGCCGCTCTTCATGAAGGGCAGCAGGCCGCCGTCCTCGTCGTCGCTCTTTTCGTCGAAGCTTTCGGAATAGACCGCGAGAAATCCCGGAAATTTCACGACTTGTCCGGTCGCGCGCAGTTCATGCCTGCCGGTCGGGTCGCGCAGCGTAACCGTGGTGCGTTCCAGCCGCGCGCTTTCCATCTGGCTCGCCATGGCGCGTTTGAAGACGAGATCGTAAAGCTTGGCCTCGTCGCCTGACCCGAATTTTTCCTTGGTGAAGCTGGTCGGCCGGATGGCTTCGTGCGCTTCCTGCGCATTCTTCGCCTTGCTGCTGTAATGCTTGGGCTTTTCAGGCAAGTAGTGCCCGTCGAACCGGTCTGAAATGGCCTTGCGACACTCGGAAATGGCGCTGCCGTCCATCTGCACGCCGTCGGTCCGCATATAGGTGATGGCGCCTGCCTCATAAAGCGATTGGGCAAGGCGCATCGTGTGGCTGGCCGAATAGCCGAGCTTGCGCGCGGCCTCCTGCTGCAGGGTGGAGGTGGTGAACGGCGGCGAGGGATGGCGCTTGTGCGGCTTGGTGTCGACCTCCTCCACCGTGAAGCGGCCCTCTTCCACCGCCGCCCTGGCCGCCTCTGCCGTGGTGCCGTCACCGATGGACAGGCGCTCCAGCTTCTTGCCGTCGAATTGCACCAGCCGCGCATCGAATGCGTTTCCGTCGTGTTCCAGCTTGGCGATGACGGACCAGTATTCCTGCGGCACGAAGACCTCGATCTCGCGCTCACGCTCGCAGATCAGGCGCAGCGCCACGGACTGCACGCGGCCCGCGCTCTTGGCGCCGGGCAACTTGCGCCACAGCACCGGCGAGAGGGTGAAACCGAATAGATAATCGAGCGCGCGGCGCCCGAGGTAGGCGTCGATCAGGTCCTGGTCGAGTTGGCGCGGGGCCTTCATCGCATCGGTCACGGCTTGCCTGGTGATGGCGTTGAAGGTCACGCGCTCCACCTCGGCGGGCAGGGCCTTGCGCTTTCGCAGCAGGTCCATGACGTGCCAGCTGATCGCCTCCCCCTCGCGGTCAGGGTCGGTGGCGAGGATCAGGCGGTCCGCCTTCTTCGCCGCATCGGCGATGGCCTTTACCTGCGCGCGGTTGCGCTGGTCGGCATAGACTTCCCAGTCCATGGCGAAATCCTCGTCCGGGCGAACGCTGCCGTCCTTGGGGGGCAGGTCGCGGACGTGGCCGTAGCTGGCGAGAACCTTGAAGTCCTTGCCGAGGTATCCTTCGATGGTTTTGGCTTTGGCTGGTGATTCGACGATGACGAGTTGCATGGTGGTGAAAATCTGCCCCTTACGTGTGTACGTACGCGCGAAGGTGGTGAGCGGCAGGCTGAAACGTCAAGCGAAGACTTCGGCAACCTCGCCGCGATGATCTGCAACCAGCAAGAAGACGGCGACGGAAAAAGCGAAGGAGATAACGTTGGATAGCGCGTCGCCCAGACTGGCGACGATCGCGCCAACGGCTGGATCGATTTTCGTCAGGGCGGCCACGATAACGCCGAAGGCAATGGCGGCGCCCAGGGTGACGATCAGCCCGGCGAAAAAAATTGGCCAGGAATGACCCGATGTTGCCTCCCAGCTTTCCTTCAGCGCGCGGATGGGGCCGTGTCCCATTCCCACGGCATAGCCGTTCGCCGCCGACCAGCGCACAAGGATAATCACGCCGGGCGCAATGAAGAGCACGAGGCCAGCTATCACGCCCAGAACGGCCAAAATCGACATTCCGAAAAATGCCCAAACCGAATTGGCCCTGCCACGCGCCCGTCCTTGTCGATGCAGCAGTTCACGCAGGAGAAGCCATGCACCTCCAATCGAAGCGGTTGCGAGGCCAAAGCTAAAAAGGAAACCTGCGGCGGTACTGAAGTCCTGGGGAAAAACCGAAAACGGCCCGAATTGAACATCCGCGTTCGCCAACAGGCCCAACCCTTGCCCGGCCGCACCAAGGCCGCCGATGACAAGGACGTAGACGAGCGACGCTACCGGAGACGCGCCGATCACGCCAAACGTCCGCTCCAGCAGCGTGTCGACCCTCAGCTTCTCTTGCCTCACATCAATCAATCCCATCGCCTCAACGCGTCAGCGAGACCCGCCCACCCGCGTGTCGCACCAGATTGCCTGCAATTTCAAGCTCAAGCAGGGCCATCTGCACCGCACCGGCGCTGGCGCCGGACTGGCGGATCAGTTCGTCAACGGCGACCGGGGCCGTTGTCAGCAGGTCGGTGACGGCGGCGGGCTCGCTTTCGGTTTCCTCCACGAAAGACCAGTCGATCGACGCAGCCGGTTCGCGGAAACTCGAGACTGGCGAGCCGTCGAAGGCAGACAGCAGTTCGATCACGTCCGCCGCGCTCTGCACCAGCACCGCGCCTTCGCGGATCAACTGGTTGCATCCCTGGCTGCGCGCCTCCAGCGGGCTGCCGGGGATGGCCATAACCTCGCGCCCCGCCTCCCCCGCCAGTCGCGCGGTGATGAGGCTGCCGGATTTCGGCGCGGCTTCCACCACCAGCGTGCCCGCCGCCAGCCCGGCGATGATGCGGTTGCGCTTGGGGAAATGGCTGCCGCGCGGCTCGGTGCCGGGGGCTTCCTCGGCGATCAGCAGCGCCTCGCGGGCAATGCGTTCCTGCAGGTCGGCGTGCTGCGGGGGATAGGCCACGTCGATGCCACTGGCGATGACGCCGATGGTTGCCCCTCCGCCCGCGTGAAGGGCCCCCTCGTGACACGCCCCGTCGATGCCGCGTGCCAGGCCGCTGACCACGGTGAAGCCGCCATCGGCCAGGTCGCGGGAGAGGTCGCGCGCCAGCTTCACAGCGGCGGCCGAGGCGTTGCGCGCGCCGACCAGCGCCACGCATGGCTTCGTCGCCAGCGCCATGTCGCCGCGCACCGTGATGATCGGCGGCGCGCTCTCCAGTTCGCCCAGCAGGCGTGGATAGTCAGCGCTGTCGTGGAAGACGTAGCGCGCACCGGCCTTGCGCGCGGCGGCGATCTCGCGCTCTATCCGTTCGCTTGGCGCAGGGCGGTAATCGCGCCGTGCGCCGCGGCTGGCGAGGTCGGGCAGCGCCTCCACCGCCGCGACGGCCGTGCCGAACCGGCCGAGCAACTGGGCGTAGCTGATCGGCCCGATATTGGCCGATCGCAACAGTCGGATGCGGGCGAACGCCTCGCCCTGGGTCAACGCGACGGCGGTCACTTGTCCTTGCCGACCCGTGGTTCCTCGCCGCGCATCAGGCGGGCGATATTGGCGCGGTGCAGCCAAACGATCAACACGGCAATTACCGCGAGCACAGGCACGAAGGCGTAATATTGCAGCACGAAGGCGGCAACGGCGGCGGCAACGACCGCGCTCATCCCGGCGACCGATGATATGCGGCCCAGCGCCAGCACGGCAATCCACACCAGCGCATAGGCCACGCCGATGGGCCAGGCGAGGCCGAAGCTGACGCCAGCGTTGGTCGCCACGCCCTTGCCGCCCCTGAAGCCCAGCCAGACGGGGAAACAGTGCCCCAGCACCGCCCCCAGCGCGGCCATCGGCACCGGCCCCCAGGCGGGCGCGGCATCGGCCAGGGGGCGGTCGAGCAGCGCTGCGACGACCAGCACGGGCACCAGCCCCTTCAGGAAATCGAGCAGCAGCGTCGCCGCCGCCAGTTTCTTGGAGCCAGTGCGCAGCACGTTCGTCGCGCCGATATTGCCGCTGCCGATCTGGCGGATGTCGCCCTTCCCCGCGGCCCTGGCGAGCAGCAGGCCAAAGGGAATGGACCCGGAGAGGTACCCGATCAGAAAGGCGACCAACGATTCCATGCCATAACCCCGCCTGAGGATGTCGGAAGCAAAGCTGGGCAGCTTGCCCGGCGACTGCTTTGTTTTATAGCGCTGCGATAAGGGCAAAAGCGCCCCTTCCACAAGCTCGCAGGTGAGCGGAAAGAGACCGATTTGGACCCGACCTCCCCCATCCTGCTGTTCGATTCGGGCCTCGGCGGGCTGACCGTGCTGGCCGAACTGCGCAAGGTTCTGCCGCAGGCGCCGGTGATCTATGCTGCCGATACCGCCGGCCTGCCCTATGGCGACAAGACCGAGGCAGAGATCGCGGCGCGGGTGGCGGGATTGCTGGGGCGGATGAGCGAACGGTATCGCCCGCGCCTCGTGTGCATCGCCTGCAACACCGCCAGCACTATCGCCCTTGGCATGGTGCGCGACGTGCTGGAGGTTCCCATCGTGGGCACCGTGCCCGCCATCAAGCCTGCCGCCGAGATGACCACGAGCGGCACCATCGGTCTCCTCGGCACGGCGGCCACGGTGCGCCAGCGCTATGTCGACGATCTGGAGGCCCGGTTTGCCTCCGGCAAGCGCCTGCTGCGCCATCCCGCCCCGGAACTGGTGCTGGCGGCCGAAGCGAAGATGCGCGGGGAGCCGGTCGATCCCAGCAGCATCGCCCGCGCCGTTGCCGGCCTGGTCGAACAGCCGGGCGGCGAGGCAATCGACACCGTGGTGCTCGCCTGCACGCACTTCCCGCTGCTGGCCGAGGAATTGCAGACGGCCCTGGGCAAGCAGGTGCGGCTGGTCGACGGGGCTGCGGGCATCGCGCGCCGGATCGCTCATCTCACCGCGGGCCAGCCTTTCGAGCGCAGCCAGCCCGACCGTGCGATCTTCACGGCGCAACCGGAAGACCGTCCATACCTCGCCGCAATGCTGGCAAGACACGGGCTGGACGCAATCTCCCGGTTCTAGTTGCGAGTCCTTCGCAAACTTCGCGCTTCAAACTGCGCCTGCGATTGATTAAGTCCCGCCCTAGACCGAAACGAAGCAATCCGGACGCGCACATCCCGTGAATTACGACCAGGTATTCGACAAGGCCATCGACCGCCTCCACGAGGAAGGCCGATACCGCGTGTTCATCGATATCCTGCGCAACAAGGGTGCCTTTCCCAACGCGCGCTGTTTCGCCGGCCACAACGGTCCCAAGCCGATTACCGTGTGGTGTTCCAACGATTACCTCGCGATGGGGCAGCACCCCAAGGTGATCGCCGCCATGGAAGAGGCGATGCACGATGTCGGTGCCGGCAGCGGGGGCACCCGCAACATCGGCGGGAACACGCACTACCACGTCCAGCTGGAGGCAGAGCTGGCCGATCTGCACGGCAAGGAAGCTGCGCTGCTGTTCACCAGCGGCTACGTCTCCAACGATGCGACACTGTCCACGCTGGGCAAGCTGCTGCCGGGCTGCGTGGTGTTTTCCGACGAGTTGAACCATGCCAGCATGATTGCCGGCATCCGCAATTCCGGCTGCGAGAAGCGCGTCTTCCGCCACAACGATCTTGCGCATCTGGAAGAACTGCTGGCCGCCGAGGATGCGGAAACCCCCAAGGTCATCGCCTTTGAAAGCGTCTATTCGATGGACGGCGACGTCGCCCCCATCCATGCGATCTGCGACCTTGCCGAAACCTACAACGCCCTCACCTACATCGACGAGGTTCACGCCGTGGGCATGTATGGCGAGCACGGCGGCGGCATTTCCGAACGGGACGAGGCGGCGCACCGCATCGACCTTATCGAGGGAACGCTGGGCAAGGCATTCGGCGTAATGGGTGGCTACGTAGCCTCCAGCCAGAAGGTCATCGACTGCATCCGCAGCTATGCGCCGGGCTTCATCTTCACCACCTCGCTCAGCCCCGTGTTGGCCGCGGGTGTGCTGGCCGCCGTGCGCCACCTCAAGCAGTCGAGCATCGAACGCGATGCGCAGCAGGCCGCCGCCGCCACACTGAAGCGTCTATTCAGCGATGCCGGTTTGCCGGTGATGGATTCCACTACGCACATCGTGCCGCTGATGGTGGGCGATCCGGTTCGCGCCAAGACCATCAGCGACATCCTGCTCGCCGAGTACGGCGTTTACGTGCAGCCGATCAACTTCCCCACCGTGCCGCGCGGGACGGAGCGCCTGCGGTTCACCCCCGGCCCTGCCCACACCGAGGCAATGATGGTCGAACTCACCACTGCACTCGTTGAGATTTGGGACCGGCTTGAACTGGAATTGCGCCAGGCTGCGTAAAAGCCCGCCTGTCGCGTCGTCGATTGTTAGCGCGATAGTAACCAACCATCCCCCATACCGCTGACAGTCCGCCGGCATTCGGCACAAGGCAACACGCGGTAAGGGATACTATGGGTTTCCTCGAAAGTTTCGGTGCCAGGTCGGCGACACGAATCGCCGAGGAAGACACCAGCGTTCGGGTGATCTCGGCGGCTGATGCCGACCGGCGCCTGCAAGTCCTGGACGATTACGAGCGCACCGGCATTTCGTGGATCTGGGCAACCGACGCGGAAGACCGGCTCATCTATTTCTCGCCCAGCGCCTCCGACCACCTCGACGGTGGGTTGGATCAGCTGCTGGACAATCCGCTGTCCGATCTGTTCGAGATCGATCCCGACAACTCCGACCGCACCGACCGCCCTCTCCAGTTCCAGCTTAAGACACGCAACAAAATGGCCGAGTTGCCGGTGCGGCTGACGCGTGACCGCATACAGACGCCCGGCATGGAACGCTGGTGGTCGCTGTCGGGCCATCCCAAGTTCACGCCGGAGGGCAAGTTCGCCGGCTATCGCGGCAGCGCCAAGGACATCACCGTCGCCTATGTCCGCAGCCGTGAGGATTCACGGCTGGCGGAATACGATTCGCTCACTGGCCTTGCCAACCGCCACCGGATGAACCGCAAGCTGGAAAGCACGCTGGCGGCCTACAGGTCGGCCAAGCGCAGCTGCGCGCTGCTGATGATGGATCTCGACAAGTTCAAGCAAGTCAACGATACGATGGGCCACCCGGCGGGCGACGACCTGCTGCGGCAGGTTGCCGACCGGCTCAAGGCCATCCTGGGCGAGAAGGGCGAGATCGGGCGTCTGGGCGGCGACGAGTTCCAGATCTTCCTGCCAGACATGGATGACCGCGGAGAGCTGGGCAGCCTTGCTGAAAAGGTCATCCAGATGGTCTCCTCCCCCTACCAGCTGGACGGCAAGCGCGCGATCATTGGCGCGTCGGTGGGCATTTCCGTGGCCCCCTATGATGGGGTCGAAGCGGAGGAGATCATTAACGCCGCCGATCTCGCGCTGTATGCCGCCAAGAACAGCGGACGCGGTACCTATCGCTTCTATTCCGTCGATCTCAAGGACGTGGAGCAGGAACGGCAGGAACTGCTGGACGACATACGCGAGGCCTTGGCCTCGGATCAGCTGGAACTGCACTATCAGCCCGTCGTCCGCACGAAGGACAACATGGTGGTAGGCTTCGAGGCGCTGATGCGCTGGGAGCATCCGGAGCGCGGCAACGTCAGCCCCGGCGTGTTCATCCCCGCGGCCGAGGAAAGCGATCTCATCAACCAGTTGGGCCACTTTGCCCTGCAACGCGCCTGCGAGGACGCGCTGCAATGGCCGGAGAATGTACGCATCGCAATCAACGTGTCAGCCAAGCAGTTCGCAAACAAGGCATTCCCGGAGACTGTCGCGCAGATCCTGGAGGACACCGGTATAGAGCCGGACCGGGTGGAGTTGGAGCTAACCGAGACGGTGTTCATGGGCGACACGGACGTGACAGACGAGACGTTCAAGGCCCTCAAGACCCTCGGCGTTCGCCTGGCTCTGGACGATTTCGGCACCGGATATTCGTCGCTCAGCTATCTACGGTCCGCCCCGTTTGACAAGATCAAGGTCGACAAGAGCTTCGTCGACACCTGCACCCAGAAGAACGAGAACAGCGCCAAGATCATCACCGCGATCATCGGCCTGTCAAAGGCACTGGGGATGGACACCACGGTGGAGGGCGTCGAGGCATTCGACCAGTTCGACCTGGTGACCGAAAAGGGCGCGGAATACATTCAGGGCTGGATCTACTCCAAGGCCCGCCCGCAGGCCGACATCCTGAAATATATCGCCAACGGCGGCTTCAAGATCGAGCCGAGCGGGCCCGAAAACTTCCGTCCTGAACGGCGCAGTGTATTCCGCCGCGTCGGCGTGATCCATGAAGACAACCGCTACGACGCGGTGATGCGCGACTTGTCGAAAACTGGTTCGCGTATCGAAGGGCTCGTCGGCGTGCCGGTGGGCACCGGCCTCGTGCTGGATCTCGGCAGTGGCCAGCTGGTGGTCTGCCGCGTGCGCCGCAGCGAGGATGCAGTGATCGGCGTGGAGTTCGAGGTTCCGCTGGTTAGCGACGGCGCCGGAGGCCTGGTCACCCGCCACCGCGTGTCACCCTATGCCCTTGCCGCCGCGGGTATGCCGCTCGCGGCATTGCCGACAGGACACTATCCCGCCGCGATGCTGGGCGAAAGCGCCAGCCCCCCGCAATTCCTGCAGGTCACCATCGCGCGCAACTGATCTGCCTGCACCCGGGCGCAAGCAGATCGCGCCAACGCTCAGCGCAGGCTTACCACGTTGTCGCTGGAGCGCGGGTCGGCGCGGTCGCCGCGATAGAGGCTGGCCATCGGCTCGTCAGTGACCACGGCGGAGACGGTCGCGCCGAAGCCGTTGAAATCGGTCTTCATCGCCGCGCCGTAGGCACCCAGCATGCCGATCTCGATGTAGTCGCCGGCCTGGATGTCCTCGGGCAGCATGAAGGGGCCCTTCATGTAATCTGCATCGTCGCAGGTCGGCCCGTAGAAGGCGAACTCGGCCTGCGGCTTGATGAGGTCGTCCTCCAGCGCCACCACGGGGAAGCGCCAGGCGACGTGCGCCGCATCGAACAGCGCGCCATAGGCGCCGTCGTTGATGTAGAGCTCGTTGTCGCGGCGCTTTTCCACGCGCACGACGACGCTCGAATATTCGGCGCACAGCGCGCGGCCCGGCTCCGCCCACAGCTCGGCCGAATAGCTGATCGGCAGGCTCTCAAAGTGACGGTGGATCAGCGCGAAGTAATCTTCCAGCGCCGGCGGCTCGAGGCCCGGATAGACGCTTGGGAAGCCGCCGCCGACATCGACGATGTCCACGGTGACCGCCGCCTCGGCGATGGCCGCGCGCACGCGTTCCAGCGCCTGGGCATAGGCGAACGGCGTCATCGCCTGGCTGCCGACGTGGAAGCAGATGCCCAGCGCGTCGCAATGCTGGCGGGTCGCCTGCAACAGCGGCGCGGCCTCTGTCAGGTCGACGCCGAACTTGGATGCCAGCGAAAGCTCCGAATGCTCGGACGACACGCGCAGGCGCACCAGCAGGCTGAGGTCGGCGGCGGCGTTACCCGCCTCGTCGGTGGTCGCCTCGACGATCTTGGCCAGTTCCTCCATCGTGTCGAGGCTGTAGGTCTTCACACCGTGCTGGAAATAGGCCTCGCGGATGGCGCGTGGCGTCTTGACCGGGTGCATGAAGCACAGCGTCGCATCGGGCAGCTGACCGCGCACCATGCGCACCTCGCCGATGGAGGCGACGTCGTAATGCGTCACGCCGTTGTCCCACAGGATGCGGACAAGATCGGGCGAGGGATTGGCCTTTACCGCGTACATCGCCTTGCCCGGAAACTTCTCGACGAAGAAACGGGCGGCCCGCGCCGCGGCATGCGGTCGGGTGAGGATGACGGGTTCGTCCGGCGAGAGGGCGCGGACTACAGCCTTGGCGTCGGGAAACTGGTGCAATTCAAGGGACCCCCTAAGGTTCAAAACCAACAAGTACTGCCTTGCGGAGGGTGTCCCATGGGGCAGCGGAAGCGCGCATATAAAAGGGATTCGATGAACTGCAAGTGAAATTGGTCGGGGCGTGAAGCCGCGCGTTTTCGCCAGCTTTCACGCCCCGGATTTCGCGTGAATTGCAGCCCCGCTTCGACCAGCCCTACTTGTCGAAAAGCTTCGCCCAGCGCCGCGCCTCGCGGTCCTTGCCGCCGTTCTGCCGGTGCCAGGCATCGCTCGTCAGCAACGGCATCACGCTGCCCGCCTCGGCAAAGACCATCTGCTCGATACCGGTGTTGACCTTGCCCCAGCTCGCCGCTTCCTGAAGCGTGGAGGACGAACACGCGCCGTCGCGCACGTCGGCAACGGTGATCTGGACGGCATACTTGTGCACGCTCACATCCTCGTGGCCCAGGATTTCGGCGCAAACCACGGTATCCTGGATGAAGTTCTTCGGCACGCCGCCGCCCACCATAAGCAGGCCGGAATCGCCGGACTGGATCTTGATGTCGGTCAGCTCGCGGAAATCCGCGATGGCATCGATCATCATGTATTTCTCGCCCTTGGCCATCTGGTCGACCTGGTGCTTCACCAGGCCGAAACCGGCGGACGAATCGACGAAGGCCGGGCAGAAGATCGGCACGTCATGCTCGTAGGCCAACTTGACGAGGCTGTTGTCCTTCTTGCCGTGCTCGACCAGGTACTTGCCCATTTCGCGGATGAACTCGCGGCTGGAATAGCCCCGGTGTTCCAGCGTGTTGGCGATCTTGTTGATCGTGAAGTCGCAATCCTGCAGTTGCTCTTCATCGATGTAGGTATCGTAGATCCGGTCGATATACAGCGAGCGCAGCGTATCGTCGTCGGGGATCTCCAGCGCCTGGTAATGCTTGTGCCCCAGCCCTTCGAAGAAATCCATGTCGACGATGGTGGCGCCTGTCGCCACGATGCAGTCCACCATGTTCGATCGGACCAGTTCCGCATACAGGTCCATGCAGCCACCCGCGCTGGTGGAGCCGGCGATGACGAGGAAGATCGTGCAGTCCTTGTCTTCCAGCATCTGGTTGTAGATGCGGGTCGCGCGGGCCAGGTCGCGGCTGGTGAAGCTCATCTTGCCCATCGAATCGATGATGGGCCGCGCGTCGAATTCGCGGATGTCGATATGCTCGACCGTCGTGCTCAGAAGCTCGGCCTTGCGGGTGTCGTTGATCGACGAATCGGTCATGAAGTGCTCTTTCCTGTCTGGTGTGCCCGAATAACGGGACCGCGCGGCCCCCGTTCCAAATTTCCCGGCAATTGCCAAGTGCCGCCTTTCCAGCGTGACCTTTCCCGCGTGACCTTTCCCGCGTGACCTTTCCCGCGTGACAGGGCGAGGCCGTGCACGGTAAGTCCCGCGGCATGAGAGAACCAACCCGCGACGGCGTGCTGCAGGCCGCCCAGAAGATCGCCGCGAACTTCCCCGAAACTCCGCTGCTACCGTTCGTGCATGACGGCCGCACGCTGTGGGCGAAGGCCGAGTGCCTGCAACCGATGGGCGCGTTCAAGATCCGCGGCGCCTGGCACCGACTGACCGACCTTTCGGACGAGGAAAAGGCGCGCGGCGTGGTCGCGGTATCCAGCGGCAACCATGCGCAAGGCGTAGCGCTGGCGGCACGGATGCTCGGCATCGCGGCAACGATCGTCATGCCTGCCGACGCGCCAAAGGTGAAGCTGGAGCGGACCGCGGGCTACGGCGCAGTGGTCGTCACCTACGATCGGCTGACGGAAGACCGCGAAGCCATTGCCCAGGCCCTGGCCGAGGAAAAGGGCGCGACCTATGCCCACGCCTTTGGCGACCCCTGGGTGATCGAGGGACAAGGCAGCGCCGGCGTGGAGATCGCCGCACAGCTGCACGCACAGGTCGGGCGTGCCCCCAGCCGCATCATCGCCTGTTGCGGCGGCGGCGGCCTGACTGCGGGTCTCGCCCTCGCCTGTCCCGATGCCAGCGTCGTGCCGGTGGAGCCCGAAGGCTGGGACGACGTGTGCCGCAGCCTGGAGGCCGGGGAGATATGCAACGTGGGCCAGAGCCCTCCCCCCACGGCGTGCGACGCGTTGCAGACCTTCGCGACACAGCCGATCAACTTTGCCGTCCTACAAGAACATTGCCGCGAATGGGCGCGCGTGTCGGAAGCGGAAATTCGTGCCGCCCAGCGGTTCGCCTTTGCTCACCTGCGCCTCGTCCTCGAACCCGGCGGTGCCGCTGCGCTGGCGGCGGTTCTCGCTGGCAAGGTCGCGGTGGATGATGCAACGGTGGTGATGCTGACCGGCGGCAACGTGGACGCTGCAAGCTATGCCGATGTTCTGAGCGACGAGAACTGAGCTCGACGCCTCCAACCTCTTCCCTGCGCGAAGCGCGACCAGCGTTCGAACGTGCTTGGAGCGGTAAGGGTTTTGCGGCAGGTTACCGACATGGACACCGTCATTCTCGTTCCGGCCGCCGTGCTGGTTTTGTGGACGCTCATCATGCTGGTCTGGATGATCGTTTTGCGCCTCCCCGCATTGGCGAAACTTGGCCGCACCAAGGAACAGATGCGCGGCGGCCGGGGGCAGGATCTCGACAAGGTGCTGCCCGGAACCCTCCAGTGGAAGGCCCATAATTACATCCACCTGCTGGAACAGCCGACACTGTTTTACGCGGTGACCATCATGTTCGCCCTGGTCGGCGCCAGCGAGGGGGACGTGCTGCTGGCCTGGGCCTACGTCGCGATCCGCGTGATCCATTCGCTGTGGCAGGCCGTGGTCAACACGATCCCGGTGCGCTTTGCCCTGTTCGCACTGTCGACGCTGGTGTTGCTTGCGATGACCGTCAAACTGCTGCTGGCGCTGCTCGCCATAGCATGACCTCTCGCACCCATCGGTGCGACACGGCTTGCTCACTGGATGGGAATGGTAGCGGAGGAGGGATTCGAACCCCCGACACAGGGATTATGATTCCCCCGCTCTAACCGACTGAGCTACTCCGCCCCAAGGGCAGGCGCGCAACTAGGTAAGGCTGGCCCGCCGGTCAACCCGGAAAA
Organism: Aurantiacibacter arachoides; assembly: GCF_009827335.1. Classification (GTDB taxonomy): domain Bacteria; phylum Pseudomonadota; class Alphaproteobacteria; order Sphingomonadales; family Sphingomonadaceae; genus Alteraurantiacibacter; species Alteraurantiacibacter arachoides. Next base: position 991,287 of record NZ_WTYH01000001.1, on the reverse strand, counting down.
TCGGTTTCGTCACCCGCGAAACCTATACGTCGCCAGCTTCTCCCATGGCCCACCGAGATAGCGGTGGAGGCTGATGGAAAGAAAGCGGAAGTCGCCCGGCGCGATCGTGCCGTCCAGTTCGGCCTGCAACGCCTTGGCCTTGGTGGACGAGACCTTGTTCTGGATGGTGACGTGCAGGCGCGGGGTGTTGCGGTCCTGCGCGGTGAGGAGATCGAACATACGCTCGGCGACATCGCGGCGCAGGTCCATCAGGTCCGGGCTCTCCAGCTTCAGCGCGGTGCCGCCGCCCAGGCTCATCAATCCGACGAGCCGTGCGGGTATCGGCGCCTCCAGCTTCGTCTGGGCCTTCAGCAGCCTGTCGATCTCGGCGTGGTAGGGTTCCGGCAATGCGTGGAACAGCGTGACGTGCGCTGAGAGATGATTGCGTTCCGGCGGGAAATGCGCTGTGCGCAGCGCCGTTGCCCAGGCGTGGAGATCGGGCGGCAGGTCTGCCGTCAGGATCAGCGCCCCACCCCGTTCCGCCGTTCCGGTCACATCTCGCCGCGCTGGCGCCGCAGGGCGAACCAGCGCTGCACAGCCTCGTTATGGCCGGCGAGCGTGGAATTGAATTCATGACCGCCGCTGCCGTCGGCAACCATGTAGACCGCGTCGGTCTCCGCCGGGTTCAACACGGCTTCGATGCTGGCGCGGCCGGGATTGGTGATCGGTCCTCTCGGCAGCCCGACCATGGAGTAGGTGTTGTAGTCGTTGATCGCCTGTATCTCCGACTGGCGGATACGGCGACCCAGCGGCCGCCCGCGGGTAATCGGATAGATGATCGTGGGGTCGGCCTGCAGCATGATGCCCTTGCTCACGCGGTTGGAATAGAGCCCGGCGACCATGCGCCGTTCTTCCGGGACGCCGGTTTCCTTTTCCACGATGCTGGCCAGCACCACCGCTTCTGCGGGAGAACTGACGACCGTGTCCGCACTGCGGTTGGGCCACAGTTCTGCCAGCGCCTCGTCCATCGCCCGCTGCATCCGCGCGAGCACCGCCACGCGGGTCTCGCCGCGTTCGAAATCGTAGGTGTCGGGCAGGACCGACCCTTCGACCGGAACGGGAATTTCTCCGGTGAGCAAGTCCTCCGCCATCAGCGCATCGTGCACCAGCACGGATGGCATCCCCTCGGGGATCGTCACGAAACGGCGGATTACCTCGCCATGCTGAAAAGTATCGAGGATGGCCGCATTGCTTGCGCCTGCGGGAAGCAGGAATTCGCCGGCCTTGATCGGATCGCCGCTGCCCAGGATCTTGGCCCGCAGCAGGAAGCTGCTGGCAGAGCCGATCAGCCCCTCCTCCTCCAGCTTGCCCGCCACCGATGTGAGCGAGGCACCGTTCGGCACGATGAACGCGGTTTCCTCGTCCACCTGCGCGCCGCCGTACCAGCCGGAAGCGAACCACGCCGCGATGGCCAGCACGACCACCGCGCCCACCAGGGCCAACTTTTTCATGTCAGTCGACCACGCGCCGCATGATCAGGCTGGCGTTGGTGCCGCCAAAGCCGAAGCTGTTGTTGAGCACCGCGTTGACCTCCCGCTTTTTCGCCTTGAGCGGGACGAGATCGACGCCCTCGGTCCCGTCGTCGGGATCGGTGAGGTTGAGCGTCGGGGGCACCACCTGGTCGCGGATGGCGAGGATGCAGAAGATGCTCTCCACCGCGCCCGCGCCGCCCAACAAGTGACCGATCGCGCTCTTGGTGGAGGACATGGATGCACCGCACAGATCGTCGCCCAGCACGCGTTTTACCGCGGCGAGTTCGATGGTGTCGGCCATGGTGCTGGTGCCGTGGGCATTGACGTAATCAATGTCGCACGGTTCCAGGCCGGACTTGCGCAGGGCCATGCGCATGGCGTTTTCCGCGCCCTTGCCTTCCGGGTGCGGTGCGGTGACGTGATAGGCGTCGCCCGACAGGCCGTAGCCGACCACCTCGGCATAGATCTTCGCACCGCGCGCCTTGGCGTGCTCGTATTCCTCCAGCACCACGACGCCCGCGCCTTCGCCCATGACGAAGCCGTCGCGGTTCTTGTCGTAGGGGCGGCTCGCTTCCCTGGGCCGGTCGTTCATGCTCATGTTGAGCGCCTTGGCCTGCGCAAATCCGGCAACGCCCAGCGGGTTGATCGTGCTCTCCGCCCCGCCCGCCAGCATGATGTCGGCATCGTCGTCCTTGATCATGCGCGCGGCATCGCCGATCGAGTGCGCGCCGGTCGAGCAGGCGGTGACGACCGAATGGTTCGGCCCCATCAGGCCGTACTTGATGGACACCTGCCCACTGGTGAGATTGATCAGGCGCCCGTGCACGAAATGCGGGCTGACGCGGCCGGGGCCACGGTTGGCCAGCACCAGCGATTCGCTCTCGATACCCGGCAATCCGCCGATGCCCGAACCGATGGAGACGCCCGCACGCAGTTTCGTGTCCTCGTCCATGTCGGTGAGGCCGGCGTCTTCCAGCGCCTGTCCGGCGGCGTCGATGGCGTAGACGATGAACGGATCGACCTGGCGCTGCACCTTGTGGTCCACGCGCTTGTCAGGATCGAAGCCCCAGGGATGATCCTTGGCCTTCACCTCGCCAGCGATGGTGGCTTTCTGCCCCGTGGTGTCGAAACGGGTGATCGTGTCGATCCCGCTTTCGCCCGCGATCAGGTTTGTCCAAACGGTTTCCACGTCAGCGCCCAGCGGGGTGACGAGGCCAAGTCCGGTTACGACGACACGCCGCATAGTCACATCCTCTTTCGTGCGGTGTTCTTGCAAGAAAGGCCCAGCCATCTGGCCGAGCCTTTCATCCCCGTCCGCATCCGGCGGGCCGCATTACGGACAGGGACTGCCGGATTAGCCGGCGTTTTCTTCGATGTACTTGTTGGCATCGCCCACGGTGTTGATCTTCTCGGCGGCATCGTCGGGGATTTCCACGCCGAACTCTTCCTCGAAGGCCATTACCAGCTCGACGATGTCGAGGGAATCGGCGCCCAGATCGTCGATGAAGCTCGCATCGGGAGTGACCTTGTCTTCCTCGACGCCGAGATGCTCGACCACGATCTTCTTCACGCGTGCGGCAATATCGCTCATAAATCCGTCTTCCTCTTGGGGTGATCAGTTGCTTTTGCCCTAGTGAACGCCGGCGCGGCGCGCAAGTGCCCCGCCCTTTTTCGTTGTCGCCGCCATGATGCGCCGGCGAATTGCAGGATACATCGGCGGTTTCGTTCATTCATCCGGCAACATCCTGATCCATTGGAGAAACCTTGATGTCTGCCAGTACCGTACTCAAGACCCTTACCGATACCGCCTTCGATTCCGTCGAAGGTTACCGCAAGGCTGCCGAGAAGGCGACCAATCCCCAGCTCAAGCAAGCGCTGATGCAGCGCGCCGAAAAGCGCCAGCAGACCGTTGCCACCCTCAACGCCGAGGTAGAGCGCCAGGGCGGTGAAATGGTGACCAAGGGCACCATGACGGGTGAACTGCACCAGATGTGGCTGAGCATCACCGATGCGTTCGAAAACAGCGACGAGGCCGCGGCCGAGCGTGTCGAGGAAGGCGAAGATTACCTCAAGGGCAAGTTCGACGCCGCGCTGAAGGACGACGATCTGGATCCGCAATCGCGCGCCGTGATCCAGCAGGTTTACGCCGAAATCTGCGAAGGTGAGCAGTTCGGCAACTCGATCGAGAAGCAGTACGACTAAGCTTTCCGCTTCATCGCACGCTACGAGGGGCGCGGTTCTGACAGGAGCCGCGCCCTTTTTGCATGGCCTTGCAGGACTGGCGGCCTAGAAGCGGGGCATGAGAATCTTTCATTCCCACAGGCAATCGGGCCACGCGCCCCGCCGCGAATTTCACAATGGTGACTGGGCCGCGTTTGCTGAAACGCCTGCCCGTGTGACCGCGATGCTGGCGGCCGTGGGCCCGGTCGAGGAACCGACGGACCGTGGACTGGGTAGCGTGCTGGCCGTCCACGAGCCATCCTACGTCGAATTCCTGCAAACCGCCTACACACAATGGGTCGCCGCCGGGCGGGAGGGCGATGCGCTCGGCTATGCCTTTCCCGTATCGCGCCGCCGTGCGCTGGTGCTCGACCGGATTGATGCAAAGCTCGGTCGGTTCAGTGCCGACGTCGTCACCCCCATCGCGGCAGGCACCTGGGATGCCACCTACGCCAGCGCCCAGGCCGCACTGGGCGCGGTTGCTGCGGTGTTGGAGGGCGAGCCTCGCGCCTTCGCCCTCACCCGTCCGCCCGGGCACCACGCGGGCGCGGATTATTGCGGCGGGTATTGCTATCTCAACGCATCGGCCATCGCGGCGCGGGCACTGGCGGACGCGGGCCGGAAGGTCGCCGTGCTCGACGTCGACTACCATCACGGCAACGGGACGCAGGACATTTTCTACGAGTCCGGCGACGTCTTCTTCGCCTCGATCCACGCCGATCCGGCGACGGACTTCCCGTTCTTCTGGGGCCATGCCGACGAGCGGGGAGAAGGCCCAGGCCAAGGCGCGACGCTGAACCTGCCGCTGCCGCGCGGCACGCGCTGGGCGGAATACGAGCGGGCCCTTGGCAAGGCGCTCGAAGGCATCGCCGCATGGGGAGCGGACCAGCTGGTCGTCTCCTACGGCGCGGATACGTTTGCCGGCGATCCGATCAGCCATTTCCAGCTCACCACGCCCGACATGCAAAGTCTTGGCGCGGCGATTGCGGCGGCGCGGCTACCCGTGGTGGGAATCATGGAAGGCGGCTACGCCGTCGATTCGCTGGGTGCGAACCTCGCCGCCTTCCTTGGCGGGCTGGAAAGCTAGCTACTCGCCAGCCTGGTCGACGCGCGTCTTGTCCGCGTCGCTTGCAGCTGCCTGCGTTTCCAGCGCGTCACCCGACAGGCGGATGTGCACATCGCGCAGCTGGCGCGGACTGACCACCGAGGGTGCGCCCATCATGAGATCCTGCGCGCGCTGGTTGAGCGGAAAGGCGATGACCTCGCGGATATTGGGCTCGTCCGCCAGCAGCATGACGATGCGGTCGATGCCGGGGGCCGAGCCGCCGTGCGGCGGGGCGCCGAGCTTGAACGCCTCGATCATGCCGGAGAAATTCGCGTCGACATCGGCGCGGCTGTAACCGGCGATCTCAAAGGCCTTGTACATGATTTCCGGCTTGTGGTTCCGGATCGCACCCGAGCTGAGTTCGTAGCCGTTGCACACGATATCGTATTGCCACGCCTTGATGGTCAGCGGATCCTGCGTTTCCAGCGCCTCAAGCTCGCCCTGTGGCATCGAGAACGGGTTGTGGCTGAAGTCGACCTTCTTCTGGTCCTCGTCGTATTCGAACATGGGAAAATCGACGATCCAGCAGAACTTGAAGCAGTCCTGTTCGATCAGCCCAAGCTCCTCGCCCACCCTGGTGCGCGCGGCACCGGCCAGCTTGGCGGCGTCCTTTTCCTTGCCCGCGGCGAAGAACAGGCCGTCGTTCTCACCGAGGCCAAGCTCGGCGTAAAGCGCCTCCATGCCTTCGGTCCCGTGGTTCTTGGCGATGGGGCCGCCGAACTCCCCGCCCTTGCGGGTGACGTAGCCGAGCCCGGCGAAGCCTTCCTTGCGCGCCCAGTCGTTCATCTCGTCGAAGAACTTGCGACTCTTCTCGTGCGTGGCCGGCGCCGGGATCACCCGCACGCGCCCGCCGCCGCCGACGATCTTTTCGAACAGGCCGAAGCCCGAGGTGGTGAAGTGATCGGTCACGTCGGTGATGACGAGCGGGTTGCGCAGGTCGGGCTTGTCGGTGCCGTACTTCAGCATCGTCTCGGCATAGGGGATGCGGGGAAACTCGCCCGCAGGGGTAACCGACTTGCCGCCCGAGAACTCCTCGAACACACCCGCCAGCACGGGCTCGATGGCGTCGAACACGTCGTCCTGCGTCACGAAGCTCATCTCGAAATCGAGCTGGTAGAATTCGGGGCTGCGGTCGGCGCGCAGGTCCTCGTCGCGGAAGCATGGGGCGATCTGGAAATAGCGGTCGAAGCCTGCCACCATCAGCAGCTGCTTGAACATCTGCGGTGCCTGCGGCAGCGCGTAGAAGCGGCCCGGATGGAGGCGGCTGGGCACTAGGTAATCGCGCGCGCCCTCGGGGCTGGACGCACCCAGGATCGGGGTCTGGAATTCCGAGAAGCCCTGGTCGGTCATCCGGCGGCGCAGGCTGGTGATGACCCGGTTGCGCAACATGATGTTGGCGTGGGGCCGTTCGCGCCGCAGGTCGACGAAGCGATACTTGAGGCGGGTTTCTTCCGGATAGTCCTCGGCGCTGTTGACGATCAGCGGCAGATCGTCGGCCTTGCTCTGCACCGTTACGGCGCGGGCGAACACCTCGATCCCGCCGGTGGGCAGGTTGGCGTTCACCGCCGCCGCATCGCGCGCCTTTACCTCGCCGTCGATGGTGACGACGCTTTCCAGCCGCAGCGAATCGAGCAGGGGGAGTGCCGGGCTGTCCTCGTCGGCCACCACCTGGGTGATGCCGTAATGGTCGCGCAGGTCCACGAACAGGACACCGCCATGGTCACGCTTGCGATGCACCCAGCCAGACAGGCGGACGCCCTGGCCGACATCGGCTGTCGTTAGCTGGGCACAAGTATGGGTGCGATAGGCGTGCATGGAGGACTCTTTTCAATTCGCGGGTTAAGGCGCTAAGGCGCGCGGCAGAAGCACTGCGGCAGGCTTGCACCCGTCGCGCGCGCTAACAGGATATGCACGGCGCTTTGTCAAGATTTGCGTCCGGCATGGCCTTCATGCGAGGCAACTTGCGCAGGCCGGTGCACCGGCCACCAGACGAAAAGACCACAATGCAGATCCATCCCCTGATTACCAAGTCCGCCGATCTCGCAGATTTGTGCGAACGGCTCGCGAAGTCCGAATTCGTCTGCGTCGACACCGAATTCATGCGCGAGAACACGTTCTACCCGCTGCTGTGCCTGATCCAGATCGGCAACGCGGAAGAGGCCGCCGCCGTCGATCCCCTAGCCAGCGGCATCGACCTTGCGCCGCTGTGGCAACTGCTGACCGACAACGACGAGGTGCTGAAGGTCTTCCACGCTGGCGGACAGGATGTGGAGATCGTCTACAATTTCACCGGCAAGACGCCCTACCCCATCTTCGACACGCAGATCGCCATGATGGCGGTCAGCCAGTCCGAACAGATCGGCTATGCCAACCTGGTGGAAAGCTGGCTGGGCAAGACCATCGACAAGGGCGCGCGCTTCACCGACTGGAGCCGCCGCCCGCTGACCGAACGGCAGATCGAATATGCCATCGGCGATGTCACCGATCTCGCCAGGATCTTTCCCCGCCTGCTGAAGAAGCTGATCAAGACCGGGCGCGGTAGCTGGCTGGACGCGGAGATGGAGAAGCTGGCGGACCCGGCCAACTACGCCAACAACCCCGGAGAGGCATGGCGGCGCATCCGCGCGCCGGGGCGCAATCCGGCGGTGCTTGGCCGCCTGCGCGATCTGGCGGCCTGGCGCGAGCAGGAGGCCCAGGACAAGGATATTCCCCGCGGCCGCATCGTGCGTGACGAGACGCTGTCCGACATCGCCAGCCACCCACCCAAGAAGCAGGAAGATCTCGCCAAGGTGCGCGGCCTGAGCCAGGCGTGGCGTGACAACGACATCGGCAAGCGGTTGATGAAGACGCTAAAGACTTCCGAACCGCTCAGCGAGGAGGAAATGCCCGACAAGCCCAAGCGCGGTGCGCCGCTGGGCAAGGAAGGCGTGCTGGTGGCCGACCTGCTCAAGCTGCTGCTCAAGATTCGCAGCCGCGAGATCGATGTCGCCAGCCGCCTGCTCACCCGTTCCGATGAACTGGAGGCGCTGGCCGCGGGCGTGCGCAAGCTGCCCATCCTCGAAGGCTGGCGCTACGACGTGTTCGGCAAGGACGCGCTGGAACTGGTGGAAGGCAAGCTGGCCTTCGCGGTGGAGCGGGGGCGCCTGAAGATGGCGCATATCGACCAGGTTCGCGCCGACATGGCCGAGGCCGCCGACGCGGCAGACGCTGCGGCGGCGGAAGCGGCAGCCGAGGTGGCAGAACCTGGGGTGGCGGAGGCTTCGGAGGCGGCCGGGTGAGGTGAGCACCTACCTCCCCACCATCAAGCAGTTGCAATACCTTGTGGCCTTGCACGAGCACGGGCATTTCGGACGCGCGGCGGAAGCCGCCTTCGTGTCCCAGTCCACCCTGTCGTCGGGCATTCGCGAACTGGAGTCGCTGCTTGGCGTGACCCTGGTGGAGCGCAGCCGGCGGGTGGTGCGGTTCACCCCGCTCGGCAACAGCGTCGTCGACAAGGCGCACCGCCTGCTGCGCGAGGCGGAAGAGCTTTCGGCGCTGGTGCAGGCCGCTGGTAAGCCCTTGTCGGGCGAGCTACGGATGAGCGTGATCCCGACCATCGCGCCCTTTCTGCTGCCCCGCATCCTGCCGCGCCTGCGCCGCGAGCGACCGCAACTGAAGCTGTTCCTGCGCGAGGAGACCAGCATCCACGCCATCGAATCGCTGCATCACGGGCGGGCCGATTGCGTGCTTCTCGCCCTGCCCTACGCCACCGGTGAGGTGTACAAGGCGACGATCGCCAGCGACGATCTGCTCGTCGCCTTTCCCAAGGACGATCCGCGTGACCCGCCTGACGAGGTGGTGCCGGCCATGATCGACGAAACGCGCCTGTTGCTGCTGGAGGACGGACACTGCCTGAAGGAACACGCGCTGGCCGCCTGCAACCGCCCTGAATTGCGCGCCTCTGCGACCATGATCGGCACCAGCCTGCATACGCTGGTGCAAATGGTCGATAACGGGCTGGGCCTCACCATGCTGCCGCAGATGGCTATCGATGCGGGGATATTGAACGATACCGACGTGGTCGCGCGGCCGCTGAAGGGCGGCAAGACCAGCCGGGAGATTGCCCTTGTCTGGCGCCCCAACAGCCCGCGCGGCGACGAGTTCCGGTTGCTGGCCGAGGAACTGCGCGCAGGATGATCCTCGGATATTTCAGCGGTTTCACCCATTGAGTCCGGTGTGACAGCAGTTTTCCGAACCATCGCCGCCCTAGTGCCCCTCGCCGCGCTTGCCGCCTGCGGGCAACCCGAACAGGAGGGGCGACCGTCCGCCGTGGTCTCCGCCGACGAGGATGCCGCCAATCTCAAGGCATCCCCTGCCCCCGCCCAGCCAGAGCCAGAACCGGTCGCTGCGTCCGTAACCTCGGCCCGGTCCGAACTTACCGCGCTGCTCGGCACGATCGCCAGCGACTTCGGCGGCACGATGGGCATTGCGGTGGTCGACGTGGACAGTGGCTGGACGACTGGTATCAACGACCGCAAAATGCTGCCGCAACAGAGCGTGTCCAAACTGTGGGTGGCGCTGACCGCGCTCGATCAGGTCGACCGCGGGCGCCTGACGCTGGGCAAGCGGGTCGTTATCGAGCCGGAGGATCTCACCGTCTTCCACCAGCCGCTCCGCGAACAGGTGCTGCGCACGGGTTCGCTCGCCACAGACCCGCTCGACCTGTTGACCCGCGCCCTCACCCGCAGTGACAATACCGCCAACGACGCCCTGTTGTGGACCGTGGGCGGACCCGACGCTGTCCGCGCGATGCTGCGTGAGAAGGCCATTGCCAACGTCCGCTTCGGCCCTGGCGAACGGCTGCTGCAGAGCGGCATTGCCGGGCTCCAGTGGCAGCAGGAATGGGCCTCTACCCGGCAGGGCTTTTTCGATGCACGCGATGCCGTGCCCGCCGCCGCCCGCAAGCGCGCGTTCGAAAGTTATCTTGCCGATCCGGTCGACGGTGCCACCCCCCGCGCCATTGCCACCGCGCTGGCCCGGCTGGCACGCGGCGATCTGCTCTCCCCGGCCTCGACCGAGCGGATGATCGCAATACTGCGCGAAACGCACAGCGGGCCGCGACGGTTGAAAGGCGGCGTCGGCACCGGCTGGAGCATCGCCCACAAGACCGGAACCGGGCAGTATTACGATGGCCGCCAATCGGGCTACAACGACGTCGCCCTGTTGTTCGCCCCGGACGGACGGGCCTATGCCGTCGCGGTGATGATCGGCGAAACGCGCAAGGGTGTGCCGCAAAGCATGGCGATGATGCAGGCGGTCACCCGCGCGGTGGAGGATTACGACGCCACCCTGCGCGCCGATGAAAGCCTGCGCACCCGCGGCTGACCGCCGCTGCACCCCCTAGTCCATGTGTTTCAGGCCCACGCGCAGGTAATCCCACCCGGTGATCAGCGTCAGGATCGCCGCGCACCAAAGCGTGATAAGTCCCACCGTGTGGGGCACGTTGGCGGCGATATCGCCAAGCGGCATGGTCCAGCCGGGGAGCCCCTCTCCCAGGATCAGCGATCCCAGCGCGACGAGCTGGAACGTCGTCTTCCACTTGGCCAGCTGGCTGACCGGCACACTGACCTGGATGCCACCAAGAAATTCGCGCAGGCCCGATACGGCGATCTCGCGGATAAGGATGACGAGCCCGGCGATGACATGCATGTCGCCGACATAGGGCCCGCGCAGGATGTTCTGCGCCGCCAGCACCAGGATAACCGTGGCCACCATGATCTTGTCGGCGATGGGATCGAGGAAGATACCCAGCCTTGATACAGCGCCGCTCGACCGCGCGAAGACCCCGTCGAAATAATCGGTAATCCCCATCGCGCAGTAGAGGGCAAAGGCCAGCAGGTAGCCCAGCTCCCACCCCGGCCACCACAGCAGGTAAGCGAGCAGCGGCAGCGCGACGATGCGGCTGAGGGTGAGGATGTTGGGCAAGGTCCACATGGTCGCCATCACCCCTAGCTCAACATCGGCGCCGGAAAAAGCGTGGCGTGGCTCTGCGATAAGGGATAAGCCGCAGCCCTTGCCCCGGGGTTGCACAAAAGGCGTCGCGCCAGATTTTCATGTTCACGTCGACCCATCTGCTCAAACAGCGACGCTTCCTGCCACTGTTCGTCACCCAGTTGCTGAATGCGTTTAACGACAACCTCTACAAGACCGCGATGGTCCTGTTTGTCGTCTATACCGTTTACGATTCCGCCGATACGGAAACGCTGTTTTCGGGCGCTGCGTCGGCGGTGTTCATCCTGCCGTTCTTCCTGCTGTCAGCCATCGCCGGACAGCTGGCCGACCTGCGCGACAAGGCGGCAATCATCCGCAGGGTGAAACTGGCGGAAATCGGCATCATGGCGGTCGGCGCCTTCGGCCTGTTCCTCGCCTGGCGCGGGGTCGCGGTGGATGCCTTTGCCATCCCGCTGCTCATGCTGGCGCTGTTTGCCATGGGGGTGCATTCCACCTTCTTCGGCCCGATCAAGTACGCCATCCTGCCCCAGCACCTGGAGAAGGACGAGGTGCTGGCGGGCACCGGACTGGTGGAGGCCGGCACCTATCTTGCCATCATGGCCGGCACTATCCTGGCCGGATTTCTCTATGTCGAACACGCCGCGATCTGCATCATCGGCTTTGCGGTTCTGGGTTACCTCGTCAGCAGGCAGGTGCCCCCTGCCCCGCCGATGGGGGATCCGGAACCGATCGACTGGAACCCGATAACGTCATCGTGGCGGCTGATCCGCGACGTGGCGCACAATCGCGAGGTGTTCTACGCGATCCTCGCCATCAGCTTCTTCTGGACCATCGGCAGCGTATTGTTCATCCAGTTCCCGCCGCTCGCCAAGAACGTGCTGCTGGCGAGCAAGGAGGTCGCCAGCCTGTTCCTGGTGTTCTTCTCCATCGGCGTGGCGGTTGGCTCGGTCGCGGTGAACATGCTGCTGAAGGGCCGCGTTTCGGCGCGCTACTCGCCTGTGTCTGTGCTGATGATGGGGGCGATGGTGGCGCTGTTCTACTTCGTCTGCCGCGCGTGGAACGCCACGCTCGACGATACCGCCCTGATGGATGTGCCCACGTTCCTGTCGCACCCGCTCGCCTGGGCGGTGCTGGGCAGTCTGCTGCTGATCGCCATCTTCGGCGGCATGTTCGTGGTTCCGCTCTACGCCTTTCTGACCACGAAGGTGCCCCCGCACCAGGCGAGCCGGGCAGTGGCGGCGAACAACATCGTCAATTCGGGCGCGATGGTGGTGGGTTCGCTACTGGCCCTTGGCCTTAGCGCCGCGGGCGTGCCGCTGGCAGAGCAGGTGTTGCTGAGCGCCGGCATGTGCCTTGTTTCGGCTTGGCTCGGCCGACGCCTGCACTTGGCCGAATTGTCGGCAGCGGGCGAGAACCCGTTGCCGCTACCCGGCGGGCATGTTCACGAGAAGTAGGCGAGCGTGCCGACGAAACCGGCGGCGTATGTTGCCAGCACGCTTTCGGCTTCCTGCCGCGTAAGGCGCAGCTTCAGCCGCCAGGGCACCGTGCGCTCCACCTCGTTCGCCCGCAGGACGACATGGGGCGGGAGCGAGGCCCGGAAGGGGTGGCGGGCCGATTCATCGGTCAGGACAAGTGCGCGTCTCATGATGTGATCTTAACGTTTTGGTAAGGATTTGATCCATGCCCTCCCCATCCGTGTCCACAGGCGGGACGGTTTGCGCCATCCCCGGATAGTTGCCGGTTTCATATGGCAAGGCTACGGCAAGGCATGACCCGAACCGCCTCCCGCCTGCTCGTCGATTGTCTCCTGGAACAGGGCTGCGATCGCATCTTCACCGTTCCCGGCGAAAGCTTCCTGCCCGTGCTGGACGCGCTTGCCGACTGCGAGGGGATCGACATGGTAACGTGCAGGCAGGAAGGCGGCGTCGCGTTCATGGCTTGTGCCGATGGCGCCATGACGGGCCGACCCGGCGTCGCCTTTGTTACCCGCGGCCCCGGCGCCACGAACGCCAGCATCGGCGTCCACGTGGCCATGCAGGATTCACAGCCAATGGTGCTGTTCATCGGTGACGTCGACCGCGGCATGCGCGACCGCGAGGGGTTTCAGGAGATCGACTTTCCCGCTTTCTTCGCCCCCATCGCCAAGTGGTCTGCCCGGATCGACGATGCCGCGCGCATCCCGGAATATGTCGCCCGCGCCTGGTCGGTGGCGCTGTCGGGACGACCCGGCCCGGTGGTGCTCGCCCTGCCCGAGGACATGCTGCATGAAACCGGCATCGGCGCCCCCCTGCGCCCGGCCGTGACAAGGCCGGCTCAGGCCCCCTGCCCCGATGCGATGGCCGCGATGATGCATCTGATCGGTGACGCTGCCGCCCCGCTCGCCATCGTCGGTGGGGCCGGATGGAACGAGCGGTCGCGCCACTACTTCACCGAATTTGCCGAGCGCCTGGGCCTGCCCGTCGCCACGGCTTTCCGCCGGCAGGACGCAGTGCCGACGACCAGCAGCGTCTATGCCGGGAACCTGGGGTATGGGCCCAATCCGAAATTGGCCGAACGGGTTAGGGCCGCCGACCTGCTGCTGGTGGTGGGCGCGCGGCTGGGCGAGGCGACGACCGACGGTTATGCCTTGGTCACCCCCGATCATCCGAACCAGGTCGTCGTCCACGTCCACCCCGATCCGCAGGAGCTTGGCCGGGTCTATCGCACCGATCTTGCCATCTGCGCGGACATGGCCGAATTCGCCGAGAGCGCGGCTTTGTGGGATGATAGCGAGGTCATCGATTTCGACAGCGGGGCCGAGGCGCATCGTGAGTGGCTGGAATGGTCCACCCCGCGCGAGGACGCGCACTTCCCGCTGGATCTGGCGCTGGCCATGGCCACGGCGCGGCGGCTGCTGCCCGAGGATGCGATCGTGTGCAACGGCGCGGGCAACTTCGCGGGCTGGTGGCACCGCTACTGGCGCTATGCCGGTTACCCGTCACAACTGGCGCCGACGGCGGGAGCGATGGGGTATGGCGTGCCCGCCGCCGTCGCGGCGGCGAAGCGTTTTCCGGATCGAACCGTGGTGGCGGCAGCCGGCGACGGGGATTTCCTGATGAACGGCCAGGAATTGGCCACCGCGGCGCAATACGGGCTCGACCTGATCGTGATCGTTTTCGACAATTCGACCTACGGCACGATCCGCATGCACCAGGAGCGGGAATATCCGGGTCGCGTCTCCAGCACCCACCTTGCCAATCCCGATTTTGCCATGATGGCCCGGAGCTTCGGCGGCTGGGGTATCAGGGTTGACGATAACGCCGGATTCGACGCGGCCCTGTCCGACGCGCTGGATCGCACGGGCATTCGGCTGATCCATTGCATTACCGATATAGAGCAATTGAGCGCTGCCGGAGCGACCATCAGCGCCTTGCGATCTCGCTAGATACAAAAAGGGCCACCGCGATGGTGGCCCTTCTCGCTGTCATACCGTCGCAAGCAACGGCCGACTAAGTCGAAGCATTGCTCAGATGTCGTTGCCGAGCTTGCCTTCGACTTCGCCCTTCAACTGCTGGGCCTCGCCCTTGGTTTCCTGACCCTTGCCTTCGGCGCGCGTTTCGGGGTTGCCCGACTGCTGCTTTACCTTGCCGATGGCTTCGTTGGCGTTGCCTTTTACCTTTTCGGTGAACTCACCCATGGGAAAATCTCCTTGGTCTGGTGGCCCGCGACGTCCGCTGGCCTCTTACCAAACCAATCTATGTCGGTTGTAAAAGTTCCGCGCTCAACGCTCCGACATGGCGAGAATGTGCTTCCATTCGCTGTCGGTAATCTTGGCCACCGAAAGGCGCGAAAGGCGAACGAGTTCGATCCCCTCAAGCGCCGGCTCGGCCTTGATCTCTTTTAATGTCACGGGCCGGGCCAGCTTTTTCACCGGACGGACCTTGACGGTGGGCCACTTGCCGTCCGCATCTGTCGGGTCGAGCAGGCCAGCCTCGCTTACCTCGGCAATCGCGACGATCTCCAGCCCCTCGCGCGAATGATACCAAAATAATGGATCGCCCTTCGCCATCGCGCGCAGATTGTTCGCCGCCCGGTGATTGCGCACCCCGTCCCATACGGTTTCGCCGTCCGCGACGAGATCGTCCCACGCATATTTGAACGGTTCGGTCTTGATCAGCCAGTGGTTGGGCAAACGGTCCTCCTTGATTTGGCGCCTCGCCTAGCGACTGGCGCCAGCGGGGGCAATTAACGGTTCCTTGAACATGTCCTGCCAAAGCGGAGGCTGGATTTGAGGGGGGCTGACTTGCCCGAGACGAAAACCGAAGCCGTCGCTGTGAACCCGCGCAAGCTGGGCGCCGCCGAACGCGACCTCGTCGCGCTGGGAATCGCCATTGCCGCGGTCGTCCTGTTCGTGGGAACGGGCGGCTCGGTGATGCCGCAGGTCGTGCGCGCGTGGATGGGCAATGGTCCGGCGCCCGACATGGTGCTGACCAACGCCCTCTTGCTGAACATCGCCCTCGTGATCTTCGGCTGGCGCCGATACAACGACCTGCACCGTGAAGTGGGCGAACGCCGCCTGGCAGAGGAGCGCGCCCGCGAATTGGCTGAACGCGACCCGCTGACGGGCTGCCTCAATCGTCGCAGCGGTCCGCCCGCGATTGAGGCGCTGCGTGAAAAGGCCACCCGGCTGGGGCAGGAGGTCGCGATCATGCTGATCGACCTCGACAACTTCAAGCAGATCAATGACCTGAACGGGCATCAGGCCGGGGATCGGGTCCTCACCACCATCGCCGATCGCATCACTGCGCACTTGCCGGCCGATGCGCTGGTCATTCGCATCGGCGGCGACGAATTCGCCTGCGCCGTGCCCTTCCATTACCATGCGCGCGACTGGGTCGACCGGCTGACCGACGGGATGATCGAAAAGGTTTCCGCTCCGGTCGACTTCGACGGCGTTACGATCCAGGCGACGATCTCCGTCGGCATGGCGCATACCGGGGGAGAGGCCGCAGCAGCCGATCCGGTCAGCGCCGACCGCCTGATCCACCGCGCCGACATCGCCATGTATCACGCCAAGAAACGTGGCCGGAACCGCAGTTTCTGGTTCGAACCGCAGATGGAAGACGAACTGCGCTTCCGCAACGAGCTGGAAACCGGCATTCGCGAAGGTTTGCGGAACGACGAGTTCCAGCCCTATTACGAACAGCAGATCGATCTGGAGACCGGAACCCTCGTGGGATTCGAGATGCTGGCGCGCTGGCATTCCCCGAAATACGGCGTGGTCAGCCCGGAAATCTTCATTTCCATCGCCGAGGAAATCGACGTCATCGGGGAAATGTCCGAGGGGTTGATCCGCAAGGCGCTGGCGCATGCCTGCGAATGGCACGAAAGCCTGACCCTATCTGTCAATATTTCGCCCCTGCAGCTGCGCGATCCGTGGTTCGCGCAAAAGCTGCTGCACCTGTTGGTTGAAAGCGGGTTTCCGCCGGCACGGCTGGAAATCGAGATTACCGAAAGCTGCCTGCATGAAAATGTCGGGGCGGTGCGCGCGATGGTTTCCAGCCTCAAGAACCAGGGCATCCGCATCAGCCTGGACGATTTCGGCACCGGCTATTCCAGCCTCTCGCAATTGCGTTCGCTGCCGTTCGACCGGCTCAAGATCGACCGCAGCTTCGTGAGCGAAATCGCCAGCGACCAGGCCGACGGCGAGCTGGTGCGTGCGATCGTCTCGCTGGGCAAGGGCCTGTCGCTTCCGGTGACGGCCGAGGGCATCGAGAACGGCAAGGTGCTCGATGCGTTGAAGGGCATGGGCGAGATCAAGGGCCAGGGCTACCTTTACGGCCGGCCCGAAAATGCCGAAGCAACGCGCGAACGACTGGCGGGGTTGGGTTTGCTCAAGAGCGCGCACGATCGCCCGAACGACCTCGCGATGGCCGCCGAACGTACGCGCATGGCAGGCTGACCCCTAAAGCCGCTTTGGCGCTTCGCCATTGCGGTTTGCAGGTGGCGCTCCTAGGTCCGCGCTGATGCGGGTTCCCTTTGTGAAAATGCATGGCCTCGGCAACGATTTCGTCGTGCTGGATGCGCGCGAGCAGGCCCTGCCCACGCTCGCCCCCGCAATTGTGCGCGCGCTGGCGGACCGGCACGAAGGGATCGGCTGCGACCAGCTTATCCTTCTCGAACCAAGCGATACCGCCAGCGCCGCCATGCGCATATTCAACCGCGACGGCAGCGAGGTGGAATCGTGCGGCAACGCGAACCGTGCGGTGGGCGTTCTGCTCGGCCAGCCGGCCCGCGTGGCTACCAAGGGCGGCATGGTCGAACTGCGCCCCGATGCGGACGGGATCGCCGTCACGCTCGATCCCCCCAGGTTCGATTGGGACGCGATCCCGCTAGCCTACGCCATGGATACGCTCACCCTGCCGCTGGGCTGGGAGGAACTGGAACAACCTGCGGCCGTCAACGTCGGCAATCCGCACGTCGTGTTCTTCGTGGAAGACAACGACGCCGTCCCGCTGGAACGGCTGGGGCCGATCATCGAGACCGACAGCGTCTTTCCGCACAAGATCAACGTCAACGTGGCCACGGTGGAGGATCGCAAGACCATCCGCCTGCGGGTGTGGGAACGCGGCGCCGGGCTGACGCGGGCTTGCGGAACCGGGGCCTGCGCCACTGCGGTTGCGGCGATGCGGCGTGGCCTGGCCGACCGTGCGGTGACGGTGCATCTTCCCGGCGGCGCGCTCTCTATCGCCTGGCGTGAGGATGGCCACATCGTGATGACCGGCCCCGCGACCGAGGCTTACCGCGGCTCGTTCGAATGGGACGACTACGCTTGAACGCCCAGGTCATCAATCTGGGCTGCCGGCTCAACCTGGCAGAAAGCGAGCGGATTGCGGCGATGCTGGCAGGCGAGGACGTGGTCGTCGTCAACTCCTGCGCGGTCACTGGCGAAGCTGTGCGCCAGACCCGGCAGGCAATCCGCCGCGCCCGGCGCGATCGGCCCTCGGCCCGGCTCATCGTTACCGGCTGCGCATCAGAGATCGAGCGCGAGCAGATTGCCGCCATGCCCGAGGTGGACGGGATCGTGGCCAACGCCGCCAAGCTGGATGCCCGCGCCTGGAACATGCCGACGCGCGCCATCGCGCCGCAGGATCGCACCCGCGCCTTCATCGCCGTGCAGAACGGCTGCGACCACGCCTGCACGTTCTGCGTCATTCCGCAGGGGCGCGGGGCCAGCCGATCGCTGCCGGTGGCCGACGTGCTGCGCGAGATCGAGCGCCATCTCGCCCACGGCGCGCCAGAGGTCGTGCTCACCGGTGTCGACACGGCAAGCTGGGGGCACGACCTGCCCAGACAACCGCCGCTCGGCGAACTGGTCGCTGCCGTGCTGGGGGCCTTTCCCGAGCTTTCGCGCCTGCGCCTCTCCTCGCTCGACGGGCCGGCGGTCGATCCCCTGTTGGAGGACCTTTTCGCTGCCGAGCCACGCCTCATGCCGCACCTGCACCTGTCGCTGCAACACGGCGCGGACCTGATCCTGAAGCGCATGAAGCGCCGCCACAGCCGCGCCGATGCCGTTGACCTGGTGAACCGCATCCGCGCGCGCCGTCCCGATCTGGCCGTGGGGGCCGACCTGATCGCCGGCTTTCCGACGGAGACGGAGGCGCATCACGCGCAAAACCTGTCGATCATTGCTGAGCTGGGCGTGGTTCATGGCCACGTCTTTCCCTACTCGCCCCGCCCGCAAACGCCCGCCGCGCGGATGCCGCAGGTGCCGCACGAGACCATCCGCCGCCGCGCCGCAGACCTGCGCGCCGCCAGCACCGCCGCACGTGACGTCTGGCTCGGCACGCTTGTGGGCACTCCGCTGCGCGTCCTCGCCGAACGGGGCGGCACCGGCTATGCGGCAAATTTCGCGCGGGTCGCGGTGCCTGGGGGAACGCTGCCGGGCACCCTGGTCACCATCATTCCGACAGCACACGAAAAAGGGCTTCTGACGTGAGCGAACCGACCTGGACCGACAAGCTGTTCGGCGGCTTTCGCAAGACGTCGGAACGTCTGTCCGAGAACCTGACCGGCGTCATCGGCACGGCGAAGCTGGACGATGCGACGCTCGACGATGTCGAGGATGCGCTGATCCTCTCCGACCTTGGCCCCAGCGCCGCCGCCCGCATCCGCGCCAGGCTGGCGGAAAAACGCTTTGGCCTCAGCATGACCGAACGCGAACTGCGCGAGGCGGTGGCCGAGGAAATTGCCGCGATCCTGCGCCCCGTCGCCGTGCCGTTACAGGTGAACGCCTTTCCGCGCCCGCAAGTGATCCTGGTCATCGGGGTCAACGGCAGCGGCAAGACCACCACCATCGCCAAGCTGGGGCACTGGTTCATGGAGGACGATTACGGCGTGCTGCTGGCCGCCGGCGATACTTTTCGCGCCGCCGCGATCGGTCAGCTCAAGATCTGGGCAGACAGGATCGGCGTGCCCATCGTAACCGGGCCGGAGGGCGGCGACCCGGCATCGATCGTCTACGACGCAGTCAAGCAGGCGACCGACACGGGCATCGACGCGCTGATCGTGGACACCGCCGGACGGCTGCAGAACAAGCGCGAGCTGATGGACGAGCTCGCCAAGATCCGCAAAGTGCTGGGCCGCCTCAACCCCGAGGCGCCGCATGACGTGGTGCTGGTGCTGGATGCCACGAACGGCCAGAACGCGCTGGGCCAGATCGAGATCTTCAAGGAGGTTGCGGGCGTCACCGGCCTCATCATGACCAAGCTTGACGGCACTGCGCGCGGCGGCGTGCTGGTGGCGGCGGCCGAGCAGTTCGGCCTGCCCATCCATGCCATCGGCGTCGGCGAAACGCTGGATGATCTGCGGCCCTTCGATCCCGATCTCGTCGCGCGCGTGATTGCAGGCGTGGCTTAAGGGTTGAGTGCCATCCCCCCCGCTCGCCCTGACCGGGTCGGCGGGGCCCCCTTGCAAGCCAGCACGCACCGGGGATCGAACAGGCGGACAATCCTTCGACAAGCGCAGGATGACCCGATAATGGGACAAGCATGACTTCCCAAACCAAACCCAAGGGCAACGGCTGGCTGAACGTGGCGGTCGATTACGGCCCGCTGGTGGTGTTCTACCTCGCCTACAAGTATTTCTCGCCGGAGAACGACAACGACATGGCGGGCGAGATCTTCGCCGTCATCCGTGGCACCCTGGCCTTCATCGTGGCCGCCGTCATCGCGCTGGCGGTGAGCAAGTGGCGGCTGGGCAAGGTCAGCCCCATGCTGATGCTGTCGACCGCGCTGATCGTCGGTTTTGGGGCCTTGACGGTCTATTTCCAGGACGAACGTTTCATCGAGTGGAAGCCCAGCATCGTCTATGCGCTGTTCGCCGCCGTGCTGCTGATCGGCTACGCACGCGGAAAATCGCTGCTGAAGGTGCTGCTGGAAGCCGCGTTCGACGGGCTTTCCGACGAAGGCTGGCTCAAGCTGTCGCGCAACTGGGGCCTGTTTTTCATCGCGCTGGCAGCACTCAACACCGTGCTGATCTACACCGTCAGCTTCGAGACGTGGCTGGGCATGAAGCTATGGCTGTTCCTGCCGCTGACCTTCCTGTTCACCTTCAGCCAGGTGCCAATGCTGATGCGGCACGGGCTGGACGTCGGGGACACGGAAGAGGCGGCCGAAAAGGCGCTGAAGAACGAGCCGCCGACAGGGTGACGAGGCCGGCCGGCGGCGCCGCCGACCGCTAGATTTCCACCTGGCTTCCCAGTTCCACCACGCGGTTGGTGGGAAGGCGGAAGAACTCCATCGGTGTTGCCGAATTGCGCATCATCCAGGAGAACAGCTTTTCGCGCCAGACCTTCATGCCGGGCTTGTCGGCGCTCAGCAACGTCTGGCGGCTGAGGAAGAAGCTGGTCTTCATCATGTCGAACGGGCCGCCACACATCTCGCGCCGTTGCAGGGCCTGAGGCACGTCGGTTTCCTGCATGAACCCGTAATGCAGGATCACGCGATAGAACCCGTCGCCAAGGCTCATGATCTCGCAGCGATTGTCATCCTTGACATAGGGCACGTCGGCAATCTGCACGGTGAGCACAACGACCCGTTCGTGCAGCACCTTGTTGTGCTTGATGTTGTGCAACAGCGCGGACGGCGTGCCGCTGGAGCCGGAATTCATGAAGATCGCCGTCCCGGGCACGCGCGTGGTGCTGGATCGGGCGCTCTTGGCGAAGATGTCCAGCGGCAGGCTCATCTCGGTCATGCGCGCGCGCATCAGTCCGCGGCCCTTGGCCCAGGTGGTGAGCACGGTGAAGGCCATCGCGCCGACGATCAGCGGGAACCAGCCACCATCCGGCACCTTGGTCAGGTTCGCGGCGAAATAGGCGCCGTCCACCAGCACGAACAGCGCGATCACCGGCGTCGCCAGCCACCATTTCCACTTCCACACCATCAGCAGCAGAACGGCCATCAGCAGCGTGTCGATCATCATCGCCCCCGTCACCGCGATGCCATAGGCGCTGGCGAGGTTGGACGAGTTCTGGAAGAACAGCACCAGCAGGATCACCGCCAGCATCAGCATCCAGTTGATGACCGGGATGTAGATCTGGCCCTCGTGCTCGTCACTGGTGTGGCGGATCGACAGGCGCGGCACGAAACCAAGCTGAATGGCCTGGTGGGTGACGCTGAAGGCGCCGGAAATCACCGCCTGGCTGGCGATGAAGGTGGCGCAGGTCGCCAGGATCACCAGCGGCAGGCGATAGGCATCGCTGGCGAGATAGAAGAACGGGTTGAGGATCGCCTCTTCCGCCGCCGCATCGGGCAGGCTGAGGATCATGGCGCCCTGGCCGAAATAGTTGAGCAGCAGGCAGGGCATGACGAAACCGAACCACGACAGGCGCATCGGTCCGCGACCGAAATGCCCCATGTCCGAGTAGAGCGCCTCCGCCCCCGTCACCGCCAGAACGACCGATCCCAATGCGAGGAAGGCCGTGTATCCATCAGTCAGGAAGAACTGCACCATGTAGTAAGGGTTCAGAGCGCGCAAAATTTCCGGTGCGGCGAAGATGTAGCCAACGCCCAGAACCGCCAGCACGACGAAATAGACCGACATCACCGGCGCAAACATCATGCCGACCTTGGCCGAGCCGCGCTTTTGCAGCAGGAAAAGCGACACCAGCAGGACCAGGGCAATAGGGATGATCCAGCGTTCCATCCCCGGGTTGACCACGCTCAGGCCCTCTACCGCAGAGAGCACGGAAATTGCCGGGGTGATCATCGAATCGCCGTAGAACAGCGCCGTCGCCGCAACGCCCAGCATGACCACCACGCCGCTGTATCGCGTTTTGCCGATGGTGCGCGAGAGGAGCGCCACCAACGCCAGGCTGCCGCCCTGCCCCTTGTTGTCCGCACGCATCAGGATGCTGACATACTGGATCGAGACGATCAGCGTCATCGACCAGAATATCAGGCTCAGCACACCCAGGATGTGCAGGTCGTCGATGGGCAGTTCGTGAGGGCCGCGAAAGGTTTCGCGAAAGGCGTAGAGCGGGCTTGTACCGATATCGCCAAAGACGATCCCGATAGCCCCGACTGCCAGCTTGAGCTTGGCGGATTCGCGATCGTTTGTGGTTGCACTCATAAGGTCATCACTCGCTCGCCCGCGAGGCGAAGCGCGGCCCTTAGCAGCGCCCCCTGTGCCCCGCAAACGGAACTATTGGTTCGTGTTGCCAGGGATCGGAGCCGCAGGAGAAGGGCCTGCGGGTGCTGCGGGATTGTCGCTGGCCAACTGGGCCAGGAGCATATCGAGGCGCTCGAGCCTGTCTGCCAGTCCGGCCCGGCCCGCGGCGTCCACAGGCGCGACCGCCAGCGTTTCGGCCCAGACCTGCCGGGCCTCCGCCAAGCGCCCCTGCCGGATCAGGGACACGCCCAGGAAATAGCCGGGGCCCGGATGCGAGGGCTTGATCTGCGCGGCCTGCTTGAAGGCGTAGAGCGCGGGCGCGGTCAGCGTGCCTTCGGCGTGCTCTGTCAAGGCGATGCCGAGCGCCAGCCAGCCTTCGAAATCGGCCGGGTTCTGCTCGGTGACACCGGCGAGATAGGCTGCGGCATCGGTATGGCGCCCGCGCCGCGACATGGCATCGGCGGTGATCAGCAGGTTGGCCGTCGAGCGATCCTCGTCCGCGATGAACTCCTGCCGCTGGACCACCACGTCCACCTCCTGCGCACCGGCATCGAAGGCGCCCGCAGCCCTTGCCGAAGGGAGGCCCGGGCTCGCCTGCCAGGCATAGCCGACAAGACCGAGGGCAAGCGCGGCGCCAAGGCTGGTCCACAGCACGCGCGGCAGGCGGAACACGACCACCGCTACGGCGAAGCATGCCAGGGCCAGCAGGATGACGACGATCCAGGTCATGCATCCACCCCGCCCATTCCGCCCGCCCGGCGGCGGCCCACCCGCGCAAGCAGCAGCAACAGCGCCAGCACCAGGATCACGGCGGGAACAACGAACAGCGGCCAGGTGGTCGCGCTCACCTGCGGTTCGTAGCTGATGTAGTCGCCATATCGAGAAACCAGCCAGTCACGCACGGCATCGGGGCTGTCCCCCGCCGCAATGCGCGACCGGACCTGGTGGCGCATGTCACCAGCGATAGGGGCATCCGAATCAGCGATAGACTGGCTCTGGCATTGCAGGCAGCGCAGCGTGTGCATCAGGTCGCGCGCGGCAGCTTCCTGCGCCGGGTCTTCCAGCTGGGTGTAGGCGTAGGGTGCGGGCGGCATGGTGCCTTGCGCGGCAAGCGGGGTAGCGAATACCAGCAGCAGCAAGACCGGCAAGCGTATCACGAGCCTGCCCCGGCCTTGCGCAATTCTTCCATGATCGTGGGCACGTCGCGATCCATGATGGGGCCGATGTGCTGGTAGGTTATGCGCCCCTGCCCATCGATCACGAACGTTTCCGGCACGCCCGAGGAACCCAGCGCAAACTGCATTTCGGAAACGTCATCACGGCCGATGCGGGCGAACGGATTGCCGAAAATCTCCAGGAATTGCGCAACGTCGTCGGGCCGGTCGCGCAAGGCCACGCCGTTGATGGTCGCGCCCTGGCGTTCCAGCATCTCCAGCTGGGGCGCCTCCACCCGGCAAGGGACACACCAGCTGCCGAACAGGTTGAGCAATTGCGGGCGGCCATTGGCAAGATCGGCAGCGGCGAGGCCCGGCCTGTCGGCAGCGGCTGGCTCCAGAGTGAACTGCGGGACCTGTTCGCCCACCATCGCGCTGGTCACGAAGGCATCCTTGGGCTGGCTGAGCTGGTAGGCGAACAGGCCGAACAGCAGCGCAGCGACGACCACCATGGCCCACAGGATGATGCGCAGCCGCTTCATGCGGGCAGCCCCTCAAGCTCGCTATCGTCCGCAGGACGGCGGCGACGGCGGCGCAGGTCGCTTACAACGCGCCCGACCAGCGACAGCGCGCCGCCCAGTGCGATCAGGACGCCGCCATACCAGATGAAGGTGACGAACGGCTTCCACCACAACCTGAGCTGCCAGCGCCCGTCAGCCGCCTGGTTGCCGACAGCGACGTAGAGCTGGCCGTTCCAGCGCGTGAGCAGGGACACCTCGCTGGTTTCCTGCAACGGGGTCCAGAAGTTGCGCGATTGCGGCTGCGCCAGCATCTGCGGCCCGTCGTCGTAGGAAAGCTGCAGATTGGCCTGGATCGCGGTCCAGTTCGGGCCGGCGACGGGATAGACCGAGGCGAGGCGACCGTGCCAGGGGCCAACGTCCACCGCATCGCCCACGCTCGCCGCGACCAACCGCTCCTGCTGGAAGGCGCTGTCCGCTGCCATGCCGAACAGCGCCACAGCCACGCCGAAGTGCGCCACGCACATGCCCCACGTGGCCAGCGGCGTGCGGCGCAGCGCCCGCCCGGCCATCGGCAGGAAACTGGCAATGCCGACCCCCACGGCCAGCGCCAGGCCGAGCAGCGGCAGGATGGCGATATCGGCGATCAGCCACACCGCCAGCAGCACCAGCAGCGTCGTGGTGAACACGGCGATCACCTGCCAGCGAATCCGTGCAAACCCGTCCTCGCGCCAGCGCAGCAGCGGGCCGACCATCATCACCAGCAGCATGGGAACCAGGAAGATCGCGGAAACCGGGTTGAAATAAGGGGGCCCGACCGAAACGCGCACGTCAAAGGCCTCCGTCAGCAGCGGGTAGAGCGTGCCGAGCAGCACGATGCCGAGGATGGCGGACAGCGCGATGTTGTTCACCACCAGCGCCCCCTCCCGGCTGGTAACGGCAAAACGTTCCCCCTCGGCGATGGTGCTGGCGCGCAGAGCGAACAGGACCAGCGCACCGCCAATGTACAGCACCAGCAGCGCCAGGATGAAACTGCCGCGCTCGGGGTCAACGGCAAAGGCGTGAACGCTGGTAAGAATGCCCGATCGCACCAGGAAGGTGCCGATCATGCTCATCGAAAAGGCGACGACCCCCAGCATGATCGTCCAGGTGCGCAGCGCATCACGCGCCGCCAGCACGCTGACCGAGTGCAGCAGCGCCGTTGCCGCGAGCCAGGGCATGAGGCTGGCGTTCTCCACCGGGTCCCAGAACCACCAGCCGCCCCAGCCAAGCTCGTAGTATGCCCAGTAGCTGCCGGCGGTGATGCCCAGCGTCAGGAATATCCACGCCGCCAGCACCCAGGGGCGCATCACGCGCGCGAAGTCGGGCGTCACGTTGCGCGTTAGCAGGGCCCCGATGGCGAAGCTGAAGGCCACCGACAAGCCGACATAACCGATGTAGAGCGTGGGCGGGTGGAAGGCGAGGCCGACGTCCTGCAACAGCGGATTGAGCCCGTTGCCCTCTGCCGGCGCTGGCGTCACCCGTTCGAACGGGTTGGAGGAGAGCAGTAGGAAGGTGTAGAACCCGAGGCCGACAAAGGCCTGCGCGGCGAGGGTCGCCATCATGCTGCGTTCGGGCAGGCGCCGCTCCACCAGTGCGATCAGGCCGCCGGCCAGGGCCATCACGGTGATCCACAGCAGCATCGAGCCTTCGTGATTGCCCCAGGCGCCCGAAATCTTGAAGATCAGCGGCTTCATCGAGTGCGAATTTACGGTGACCAGCTTCACCGAGAGATCGGTGACGGCAAAGACCCACAACAGGCACGCAAACGCGACGGCGCACAGCAAGGCCTGCAACATGGCCGCCGGGCGCACCACGGCATCCAGCGCGCCCCCGGTGCCACGCGTGCCAAGCGCCCCTGCGAACAGCTGCAACGCGGCGAGCGCGGCGGCGAGCCACAAAGCGGCAAGGCCGATCTCAGGGATCATTCGGTCACGCTCACTCGGTGGTTTCCGCCACGGTTTCACGCGCCTGTGCGCGGCTCATGTCTTCCAGCTCGCGTGGCATGTAGTTCTCGTCGTGCTTGGCCAGCAGGTTGGTAGCCACGAAGGTACCGCCCTCGCCCATGCTGCCCTCGGCCACCACGCCGCTGCCTTCGGTGAAGAGGTCGGGCACGATGCCGGTAAAGGTGACAGGCACCCGCGCCGCGCCATCCTGAACGACGAAGGTGACCGTGATACCGTCGGCCGCCGTGGCGAGCGAGCCTTCCTCCACCATGCCGCCCAGGCGGATCGCCTGCCCTGGTTCCGGCGGATTGGCGGCCACGTCGGCGGGGACGTAGAAATAGTTCGCCTGATTTCTGAGGCCATAGATCGCCAGCAAAGTCGCGCCGATCAGCGCGGCAAAGGCCAGCAAGATGAGCACCAGTCGCTGATGCTTGGCTTTCAGCGGGGCGCTCACCGGCGCTTCACCGCGTCACGGCGCGCCTCGGCCCGGCGCATCGCGAGCCAGCTCCACCCCAGCAGGAGTGCGATGCCCACGATGACCACCGCGTAGGCTGCCCACACGAAGGGCCATTGGTCCAGCGCCTCACGCATCGGCCGGTTCGCCCGGACCATCAATCAGCATATCGCCCTGCAACGCGCGCCGCCGCAAGCGCGCCTCGGCCTGCGTTTCGGCCAGCAAGGCGCGCATACGCATCAGCACCACCGCGCCGAACAAAAGCGAAAAACCGAGCACGGCGACCAGCAGGCCCGAGAGGAACTCACCCGACATGGCAGAGCCGCCGGTGGTGATGCTGGGCGGCTGGTGCAGGCTGTTCCACCACAGCACCGAGAAGTGGATGATGGGAATGTTGACTGCGCCGACCAGCCCGAAGATCGCCGGAACCCGGCTCGACCCGCCCTCTCGCGCAACGGCCTGCGCCAGCGCGATATAGCCCAGGAACAGGAAGAACAGCACCAGGAAACTGGTCAGCCGCCCATCCCACACCCACCAGGTGCCCCATGCCGGGCGCCCCCAGATGGACCCGGTCGCAAGGCCAAGAAAGGTGAAGACCGCGCCGGGCACCGCCGCCCCGCGCGCGGCGAGCGCGGCAAGCGGGTGCCGCCACACCAGTTCGGCGAAGCTGGCAATGGCAATGGTGGCCCACCCCGCCATGCCCAGCCACACCGCGGGGACATGGATGAACAGGATGCGCACCGTTTCGCCCTGCAACCTCTCGGCCGGCGCGAAGGCGAGGCCGTAGATCATGCTGCCCGCCGTCAGCAACAGCCCCGCCCCCAGCAACAGCGGGGTCAGCCATCGGGCGAGCTTCAGAAAACGGGCAGGATTGGCGTAGGCGTGCATCGTCCGGACAGTGGCAAGTAGCGAGCAAGAAGCGCGCCATCGCTTTGGCAGGGTGCAGGTGGCGCGGCAAGGGCCGCGACCGCACTAGCCCCGCCCGATCAGTTCCATCGCCATCGCGTCGGCGACCTCGTTCGACGGCCTGGCGTCGGCATCGCTCTTGTCCCAGATGGATTGCAGGCGGCCGGGAATCTGCGCGATGCGCTTGCGCACCTCGTTGATGTCGCACGGCTCGCCATGCTGGCGGCACAGGTATTCGAGGCTGACGTTGATGATGCCACCGGCGTTGATGACGTAGTCGGGCGCATACAGGATGCCGCGTTCGTGCAGCACGCGGCCATGTTCCGGCCGGGCGAGCTGGTTGTTTGCGCCGCCTGCCACGATGCTGCAATCGAGCTGGGCGATGCCAGCGTCGTCGAGCACGGCGCCAAGCGCATTGGGGCTGAACACGTCGCAGGCAGTGCCCATGATCTGGTCGACCGCCACGGCCTCGCCGCCCACTTCGCTGGCCAGGGCCTTGGCGCGTTCGGCATCGATGTCGGCCAGAACCAGTCGCGCGCCATCCTTGGCGAGCAGGCGCGCCGTGCCGCCGCCCACCGAGCCGCAGCCCTGGATGGCAACGCGCACGCCCTGCATGGAGTCCTTGCCCATCTTGTGCGCCACGGCGGCCTTGATGCCGTGATAGATGCCCATCGCGGTGAACGGACCGGGATCGCCGCCGGCGTCGCCTTCGTTCACCGGCAGGCCGCAGACGTGCTGCGTGCGGGTGGCGACTTCCTGCATGTCGGCGACGCTGGCGCCCACATCCTCTGCCGTAACGTAGCGGCCGCCCATGGCCTCCACCGCGTCACCGAAGGCGTGCAGCATGGCCTGCGTCTTCGTGCCTTTGCGATCGAGCAGGACCACGGCCTTGCCCCCGCCCATCGGCAATCCGGCCATGGCATTCTTAAAGCTCATCCCGCGGCTGAGGCGCAGCGCATCGCGCATCCCCATTGCCGGATCAGGATAATGCCAGAAACGGGTGCCGCCGGCGCCGGGGCCGAGATGCGTGGAATGCAGCGCGATGATCGCTGTAAGGCCGCTGGCGCGATCGTGGACGACCTCCACGCGCTCGTGCTCGTCCCAATCGGGTTCGGTCCAGAAAGCCGACATTTTTCGCGTGCCCCTTAAAGCGGTTGCGACGCGCTGCCCTAGCGGAAAATGGGGCGACCGACGGGGTTTGAACCCGCGACCTCCGGTACCACAAACCGGCGCTCTAACCAACTGAGCTACGGTCGCCACACCACGCGAGCACGCGCTTGACGGCGCGGCTGTAGGGTCCTGCGCACACCGGTCAAGCGGCGTGACGCGCAGGCGGCGGCCTGTTACACAAGCAGGTCTGCAAGCAAAGCGAAAAGTGCGTGACACGCCGCTGCACGCAAGATTGTTTCCCGGGGTTTCGCGGGCCACATCAGTTGCCTATGAAGACGCATGGCGAATCCGGGAGAAACATCGGCGCAGGTGCTTTTGCGTCACGCGGGAATGCGGCAGGTGCCATCGTCCCGGTTGACGGTGCTGAGTTGCCCGCACTTTCTGCCCCCCACGCTGTGCCGCGCGCTTATCGCCCTGATCGACAAGGATCGCCGCCCCTCGACCATCGCCGATGCCAACGGGGACAAGTATTTCCGCACCAGCGAGACCTGCGACCTCTCCGCCGATGAACCCGCGGTGCAGGATCTGGAGGCCCGGCTGCTGGCGCTGAATGGCATCGATCCCGCCCACGGTGAGCCGGTGCAGGGTCAGCGTTACGACGTCGGACAGGAATTCAAGAACCACACCGATTTCTTCGAACCGCAGGGGGCGGACTTTCACAAGTTCTGCGCGGTCGCGGGCAATCGCACCTGGACCTTCATGATCTATCTCAACGAGGTGGAGGCCGGCGGCGCGACACGGTTCAAGGTGATCGGCAAGACCTTTCAGCCGGAGACGGGCAAACTGGTGTGCTGGGACAATCACCGCGAGGACGGTTCCCTCAACCCCGCCACGCTCCATCACGGGATGAAGGTGCGCAAGGGCGTGAAGTACGTCATCACGAAATGGTATCGCGAAAGGCACTGGCACTGACATGACCACGATACGCAAGGGCGCGTGCCACTGCCGCACGGTGCAATACGCCGCCGAGTTTCCCGATGAGCGCCTGGTCGCCTCGCGCTGCAACTGCTCGATGTGCGCCATGAAGGGCGCGGTCATGGTCTACGTCCCCGTCGACGCCGTGGCAGTGACCGCAGGCGAGGACCTGCTCGACTGCTATTCCTTCAACACCGGCGCGGCGAAGCATCGCTTCTGCTCGGTCTGCGGCATCCACCTGTTCCACCAAGCGCGATCAGATCCGGACAAATATGCCATCAACACGGCCACGCTGGAAGGCGTCGATCCCTACGATGATTTCGCCATCGTGCCGGTGTTCGACGGACGTAACCACTCGTCCGACAACGGCGGCGTGCGACGCAAGGCGGGCGACATGCATTTCGAAGCGACGCTTGACGAGATGTGGCCGAACGACCTGATCTAGCCAGTACGAAGAAAAAGGGCGGCCCCTCGGGACCGCCCTTTTTGCAAGGTTCGCGATTGCCGCGGCGCTTACTTCTTCGTCAGCGAGAGCCCGCCGAAACGCTGGTTGAACTTCGCCACGCGGCCACCGTCCTGCAGACGCTGCGGGCCGCCGGTCCAGGCCGGGTGGCTGGTCGGATCGATATCCAGGTTCATGGTATCGCCTTCCTTGCCCCAGGTGCTGCGGGTCTGGAATTCGGTGCCATCCGTCATCTTGACGTTGATCATGTGGTACTGGGGATGCGTATCGGCCTTCATGGCAGGTCTCCGTAGCCTCGGATCGGTTCCGACCGGTCCAGCTGTGGTTGGGAAAGGCGCGCGCCTAACCCCGGCGCGCTGCGAAAGCAACTCTATTTCGGCGGATCGGCAACCATCGCGGTAAAGTCGACATCGCAAGTGACCTTGCCGTCGACCGAGGCCTTGCCGTGGAACTTGCAGATGCGGGTGCGTTGCTGGATGAAGCTGACATCCAGCTTCAGCAGACAGCCAGGCTCCACCGGAGCGCGGAACTTGGCGCTATCGATCGCCATGAAATAGACGAGCTTGCCACTGTCCGCCAGTTGCATCGTCTCGATACCGAGAATGCCGGCGGCCTGCGCCAGCGCCTCGATCTGGAGGACACCGGGCATGATCGGGCGACCGGGAAAGTGGCCCTGGAAAAACCCTTCGTTGAAGGTGACTGCCTTGATCGCGGCAATCCGCTCCCCCGGCACCAGCTCCTCGACCCTGTCGACAAGGAGCATGGGATACCGGTGAGGCAGGGCCTTGAGGATCCGCGGAATGTCGTACGTTTCGCTCACTGCCCTGCCCTCACAGTCGTCCGTCGCCTTAGCGGCCAGACGCCGCCGCGGGTGCCTGCTGCTGGGCGCCTGCCGCCTGCTGCTGCATCGCGGCCATCACCAGCAGCTGCTGGATCTGCTGGAACAGCTGCACGCCGGCCTCGCTCGGCTGGAAATCGGCTGGCGGGGTGACCGTGACCGACGGCACGCGGGTGTTAAGCGCCGCGGTAACCAGCGGAGTGACGTTCGCCGCATCGGGCGCATAGGCCAGCGCCTCGGGCTGGATCAGGAACTGGATGTTCCGTTCCGAAATGACCTGCTGCACGGCAGCCGAATACTGCTGCGCGATCTGCGTCACCACGTACAGGCGCGCAAGGTCGATCGGCTGCTGCAGGCTCTGCAGCTCCTGATCGATCGCCTGCACCTGGCGCACGGTGGCGTTGTTGGGATCTTGCGCGACAGCGCCTTCGGCATCGCTGATCTGCCCGTCGCCATTGGTATCGAAGGTCTGGATCAGCTGCTGGCGCTGCTGCTGGCGCTGCTGGATGGTGGTGCGCTGCGCCTGATACTGCGTGGCGATCTGCTGATAGGCGGTCTGGAACGCCTGCGTCCCGGCGACGACGCTGGGAAGGTCGACGGTGCCCATGCCGTTGACCTGCGCGGCGGCGGGCACGGCAACGGTGGTTGCGGCCAGCGCGCCCGCGGCGAACACGACCGCGAAGGCCGCCTTGGTCTTGATGATCATCAGAATTGGGTTCCTACGTTGAACGAGAATAGCTTGGTTTCGTCCCCGCGCTCCTTAAGCAGCGCATAGGCTAAATCGATCCTGAACGGACCGAACGGCGAATTCCAGTTGACGCCGATGCCGGCCGAAACGCGGGGAGACGGCGTGTCGCCCACAAATTCCTCGATGAAGGGGGGCAGCGCCTGGCCGACCGGCTGGTTGGTCGAACCGTCCGGGCCGATCGGGCT
This sequence comes from Aurantiacibacter arachoides, assembly GCF_009827335.1. GTDB lineage: Bacteria > Pseudomonadota > Alphaproteobacteria > Sphingomonadales > Sphingomonadaceae > Alteraurantiacibacter > Alteraurantiacibacter arachoides. The sequence goes on along the minus strand of NZ_WTYH01000001.1, from coordinate 959,475 downwards.
GATTACCAGGGTCGTGCCGGTGATCGCACCCGATGCATCGCGGGTCGGTTGCAGGAACAGCGGGTTGCCGCTGCCATCGCGCTGGGGAATGAACAGGCCATCGGGCAGCGGGCTTTCGGTCAGCTGCGGGCGCGTGACGTTGAACACCGATCCGACGTCGACGAACACCGACGGACGCAGACCGAGATTGCGCGCACCCGAACCGAGCGGAATTTCCACCTCGGCACGCGCCAGGTAATAGGCATTGCCGCCAAGCGAATCGTCCTGGTTGCGATCGTCGCCGAGCGGCAGCAGATCGGCGGCGTCGATTGCCCCGTCCGCGTTTTCGTCAACATAGAAGCGGCGTATCACGCGCGGGCCAATGCCGCGGACGTCGAAACCGCGCATCTGCCCTTCGCCCAGGAAGAACCGGTCGGTCAGCAGGACGTCCTCGTCACCCCAGCCGTAGATGTAGCCGCCTTCGATCGAGACCGAGCCGATGAAGCCTGCGCCAAGGTTCCAGTACCGCGCGGCGTTGAGACGGGCACGCGCATACTGGGTGTCACCACCAAGCCCCGCGATATCGAACGAGAGCGATGCGTTGGTGCCCGCGGTCGGCCGCTGGCGGCTGTTGAGCGTGTTGTAATTGAAGGACGCGCCCAGGATGGACTGCAGACGATTGCCCAGCGCATCGCACAGATAGCGACCGGCGATCAGCGGCTCGCACTGCGACACCCCGTCGCCATCGAAGTCAGCGAAGAACTGCGTCTCGTCGACGGTGATCTGCTGGTAGTTGAGCGTGTAGCGGCCCAGCAGGTTGATGTATTCCGACAAGGGCACGCCCACGCGCACGCCGAAGCCCGTCGTCGTCTGTTCGTATGTCGCGCTGTCGCGGTCGAAATAGCCGTTGTTGTATTCGTTGCGATAGATGTCAGCGCCCACGGCGATATCGCGGTCGAAAACCTTGGGCTCGGTAAAGCTGATGTTGGCAGAGCGCGAGTACCGCGAGTAGTTGATGCCAAGGCCAATGGTCTGGCCGCGACCGCGGAAGTTGTTCTGCTGGATCGAGCCGTTGAAGATGAAGCTTTCGAGACTGGAGAAACCCGCCGAAAGCGACAGCTGGCCGGTCGGCTCTTCCTGCACGTTGGCCTGCAGGATGATGCGATCGGGGCTGGATCCCTCGACCTGGGTAACCTCGAAATTCTCCTGGAAGTAACCCAGCGAGTTGATGCGCGCCGTGGTGCGGGCAACCTGCAACGTGGAGAAAGCGTCACCTTCCGCGATGCGGAACTCGCGACGGATCACCTTGTCCTGCGTCAGCGTATTGCCGTTGACCTCGATCGCCTCGACGTAGACACGCGGCGCATCGGAAATCGTGAAGGTCACGTCCATCGTGCGGTCTTCGGCGTTGCGCACGATGCGCGGGCGCACGTCGGCAAAGGCATAGCCGAAGGCGCCGGCGGTTTCGGTAAGCCCTTCCTCGATCTGGTCGACCCGTTCGGCGTTGTACCAGTCGCCCGTGGCGATGGTCAGCTGCTGGGTCAGCACGTCGCTCTGGAAGTCGCGCAGCTGGCTGACGACCTCGACATCGCCGAACTTGTAGCGCTCGCCTTCCTCGACCACGTAGGTGATGATGAAGTCGCGGCGATCGGGGGTAAGTTCGGCAACGGCGGAAATGACGCGGAAATCGGCATAGCCCTGGGTCAGGTAGTACTGGCGCAGCAGCTGCTGGTCATACGCCATGCGATCGGGATCGTAGCTGGTGTTGGAGCTGAAGAAGGACAGCAGGCTGTCCTCGCGCGTCAGCATCTCGCTGCGCAACTGGCTGTCGGGAAACACCTCGTTCCCGATGATGTTGATCTGCCGGACCTTGGACTTGGGCCCTTCGGAAATCTCGAAGATCACGTCGACCCGGTTCTGGTCGAGCATGACCATCTGCGGTTCGACCGTCGCGGCGAAACGGCCCTGGCGCTTGTACAGTTCGATGATGCGGGCGACGTCGGCACGCACGCGGCTGCGCGTGAAGATCTGGCGCGGGCGGAGATTGATCTCCTCGCTGATCTCGTCATTCTCGAGGCGGCGGTTGCCTTCGAGAAGGACGCGGTTGATGATCGGGTTCTCCTCGACCGCGATCGTCAACGCGCCGGTCGCATCGTTGAAATCGATACGGAAATCGGCAAACAGCTCGGTGTTGGCGAGGTCGATCAGCGCCTGGTCGGCGGCGGCCGCGGTGTACACCATGCCGGGGCGAAGCTGGATGTAGGAAACGATCGTCTCCGGCTCCAGCCGCTGCGCGCCGGCGACGGCGATGGTGCGGATGACCGTGCCCTGCTGCGACGCTGCCGGCGCGGGGGTCGCGGCGGGAGCGGGCGCTGGCTGGGCCTGCTGCTGCGCGGCGGCAGCATCCCCGTCCTGCGCCATGGCGGCGGTCGGAAGACCGGCGAGCATGGTGCAGCCGAGCAAGGCTGCGGCGTAATGCGAGGCTGAAATCGTCCTGGCCCTGGAACCCATTATCCGTCCAATTCAAGGGCCGTCGCAGGCCCATTTCGACATTCCCGCACCGACTGCGGCATGCGGGCGATAGACCCGTCCCGTTCCCCGGCCAGTCCGGCCCTGTGGGGGTAAGAAATCCGGCCGGCGACGCGAAGTGCGCCCTTGCCCGATGCCGCGAGGGCAATCAAGCAGGCACTTCCCGCTTTGTCCGGATTTCATCGGGAATACGCCACTCGTCCGCGTCGAGATTGCCTTGTTTCCCGCCTAACTGCCGAAGATCGGCAGCTTGGCGATATCGATCAGCGTCACGAAGACCATCAGCGCCAAAACCACGGCGATACCGGCTCGAAACGCAAGCTCCTGACTGCGGGGACTGGCTGGCCGACGGCGGATTGCCTCGACCGCGTAAAACGCCAGGTGCCCACCGTCTAGGGCGGGAATTGGCAGGAGGTTAATGAATGCCAAGTTAATTGAGATGAGCGCGGCGAACCATACGAACTGGCTGAACCCCAGGCTGAGCTGCTCGCCGGAGAACTTGGCGATGGTGATCGGGCCGCCCAGTTCCTCGACCGAGCGACGACCGGTGATGATCTGCCAGATGCCGGTGACCATCATGTCAAGGATCTGCCCGGTCTGGGCAAAGGCAAGGCCGACAGCCTCGACCGGCCCCACCGGGGCGAACGATGGCGGGCCCGAACCGATGCCGACGCGCCCGACGCTGAACCGGTTGCCGAAGCGGTCGACCTCTTCCAGCTTGGCGACCGTCAGCGGCACGTTGAACGTGCGCCCGGCACGTTCGACCCGGAACGTCATCTCCTCGTCCGGATAGGGCGCCACGATGCCGCCGATCTGGGAGAAATCCTCGATCCGTTGGCCGTCGATGGCAACGATGCGGTCACCAACCGCGATCCCGGCTCCGGCTGCGGCACCCTCTTCGGACAGGATCTGCACCACCGGATCTGTCACCGACTTGCCGTAGAGGGCGTTGAAACTGGCGAGAATGGCGATCGCGACCAGGAAGTTGGTCACCGGGCCCGCCGCCACGATCAGCGCGCGTTTCCACAATGCGGCGGACTGGAAGTGGTCCGCCCCCGCAGGGGCATCGGGATCGGGCATGCTGGCCGGGTTCATGTCGCCGCGAAACTGCACGTAACCGCCCAGCGGCAGCATCGACAGCTTCCACCGGGTGCCCCGCTTGTCGGTGAAGCCCGCCACCTCCTTGCCGAAGCCGACCGAAAAGGCATCCGCCCCCACGCCGAACATCCGCCCGACGAGGTAGTGACCAAGTTCGTGCAGCACCACGAGCGGCGCCAGCATCGCTAGGAACCCGGCGATGTACATCCAGAAAGGCAGGCTCTCGAATTCCAAGTCAGGCATGCTCCAGCATGGCGGCAGCGCGTGCGCGTGCCCGGGCGTCAATGGCCAGAACGTCATCGAGCGATCGGGGTGCGGGCGGCGTATAGCTGTCGAGGGTATGCGCCACTATTGCCGAAATTTGCGTGAACCTGATCTGACCGGCGAGGAAGGCGGCAACCGCCACTTCGTTCGCGGCATTGAGCACCGCCGGCGCCCCGCCCCCTGCATGCACCGCCTCGCGCGCCAGCCTCGTCGCCGGGAAACGCTCTTCATCAGGGGCGAAGAAGCTGAGCTCTCCGATGGACGTCAGGTCGAGCGGCTTGCAGGCGGTGTCCATGCGTGCGGGCCAGGCGAGTGTCGAGGCGATGGGCACGCGCATGTCGGAAGGACCAAGCTGCGCCAGGGTCGATCCGTCGCGATATTCCACCATCGAATGGATCACACTCTGCGGGTGGACGACGATCCGCAGGCGATCCAGCCCGACCGGAAACAGGTGATGCGCCTCGATGAATTCCAGGCCCTTGTTGAACATCGTGGCGCTGTCGACGCTGATCTTGGCGCCCATGTCCCAGTTGGGATGGGCCACCGCCTGGGCAGGCGTCACCGCGTCAAGTTCGGCCAGCGTCCTGGTGCGCAGGGGCCCGCCGCTGGCCGTGAGAGTGATCCAGCGCACGTCTGCCAGGTCATTGCCCTGCAGGCACTGGAAGATGGCGTTGTGTTCGCTGTCGACCGGCAGGAGCGTGGTGCCATGAGCCGCCACCTTGGCCGTCATCACCTCGCCCGCGCTGACCAGCGCCTCCTTGTTGGCGAGCGCGACGGTCTTGCCCTGCTCGATGGCGGCCATCGTAGGCGCCAGCCCGGCGCAGCCGACGATGGCGGCAACGGTAATGTCGGCCGGGCGCGCTGCGGCCGCGCACAGGGCCTCGGCCCCGCCAGCGGCCTCGATGCCCGATCCCGCCAGATGCTCGCGCAGCTCGTCCAGGCATCCCTCGTCGCCGACCACGGCGATCTCGGCGCCGAATTCGCGCGCCAGCCGCGCCAGCTTTTCCGCCGAGCAGTTGGCGGTAAGCGCCACCACCCGCCACAGGTCAGGCTGCGAGCGGATCAGGGCGAGCGTCGAATCGCCGATCGACCCGGTCGCTCCGAGAAGGGATATACTGCGCGTCATCCGGGGCTAGACCAGCGCTGCGCCAAGACCAGCGATGGCGATGGTGACGGGCAACAGGCCATCGACCCGGTCGAAAACGCCGCCGTGACCGGGGATCAGGTTGGACGAATCCTTCATGTGTGCCCGGCGTTTAAGCCAACTTTCGAAAAAGTCTCCCATCTGCGCGATAATGGCCAGCCCGGCGCCAAGCGCAATACAGGCTAACAGATTAGTCGCATTGAGGTTCAGCCCGAGTTCGAACCGCGGGCCAAGCCAGGCGGGTCCCCGGTCGATCGCCAGCACCCAGCCGACCACCCAAGCGCCCGAGGCGATCATGCCGCCAGCCAGCCCCGCCCAGGTCTTCGACGGGCTGATGCGCGGGGCGATCTTGGGCCCGCCGATGGTGCGGCCGCTGAAATAGGCGCCGGTGTCGGTAAAGATCGTCACCCCGAGCGCCAGGATGAGAAGGAAGTCGCCAAGCCCCGTTAACACGGCGGTCGCCACACCGATGTAACCCGCGCCCGCCAGCAGACCGAGCACGCGGCCCAGCGGGTTGCGCGTAGCCCGCCAGACCAGCCGCGCCAGTTCGGCAAAACAGATCAGCGCGACAAGGATGATGAAGGCGTCCCACACGATGCCGCCCAGCGACAGCCCCAGCCCCGCCACGGCCAGCATCACAAGCGCGCTCGCGGCCCGTTTGGGCAGGTCGCTGGTGCGCACCCACAGCGGCACCGGCAAGGCCTTTTTCGCCAGCGACTTGATCCGGTCGCGACGGCGCGGTTCCGGCAGCAGTTCGAAGCCTTCCAGGTCGTCGAGCTCGTCCAGTCCGCCGATGTCAGCGTCCGCCATAGCGTCGCTCCCTCGTGGCGAACGCTTCGCAGGCCGCGCGCAGATGGTCTTCGCCGAAATCAGGCCATAGCACATCGGTGAACAGCATTTCGGCATAGGCCGATTGCCACAGCAAGAAGTTCGACAGGCGCACCTCGCCACTGGTGCGGATCAGCAGGTCCAGCGGCGGCAGGTCTGCGGTGAAGAGGTGGCGTTCGATGCCATCGGCGTCGATTGCCCCCTCCGCCGCCGCCAGCCGCGCCGCCCGCGCGATTTCCTGCTGTGCGCCGTAATTGAGGGCCACCGCCAGCGTGCGCGTGCCGCCCGCGGTGCGATCGAGCGCGATGTCCAGCTTTTCCACGATGTCCGGGGCAAAGGCGCGGTAATCGCCGATGATCTTCAGGCGGATGCCCTCCGCAACAAATGCGTCCAGTTCCCGCTCGATGAACCGTCGCATCAGGTTCATCAGATCGGAAATTTCGCTTTCCTCGCGTTTCCAGTTCTCGCTGGAAAAGGCGTAGAGCGTGAGGCAGTCCAGCCCCAGCGTGCCGGCGGCCTCCACCGTGCGCTTTACCGCATCCCCGCCGGCCTTGTGGCCGAGCGCACGCGGCAAGCCGCGGCTTTTCGCCCAGCGCCCGTTGCCATCCATGATGATGGCGACATGACGGGGATAGTTGGCTTGGGCCACGAGAGGGAAGACCAACCCGACGCTTACTGCGTCAGGATTTCCTGGACCTTCTTCTCCACCGTCGCATCGGTATCGGCGACGTGCTTGTCGGTCAGCTTCTGCACCTCGTCCTCCAGACGCTTGCGATCGTCCTCGGAGATTTCCTTCTTCTTCTCGTCTTCCTTCAACGCATCGTTGGCGTCGCGGCGCACATTGCGGATGGCGATCTTGGCCTTTTCACCATAGTCGTTGGCGAGCTTGGCGAGTTCCTTACGCCGCTCTTCATTAAGATCTGGCAGCGGGAGGCGAATGGTCTGGCCATCGCTCATCGGATTGAGGCCAAGGTTGGCCTTGGAGATGCCCTTTTCCACCGCGCTGACGTTGGCCTTGTCCCACACCTGCACGGCCAGCATCCGCGCTTCCGGTGCGGAGACGGTGGCAACCTGCGTGATCGGCATCATCGAGCCGTAGACTTCGACCACCACGGGATCGAGCAACGCGGTATTGGCGCGGCCCGTGCGCAGACCGCCAAGGTCGCCCTTCAGGCTTTCAACCGCGCCGACCATGCGGCGTTCCACGTCGGCCTTTTCATACTTGGGCATGGCTTAATCCTTCTGCACGAGTGTCTGGGTCCCCTCGCCCGCCAGCACGCGGGCAACGTTGCCGCGCTCACGGATGGAGAAGACCACGATGGGAATGTCGTTGTCACGGCACAGCGCCACGGCGGAGGCATCCATCACCTTCAGGTTCTCTGCCAGAACCTGTCCGTAGGTGACTGTATCGTAACGGGTTGCAGCGGGATCCTTCTTGGGATCGGCGCTGTAGACGCCATCGACGCTGGTGCCCTTAAGCAGCGCATCACAGCGCATTTCCGCGGCACGCAGCGCGGCCCCTGAATCGGTGGTAAAATAAGGCGCGCCTACGCCGGCGGCGAAGATCACGATGCGCCCTTTTTCCAGATGCCGTTCGGCCCGGCGACGGATCACCGGCTCGCACACCTGGTCCATCTGGATGGCGCTCTGGACGCGGGTGTCGACGCCCAGCTGCTCCAGCGCATTTTGCATCGCCAGCGCGTTCATCACCGTGGCGAGCATACCCATGTAATCGGCCTGCGCCCTGTCCATGCCCTGCGCGGCGCCCGCCATGCCGCGAAAGATGTTGCCCCCGCCGATGACCAGGCAGATCTGCAGGCCCGTCTCCTTGGCTGCCTTCACTTCCTCGGCAAGACGCAGGACATGCGCCGGATCGATTCCGAACCCTTGGTCGCCCATCAGCACCTCGCCCGAAAGCTTGAGCAGGATGCGTTTGGTACCAGGCAGAAGCATTGCGAAAAATCGTCCTCTCGGGAGCAGTTGCGCGGGCTGTAGAGGCAGCGGCGCGCGCTGCCAAGTGTTCCCCGGCGGTTTTAACGGGCTGTCTTGCCCTCCGGCACGTGTTGGCGCAGCTTGCCCTTCATGGTGCAGCATTGGAAAGCCATCGCGACCTTCATGCTCGTCCTGGCAATCGCCCTGGGTGCCAAGGGCTGGCACGACACCACGCGCAATCCCGAAGTCTTGCGCGCCCGGGTGGCGCTGGCCGGCTATCCGGCAGGCACGCCGCCGATCACCGCGGCGCTGATCTCGGACATCCACGTCGCCGGGCCGGACATGCCGCTCGAACGGCTGCAACGCATCGTCGAGCAGATCAATGCGCTGCGGCCGGACATCGTCCTGATCGCAGGCGACCTTGTGAGCGAAAAGTCCACGGCGACCCATGTCTACACGCCGCAGGAGATCGTCGCCCCGCTAGGGAATCTGACCGCACCGCTGGGCGTCGTCGTAGCGCCCGGCAACCACGATCACTGGTTCGACTGGCCTGGGCTCCGGCGGGAGCTCGACCTGCACGGAATCCGGGTGTTGCAGAATTCAGCCGTGCAGGTCGGGCCGCTGGCAATCGGCGGGGTGGACGATCCGTACACCCGGCGCGACGCTATGCCCGCGACGATAGAAGCGATGCGCGGGTTGGCCGGCGGGCGGCTGGTGCTGACGCACAGCCCGGATGTCTTTCCGCAGATGCCGGATGACGTGTCGCTGCTGCTCGCCGGGCACACCCATTGCGGCCAGATCGCCTATCCCTGGGGCGGCGCGCCCGCGCACCTGTCGCGCTATGGCGACCGCTTCGGCTGCGGGCGAACAGTGGAGCGCGGGCAGACGGTAATCGTGGGTGCGGGGCTTGGGACCAGCCTGATTCCGCTGCGATTGTTCACCCATCCCGAAATCTGGCTGATCGAACTGGGCCCGCGCTAGTCGCCGGACATGAAAAAGGCCGCCGGGGCACGAACCCCGGCGGCCTTTTCGAACGCGTTAAAAGAGCGATCAGCCCTTTACGGCTGCGGCAACCTCTGCGGCAAAGTCGCTCTCTTCCTTTTCGATGCCTTCGCCGAGCTGGAAGCGGACGTAATCCTTCAGCACGATGGGCTTTCCGGCATCCTTGGCGGCGGCGGCGACGACCTGTTCGATCGGGGTCTTGTTGTCCATCACGAACACCTGGCTGAGCAGCGCGTTTTCCTTGGCGAACTTCTTGATCGCGCCATCGACCATCTTGGCCTGCACGTCGTCGGGCTTGCCCGTTTCGGACGCCTTTTCCGCGGCAATCTTGTGCTCGCGCGCGATCACGTCGGCGTCGAGGTCATCGGCGGTCAGCGCCTGCGGAAAGGCCGCGGCGATGTGCATGGCAAGCTGCTTGCCCAGCGCCTCGAGCTTGTCCGCATCGGCCTCGCTCTCGAGCGCGACGAGCACGCCGATCTTGCCGAGGTTCGGCGCGGCGGCGTTGTGCATGTAGGGCACGATAACGCCGTGCTCGACACTCACGCTCTTCATCCGGCGGACCTGCTGGTTCTCACCGATGGTGGCGACGTTGTCGGTCAGCTTGTCGGACACGGTGCCACCGTCGGGATAGGCCGCGCTCTTCAGCGCGTCCACGTCATCGCCGGAAGTGCCGAGCGCGACCTCGGTGGTCTTGCGCACGAAATCCTGGAACTTGTCGTTCTTGGCGACGAAATCGGTTTCGGAATTGACCTCGACGGCCACGCCCTTCGTGCCTTCGACGGCGACGCCGACGAGGCCCTCGGCCGCGGTGCGGCTCGACTTCTTCTGGGCGGTGGCCAGACCCTTGGCGCGCAGCGCGTCGACCGCGGCCTCGATATCGCCGTTCGATTCCTCGAGCGCCTTCTTGGCGTCCATCATGCCCGCGCCAGTCTTCTCGCGCAGGGCCTTTACGTCGGAGGCGGTAAAAGCAGCCATGTTGTAGTCCTTTTTGAAATCATGCGGCGCCGGTCCGCGATCGGACCGGCGCCTTGATGGGTATTCATGTTACGCGGGCGCAGGCGCACCGCGCGGCGGGGAGCGATCAGGCGTCGGCCTTGGCTTCCTCGGCGGCCGGCTCGGCGGCAGCATCCTGGGTCTCGGCTGGAGGAGCATCCATCGCACCGATGTCGGTGCCCGAATCGACCACACCCTCGCCGCGGCCCTTGGTGGCGGCCTGGGCGACAGCATCGCAATACAGGCGCACGGCGCGGCTGGCATCGTCGTTGCCGGGGATCGGGAAGGCGATGCCTTCCGGATCGACGTTGGTATCGAGGATCGCGACGACCGGAATGCCGAGCACGTTGGCTTCCTTGATCGCCAGGTCTTCCTTGTTGGCGTCGATCACGAACATCACGTCGGGCACGCCGCCCATGTCGCGAATGCCGCCGAGGGAAAGCTCCAGCTTTTCCTTCTTGCGCGTGAGGTTAAGGCGTTCCTTCTTGGTCAGGCCGGTCGCCTCACCGGAAAGTTGCTCTTCCAGCGCCTTGAGGTGCTTGATGCGCTCTGAAATAGTCTTCCAGTTGGTGAGCATCCCGCCCAGCCAGCGATGGTTGACATAGTGCTGGCCACAGGCTCGCGCAGCCTGGGCAATCGGCTCCTGCGCCTGACGCTTGGTGCCGACGAACAGGACCTTGCCGCCCGCGCGGACGGTCTGCTGCACGAAGTCGAGCGCACGCGCCATCAGGGGCACGGTCTGCGACAGGTCGATGATGTGCACACCGTTGCGGGCGCCGAAGATATACGGCTTCATCCGCGGGTTCCAGCGGTGGGACTGGTGGCCGAAGTGAACGCCGGCCTCGATCAATTGCTGCATGGTGACGGTAGGAGCCGCCATAATAAAATTCCTTCCGGTTATACCTCTGGAGGGCGGGGAACCGGCCGCGGCAAGACTACCGCAGGCGGCACCGGGATATGTGCCTTCCATGTGAATTTGCCGATTCGCGGCCAGTTGCGTCGATGCAATGGACCTCGGCGGGAGCGCCCCTACGCCAAGCTAACGGCATTTACCAGTAGGGAATTACGCCACTTCGCGATGAGATGGTGAAAATCAAAGACCAGCCGACCGCGCGCCCCGGTTTACGGATTGTACGATCGGCCGCACCTGATTGCGCAGGCTGGAACACAAGCGGAACAAATGCCTTGACGCGCTAGAACATAAATGGAACAGAGGTGTCAGGAATGGCGGAAACGGGAACCTTTCGCCGCCATGTTAGATTTTGCTTATAGGCTTCCGGCCTCGCACAAGGATTTGGACGATGATGGCTATTGCGGTTTCGCTGTTCTTCGGTCTGGTGGCCGCCTACGCCATCTACTCTGCCTACGTATCGGTACGTTATGGGGTCGAACAGTTCCGTGTCATTCGCGCGGAACTTGGCGCGGGCAGTCTTGCTGGTCACAAAACGACTGCGCTACTGCGTCGCTCCCGAGAGGCCTCTACGCGGGCGGTTGCGTCCTGATCGCTTCCGCGCGGGTCCGTTTGATCCGGGCGTAACGCGTTATCGTCCAGGCGATCAGGGCCAGGTAAATCCCCCCTATCAGGACCAGCGTCCACCAGGTTTCCATCAGCAGTCCGCCTACCAACAAGCCGGCGATCGCAATGAATGCGAGCTTCAAATCGCGTGAGGGGCTCAGCGAATTCCAGCTCGGCGTGGCGAGGTTCGAAACCATCAGCAAGGCGACGATGAACAACCACGGCCCCACGAGCAGGGGATCGCGGAACACCTGCTCGCCCGTAGCCAGCCAGAGATAGATCGGCATGAAAGCGAAGCCCGCCCCCATCGGCGCGGGCACGCCGGTGAGGAACCCGGCCAGCTTGTGCGGCTGGTCCTCCACATCGATGCGCGCGTTGAATCGCGCCAGCCGCAGGGCGCAACATATAGCGTAGGCGAGTGCCGCCAGCCACCCGAGCCGCGGCGCCTCCACCAGCGACCACAGGTACAGGACAAGCGCCGGGGCAATGCCGAAGCTGGCCGAATCGGACAGGCTGTCAAGCTCGGCGCCGAAACGCGATTGCGCCTTCAGCAGCCTGGCGACGCGTCCGTCCATGGCATCGAGGATGCCGGCCACGACCATGGCGAACACGGCCTTGTCCCACTGTTCGCCGATAGCAAACAGGATACTGGTCAGGCCCGAGCACAGGGCAGCTGCGGTGATGGCATTGGGCACCACCGCGCGCATGGCCAGGCCCCTGCCCCCGCCCGACCGGGTGACGTGCTCGTGCTCGCTGGCCTTGGGGCCGAGCCAGGCCGGTCCGGGGCTGGCTGCACCATCATCGTCGAGATCGTTGTATGCGTCGGACATGTTGTCTCCGGGAAGGGTCATTGGCTGACCCCTTCGATATGCACGCGAGAACCGATTTCGGCCAGCACGGTTTCCCCTGCGATCACGCGCTGCCCTACCAGCACCCGGCTGTCGGTGCCGGCAGGAAGATAGACGTCCACGCGGCTGCCGAACCGGATCAGGCCCACGCGCTGGCCGGCGGCAAGGATATCGCCCGGCTTGATGAACGGCACGATGCGCCGCGCCACCAGCCCGGCGATTTGCGTGAAGCCGACCCGCTGCCCGTCGGCACGCTCCAGAAGGACGTGCTGACGCTCGTTCTCCTCGCTCGCCTTGTCGAGATCGGCGTTCATGAAGGCACCCGGAATGTAGACGATGCGCCGCACGGTACCGGCGATCGGGGCACGATTGATGTGCACGTCAAACATCGACATGAAGATCGACACGCGGGTGACGGGTTCAGCGCCCAGGCCCGGCCCGCCATCGCCGTCAGTGCCCTGCAACTCGGTGGGCGGCGGAACCTGCATGATCAGCGATACCTGGCCGTCCGCCGGAGAAACCACCGTATTTTCCCCGTGCGGAACCACCCGTTCCGGATCGCGGAAGAAGGCGAACACTCCCACCGAGAGCATCAGCAGTGGCCAGCCGACGATCTCCCAGTCGAGCAACAGCAGGAAAATCAGCGAAACGCCGACGGCAATCAGGCCGAATTTCCGGCCCTCGGGGTGGATCGGGGGCAGGCCCCATTCGGCATCACCGCGACCGCGGTTGTCTCTCAATTCACCAGCCATTGCCTGCTCCTAGGCGCGGAACCGGCGTGTCACAAGCTGCGACCGCGGGTTCCAGCGTTCCGGGGTGGCGAGGTTCGGCACTTGTCGATCCTGCCGGGGCGCGTAAAGTCCGGCCCATGCGCGACATCGTTCCCCACCCTGCACCACCCTCCGATACCCACTGCACGCCCGAACAGTACGACGTCATGTACCGTCGTTCGATCGAGCAGCCTGACGCCTTCTGGCTGGAACAGGCGGAGTGCCTCGACTGGTCGCGCAAGCCTGCAAAAGGCGGCGAATGGTCGTTCGATCCGCCGCAGATTGCCTGGTTCGCGGATGGACGGCTGAACCTGTGTCACAATGCCGTCGACCGTCACCTGCCAAGCCGCGGCGACGCCAAGGCTTTCCTGTTCGAACCGGACGATCCATCTACGCCCACGCGGTCGCTGACTTACCGCGAACTGCACGCCGAGGTCGTTCGGATGGCCAACGCGCTCAAGACGCTGGGCGTGCGCAAGGGCGACCGGGTCACCATCTACATGCCGATGATCGTCGAGGGCGCGGTGGCCATGCTGGCCTGTTCGCGCATCGGCGCCGTTCACTCGGTCGTGTTCGGCGGGTTCAGCCCGGAAAGCATTGCCGGCCGCATAATGGATTGCGAGAGCCGCTTTGTCATTACCGCCGACGAGGGCCTGCGCGGCGGCAAGGCCGTGCCGCTGAAGGCCAACGTCGATGCCGCGCTGGACCTGCCCGGCGTCGCCGTGGATGGCGTGCTCGTAATCCCTCATACTGGTGCGGATGTCCCGATGCGCGCGGGACTCGACCATTGGTATGCGGACCTTGCCAGCGATGCCGACTGTCCGTGCGAGGACATGGCGGCGGAGGACCCCCTGTTCATCCTCTACACCAGCGGCAGCACCGGCAAGCCCAAGGGCGTTCTGCATACCACCGGCGGCTACGCGGTCTGGGCGGCCGCCACCTTCCGGTACACGTTCGACTACCAGCCGGGCGAGGTGTTCTGGTGCAGCGCCGACATCGGCTGGGTCACCGGCCACACCTATGTCACCTACGGGCCGCTGCTCAACGGCGGCACCAGCCTGATCTTCGAAGGGGTGCCCAACTACCCCGATCATGGCCGGTTCTGGCAGGTGATCGCAAGACACGAGGTGGCCATCTTCTACACCGCCCCCACTGCCATCCGCGCCCTGATGCGTGAAGGCAGCCGCTGGGTGACACCCCACGCCCGATCCAGCCTGCGCCTGCTCGGCACCGTGGGCGAACCGATCAATCCCGAGGCGTGGCGCTGGTATCATGACGTGGTCGGCGAAGGTCGCTGCCCGGTGGTCGATACCTGGTGGCAGACCGAGACCGGCGGCCACATGATCACCACCCTGCCCTACGCCCACGACATGAAGCCGGGCAGCGCCGGTCGCCCGTTCTTCGGTGTCGAGCCGTTACTGGTCGATGCCGAGGGCACACCGGTGACCGGCGATGGCGAGATCGAGGGCAACCTGTGCATCGCCCGCAGCTGGCCGGGCCAGGCGCGCACCGTCCATGGCGACCATGCACGGTTCACGGAGGCCTATTTCAGCACCTTTCCCGGCAAGTATTTCACCGGCGATGGCGCCCGGCGCGATGCGGACGGATACTGGTGGATCACCGGCCGGGTCGACGACGTCATCAACGTCAGCGGCCACCGGATGGGCACCGCCGAGGTCGAAAGCGCGCTGGTGCTCCACCCCAAGGTCGCCGAGGCCGCGGTCGTCGGGTATCCGCACGATATCAAGGGCCAGGGCATCTATTGCTACATCACGCTAATGGAGGGCAATGAAGGTTCCGACGACCTTGCCGCCGAACTGCGCCAGTGGGTACGCAAGGAGATCGGCCCAATCGCCACGCCCGACCACCTGCACTTTACCGATGGCCTGCCCAAGACGCGGAGCGGCAAGATCATGCGCCGCATCCTGCGCAAGATCGCCGAAAACGACTACGGCGCGCTGGGCGATACCTCGACGCTGGCGGATCCCACGCTGGTGGATCGGCTGATCGAGGGGCGGCAGAACGATTAGGCAAGCCTGAGGTAGCGGCGGTGGTGGACAGGGCTGGATTCGAACCAGCGTACGCTTGCGCGGGCAGATTTACAGTCTGCTGCCTTTAACCACTCGGCCACCTGTCCACACCGTGCCGGAAGCGGGCCGAAACCCGCATGCAAAGGCCCTTCGCAAGAAGGGCCGTTCAGCCGAGAGGCGCCCCAATGGCGAAGCACCGCTTGCCTGTCAATGGGCGTGCTGGCAGGGGAGCGGCCGACTAGCGAGGAATACATGGCGAAGGATAACAAGAGAGCATTGCGCGGGCGCGCCGGCAGGATGCAGGGCGGGCGTGGATCCGGTCGCGCGTCCAAGGGTGCCGTGCGCCTGTGGGGCCGCCATGCCGTGGAGGCGGCGCTCAACAACCCCGATCGCCATCATCGCAAGCTTTGGGCGACGCTCGAAGGGCTCGACTCGCTTGATGGCGAACTGCCCGCCGACTTCCCGCTCGAGCGGGCGGAGGTCGCCGACCTGGCGCGCCTGGTGGCGCGCGATGCGCCGCACCAGGGCCTGGTGCTGGAATGCGATCCGCTAGACGACCTGCATCTGTCCGATGTCCTGGCCGGCGATGCCGATCGCCCGATTGTCGTGCTCGACCAGGTGACCGATCCGCACAACGTCGGCGCAATCCTGCGTTCGGCCGCGGCCTTCAATGCCGCCGCCATCGTCACCCAGGATCGGCATGCCCCGCCCGAAAGCGGCGTCATCGGCAAGAGCGCCTCTGGCGCGCTGGAAATCGTGCCTTGGGTGCGCGTGGTGAACCTTGCCCGCGCGCTGGAGGAGATCGCCGAAGCCGGATACTGGCGCATCGGCCTTGCCGGCGAGGCGGAGGCGAACTTTGCCGAAGCGCTGCCCACCGGACCAGTCGCCCTGGTGCTCGGCGCGGAGGGCGAAGGGATGCGGCACAACGTCGGCCAGCATTGCGACGCGCTCGCCCGCCTGCCTATCAGCGCCGCCATGGAAAGCCTCAACGTCTCGAACGCAGCCGCCATCGCGTTGTATGCCATCGCCACGCGGGCGGTGGGCTAGGCATTTTCGCCAGCGCAAAAGGAAAGGGCCGCCCCGCAGGACGACCCTCGCCTTGCCCGGCAGCGTAACCGCGCCGGGCGCCCTCTCCCCAGAAGACTAGTTGACCGAATCCTTCAGGCCCTTGCCGGCCTTGAACTTCGGCTGCGTCGATGCCTTGATCGTCATCGGTTCACCGGTGCGCGGGTTGCGTCCGGTCGACGCCTTGCGCCGAGCGGTCGAGAATGTTCCGAACCCGACCAGCCGAACCTCGTCACCCTTCTTGAGCGTGCTCTGGATCGTGTCGAACACGGCTTCGACGGCCTTCGTCGCATCGTTGCGCGACAGGCCGCTCGAATCCGCGACAGCACCGATCAGTTCGTTCTTGTTCATTGGTGGACAACCCCCTCAGAATGGATTTCTTGGCGCGCGGTCCGTTAAGGACTCGCATGGCGAGGCGGGGAATTGAGCGACTTTTCCGCAACCTGTCAAAGCCTATCCGGCCCGGGAGCGAGGTTTTTGCCTCGGCCACGTATTATTAACGCACAGCAAGGTTCAGTGCGCGACCGCCCCTGGTCCTCCCCCCACGCCCTGCGCGTGCGGCTGGCTGGCGAGATCGTCCGCCTCGGTCCATTCGATCGGGGCCGGAATTGCGGTCAGCG